>NZ_VJZC01000031.1 GCF_009377185.1 Streptomyces spongiae
CGCCGGAACCCACCGGCGCGCGCCCGTCGATGCCACCCCCGCGCACAGGAAGGCACGTTGCCCGTGAAGCCGCCCACCGAAGTGCCACCACCGTCGCCGCCGTCGAAGCCGTGGAGCAGCGCACCGCTCGCCCACCTGATCGCCGTGTGCGTCCTGGCACTGGCCCTCGTCGCCACCTCGTCCGCGGTGGGCGCCATCGGCCACAGCGGTGAACCGGCGGCCGCCCAGCAGTCCCGTACGGCCCAGCGGCACTGGGTGAACACCTGGACCGCCATGCCCCAACTCACCGAGCCCGGCAACATGCCGCCCCCACCGTTCACCGGGAGCGACGCCGTCCTGGTCGACACCACCCTGCGGCAGACCCTGCGCGTCTCCACCGGTGGGGAGCGCATCCGGCTGCGTTTCTCGAACGCCTTCGGCACCACCGCCCTGCCCCTCACCGCCGTGACCGTGGCCCTGCCCCGGGACGGGCAGGCCGGTGTCAGCGCGATCGAGCCCCGGAGCCTTCAGCGCGTGACGTTCAACGGACGCGAGTCCGCCACCGTGCCCGTCGGCGCCCAACTGGTCTCCGACCCCCTGGACTTCGACCTCCGGCCGGGCACGAACCTGGCCGTGACGGCCTATCTCGCCGAGGGCCAGAAGTCCCTCGCCCTCACCTCCCACCCCGGCTCCCGCACCACGTCGTACCTCCAGCACGGCGACCACACGACGGCCGCCGACCTGCCCGGGGCGACCGCCACCAACCACTGGTACCTCCTGAGCGACGTCGAGGTCGTCTCCCGCGCCACCACGGCCGCCGTCGCCGTCCTGGGCGACTCGCTGACCGACGGCCGCGGTTCCACGACCAACGGCAACAACCGCTGGCCCGACCAGTTCTTCGACCGGCTCCAGGCGTACCCCGCCACCACCGACGTCGCCGTCCTGAACCAGGCCGCGGGTGGCAACCGCATCCTCAACGACGGCCTCGGCCCCAACGTCCTGGCCCGCCTCGACCGCGACATCCTCGCCCGCAGCGGTGTCGCCTGGCTGATCGTCTTCGAGGGGATCAACGACCTCGGCACCGCCGCGGCCACCGAGGGCGCCCAGCGCGCCGTCACCGCCGACCTCATCGCCGCCTACGAGCAGATCGTCGTCCGCGCGCACGCGCAGGGCATCCGCGTGTACGGCGCGACGCTCCTGCCGTTCGGCGGCAACACCCCGTACGACGACCCCGCCGGGCTCCGCGAGACCTCACGGCAGGCCGTCAACGACTGGATCCGCACCAGCGGCACCTTCGACGCGGTCGTCGACCTCGACCGCGCGGTACGCGACCCGAGTGACCCGCGCCGCCTGCGCGCCGAACTCCACGACGGGGACTGGCTGCACCTCAACCCCGAGGGCTACCGGACCCTGGCCGCCGCCGTACCCACCCGGCTCTTCCGCACTCCGCCCCGGCCTTCCGGTCTCACCGCCGACTGAGTCCGCCGACTGAGTCCGGGCCCTACTCCCGGTGCCGGATTCAACTTGATGTGGGTCCTTGGCGGGACCATTCTTGGGCATATGGTGACGCCTCCGCGCGACGACGAGCGGACGGCCCCGGCCGGTGACGCCATGGCTGTGGTCGACGTGCACGGCATCGTCACGGGCTGGAGCGAGGGGGCCCGTCTGCTGACCGGGTACCCGGCCGACGAGGTCACCGGCCGGCCGGCGGCGGAGCTGCTGGAGGCGGACGCGGCGGAAACCTGGCGCAGGCTGCGCCAGGACGCGGTGGCCGTACCCGTACGCCACCGCGACGGAGGGACCGTCGAGCTGACGCTGCGCGCCTGCGCACTCCACGGGGCGCGGGCGGAGTACGTGATCACCGCCTCGCCGTCGGACGCGTGGGAGCGGAACCTGGGCGACCTGGCGTTCCAGCAGGCGTCCATGTCGATGTCCGTCTTCGACACCGGGCAGCACTACCTGCGGATGAACGACTGGGCGTGCCGGATCATGGGGCAGCCCTGGGAGGTGTTCCGGCACCGGTACTTCCCGGACACCGTCGAGGACGCCGAGCACAGCCGGGGCTTCAGGCGCCATCTGGAGATCGTGGTGGAGACCGGGCAGCCGGTCCAGTACGAGAGCTGGACCCGCGCGCCCTCCGGCCGGCGCATGCATGCCTGGCACTTCGAGATGTGGCCGGTGCGGGGCCACTCCGGGGAACTGCTCGGCACCGCGCTCGCCGGGTTCGACAGCAGCGAGCAGCACTGGGCGCGGCAGCGCCTGGCCCTGCTGAACGAGGCCGCCGGCGCCATCGGGGCCAAGCTGGACGTCGTGCACACCGCCCAGCAACTGGCCGAGCTGGTCGTGCCCCGGCTCTCGGACTTCGCCAGCGTGGACCTGCTGGACTCGGTCCTGGAGGGCGAGGAGCCGGCCGTGGGTGCCGTGGACGCCGTCGTGGAGTTGCGCCGGGTGGCGCACCACTCCCTCAACCCGGGGGTGCCGGAGGCCGCGATCGACCTGGGTGCGGCGGACGTCTACCCGCCCTCGTCACCGCCCGCACGCGCACTGGCGAGCGGAGAGGTGGTGCTCACCCGGACCGGCTCGCCGGACCTCGACGCGTGGTTCGCTCGGCACGACGCCCGGTCCGACAAGATGCGGGAGGCGGAGGGCCACGAGATCTCGCTGATGGCGGTGCCCCTGGTGGCGCGCGGCACGACGCTGGGTGTGGCGGTCTTCGTACGGCTGCTGACCCCGGAGGCTCCCGACCCCTTCGACCAGGACGACGTGTCCCTGGCGCAGGAGCTGGCCAGCCGGGCGGCCGTGTGCGTGGACAACGCCCGCCGCTACACGAAGGAGCGGACCACGGCGCTCGCCCTGCAGCGCAGCCTGCTGCCGCAGGCCGTCGGGGGAGAGGCCGCCGTCGAGTTCGCCTCCCGCTATCTGCCGGCGCTGTCACAGGCGGGCGTGGGCGGCGACTGGTTCGACGTGATCCCGCTGTCGGGCACCCGGGTGGCGCTGGTCGTCGGTGACGTCGTCGGCCACGGCATCCACGCCTCCGTGACCATGGGCCGGCTCCGTACGGCCGTGTGGACGCTGGCCGATGTCGACCTCCCGCCCGACGAACTGCTCACCCACCTCGACGACCTGGTCGGACACCTCGCCACCGCCGAGAGCGGGACCGGCGGGGAGATCGGTGCGACCTGTCTGTACGCCGTCTACGACCCGGTGTCCCGGAACTGCACGATCGCCTCCGCCGGCCATCCGCCACCGGCCGTGGTCCTCCCCGACGGAACGGTGAAGGTCGTCGAGGTGGCCGCAGGCCCGCTGCTAGGTGTGGGCGGGCTGCCGTTCGAGGCCACCGAGCTGGAGCTGCCGGAAGGCTCGGTCCTCGCCCTCTACACGGACGGTCTCGTCGAGGCCCGTACCGTCGACGTGGACGCGGGCACCGCCGCCCTGTGCTCCGCCCTGGCGGTCCCGGCCGAGAGCCTCGAAGCCATGTGCGACACCGTTCTGAAGTCCCTCCTGCCCGACAACCCCGCCGACGACGTGGCCCTCCTGATCGCCCGCACCCGCGCCCTGGACGCCGAACAGGTGGCCGTGTGGGACCTGCCCTCCGATCCGGCGATGGTGGCGACGGCCCGCCAGCACGCCTCCGAGCAGCTGACGCTCTGGGGTCTCGACGAGGCCGCCTTCGTCACCGAACTCGTGGTGAGTGAACTGGTCACCAACGCCATCCGCTACGGCGGCTCGCCCATCCAGCTGCGCCTCATCCGCGACCGCTCCCTCATCTGCGAGGTCTCCGACGCCAGCAGCACCTCGCCCCACCTGCGCCGCGCCCGTACCTACGACGAGGGTGGCCGTGGCCTCCTCCTCGTCGCCCAGCTCACCGACCGCTGGGGCACCCGCCCGAGCGGCACGGGCAAGACGATCTGGGCGGAGCAGTCGCTGCCCCTCGGGGAGCCGTCACTGGCTGCCTTCGGTCTCTGACACCGACTTACGCCCCGCGCAGGGCGGACGGTAGTCCACGCCGGGGAAATGGTCGGCCCACTCGGCGCGACTGATGGTGACCCGGACGTACCCGCAGGCGCGGGAGAGAGCGGAGTCCAGGCCGGTGGTCCACAGGTGGACGGTCTGGTCGCCGCTCGCGGTGATGATCATGCCGTTCGCCGAGAGGTACCGCACGCCCTTGACCGATCCCGCGGGATTGGTGAGGAAGGCTCGTTCGGTGGGACGCGAGCGGTCCGCCACATCCCATTCGTGCACCCGGCCGTCCTCGCCGGTGGTGACCACGGCGTTGTCACCAGGAGCGAACGCGGCGCCGGTGACCACGTCGGTGTGGCCGCGGAGCAGGCTCAGCGGGCGGTGGCGGCGAGGGTCGGTCACGTCCCACAGGCGAGCCGTGCGGTCGTCGCTCGCGGACACCAGGGTGCGACCGTCATTGCTGTAGGCAAGGACGTCGACGAAGTTCTCGTGGCCTCTGAGGACACCGATGGTGGACGGGTGACGTGGGTCGGTCACGTCCCAGAGGCGGACGGTGCGGTCGTCGGAGCCCGAGGCGAGTGTCCTGCCGTCAGGGCTGAAGGCGACCGGTTTGACGTTGAGGGAGTGACCGGCCAACTCGGACAGCAGGCGGGGGCGGGCCGGATCGGTCACGTTCCACAAGCGGACGGTGTCGTCGTAGCTGCTGGTGGCGGCCAGGTGGCCGTCCTGGCTCACGGCCATGTCGTAGACGAGCTCGTCGTGGCCTGTCGGCGTCTGCGACAGGAGCGCGGGACGCCGCGGGTCGGACACGTCCCACAGCCGGAACATCCGCTGGAGGCCGAGAGCCATCAGCGTGTCCCCGCGCGGTCCGAAGGCCAGCGCGTGGGTGCTGTCGTCGGGCCAGTCGACCACGCTCAGCCGACGGGGACGCCGGGGAACCGCCATGTCCCACAGCTCGATCCGCCGGTTGTTGCCGGCCGCGGCGACGGTGCGGCCGTCCGGGCTGACAGCCAGCGCGTACCCGACCGGAGAGCGACCGGCCGACGTGATCGACAGCGTGCTGAGCAGACTGTCCCGGGTGGCTGTGCCCGGTGCCAGACGGTACGCGGCCAGAGCGACCTGAACGGCCAGTGACTGATCGTGCGGGCGCAGCTTCAGCGAGGCGTCGGCGGCCTGGAGGGCGAGGGCCCGGTGGCGCTGCTCCGTGACGGTGCTCTGGGCATGCACGGCGAAGCCGACGGCGGCTACGGTGCAGAGCACCAGGATGACCAGGGCGCGCAGACGGCGGACCCTGCGGCGTCCCGCGTTCTCGCTCGCGTCGAGGAAGGCGCGTTCCCGGGCGCTGAGTGCTTCCTTGGGGACGTCTTTCACGGCGGCGAGGCGTACCCCGCGGTAGAGGGTGTCGGGGTCGCGGTCCAAGGACTCCCAGACAGCGGTGGCCTCGGTGAGTCCGCGGTGCAGGCGCAGTTGCTCCCGGTTCTCGCCCAGCCAGCGGCCGAGGCGGGGCCAGCAGCGGATCAGTGCCTCGTGGGTGAGCTCGACATGGTCCCGGTCGACGGTCAGCAGGCGTGCTCGGGTGGCCTGGTCGACGACCAGCGTGGTGTCCGGTGTGTCGTCGAGTTCGTGGCGCGGTACGCGGCGCTTGGTGTCCTCGGTGCCCTCGCCCAGGGCGATGAGCCGTAGGAAGAGCAGTCGGGTGATGTGCTGCTGGGTGTCGCTCAGGCCGGAGTGGAAGGCTTCGGCGGTCTGGGCGAGGGCGCCCTCGAAACCGCCTGCTGCCTGGAACGCGGCGAGGGTGAGGGCGTTGCCCCGCCGACGGTGCCAGGTCTCCAGGAGTGCGTGCGAGAGCAGGGGCAGCGCCCCGGGCCGGCCGTGGGCGTCGGCCGTGAGGGCCGCGAGAAGGGCGCCTTCGACGGTCAGTCCGGCGCGGGTGGCGGGCTGGACGATCGCCGCTCGGAGTTCGTCGGTGGTCATCGGGCCGACGGGGACGTGGGCGTCGGCCAGGGCGTCGACCAGATCGGGGAGCCGGGTGCAGTGCGTGTAGAAGTCGGACCGTACGGCGAGGGCGACGCGGCAGCGGCTGTCGGAGGTCTGTGCGGCGTGCAGGAGCGAGGCCACGAAGGCGTCGCGTTCCCGGGCGCTGCGGCAGAGAGTGAACACTTCCTCGAACTGGTCCACGATGACGATGAGTTCGTCCGGCGGATTCGGCGAGCGGGCCAGGATCTGCCGCACCACGCGGTGGAGAGTGCGCGGCTCCGAGGCGAGTTCGGCGCGCAGGGACCCCGGAGTGATGTGGGCGCGGGCCGCCAGCTGGATCGCGCATTCCTCCAAGGGATGCGGGCCCGGAGTGAGTACCAGAGCGGGTTTCCCGGGAAACGCGGGGAGTACTCCGGCGCGCAGCACCGAGGACTTTCCGGATCCCGATGCCCCGAACAGAACAAGGAATCTCTTCTCCTTCAGGTGTTCGACCAGTTTGTCGGTGAGATTCTCACGGCCGAAAAACGTGTCGGCGTCGGACTGCTGGAAAGGGGCCAGCCCGACATAGGGCGGAGAGGGCGTCTCCCCGTCCCGGTCCGGGACCGCGCCCATGGTCCCGGCGGCGCATTCGGCCGCCGTCCTGCGCCAGTTCAGCTCCCATTCCCGCTCGTCCCCGCCGCAGGCACGAACGTAGGCGAGGGTGACGGCCAGCGTGGGCAGTTGACGTCCCGCCGCGGCTCCGGAAAGCGTCGCGATCGAATAGTGCGCCCGTCGTGCGAGCTCCCGGTAAGTGGGACTGCCGGCCTCCTCCCGCAACTTCCGCAATCTCGCGGCGAAATCCAGCAGCGGGCCGCCCCGCGCGTCCAGCGGGCGCTCTCCACGTGGCACCTGTACGCACCTTTCTGGGGTCATTCGGATTGTTCAGCATGCGTTTGTTCAGTTCCAGTCCGTCGATCGTGAACAACGGGCAGCGGCTACAAACGGTGCATCAGGTCCCGCACCGATGGCCGGAAAACCATCGGAGGCCGGCCGGCGCCGCACCCGGCCGCAGATCGGTGACAGCCGAAGGCGACCGACTTCCCACCTGAGCCGCGAACAGACCTTTCTGGGAGGACGTATGAACGCGTACACACGAGAGTGGGCCGGACGGCCGGGCGAGGCCGCGGGGCGTTCCGATTGGGAGCAGTTGGGCGGATTCGCCGCCGGGCAGTTGGGACGGCTGTGCGACGTGGTCGGGATCGACGCGCCGGGGCGGACCGCCCACCAGCAGGTGCTCTGCGACCTGTTGGGTCCTGCCGCCGCACGGCCCTTGGCCAGTCCGCCGCCTTCACCGTCGTTCGTCTCCGACGATCACACGCCGGTGGAGTTCTCGCTGACCTTCCCCGCCGGCGCCGCTCCCGTGCTGCGGGTGCTGGTCGACCCGGGGTGCGCCGCCAGGACACTGCCGGACAACGCCCGGACGGCATGGGCGGCCGTGGGACGGCTGGCGGCGCAATGGGGGTTCTGCCTCGATGAGTTGACGGGTGTGAGCGACCTCTTCCTCCCGCCGGTGCCGCACGGGCCGCTGACCTTGTGGTGCGCCCTCGAACTACGGCCGGGCGGCCCACCGGGGCTCAAGCTGTATCTGAACCCCGGCGCGCGGGGCGCGGGGCGGAGCCTGGAGACCGTCGGCGACGCCATGGCGAGGGTCGGCCACGCTCGGGCTTTCGAGCCGGTGAGGTGCTACCTGAAGTCCCGCTTTCCCGAACGGGCCACCATCATGTTCTTCGCCCTGGACGTGGGCTCGTGGGCCGAGCCGCGGGTGAAGGTCTACGTCGCCCACCACCACGCCACGGCCACCGAAGCGGGGGACGCGGCCCGTCTCGTGCCCGGGGCGTGTCCGGACCGTGTGGCGGATCTGTGCCGCCGGATCGGCGGGGACGAGCCCTTCGGTCGGCTCCCCCTCATCTCCTGCTACTCGTTCACGGGCGCTGACACCGGCCGTCCCACCGGCCACAGCATCTACGTCCCCGTCCGCGCATACGTCCGCGACGACCAGGTGGCGCGCGACCACGCCGTCCGGCTCCTGGGGGAGTACGGCGTGCCCAGCGCTCCGCTCGACCGCGCCCTCGCCGCGCTCACCGCTCGGCACCTGAGCGACGGGGTGGGTCTCATCCCGTACCTGAGTCTCGTCCAGGCCGGCCGACAGGCACCGCGGATCACGGCCTACTTCTCCTCCGAGGCGTACCGCGTCTTCCCGCCACGGGAGAGCACCGCACTCGTGGTCCCGGCCGACGGCCGCTCCGCCATGGACCCCACCACCTCGGCCGACGCGTCGGCCGACAAGTAGCCCGAAAGGACCATCGACCGTGGAACCGTACCGGATCAAGGTTGTCGAGCCGATCCCCGTCACCACCCGCGAGCAACGGCAGGCCGCCCTCGCCCGCGTCCACTACAACCTCTTCGACCTGCGGGCCGACGAGGTCACCGTCGACCTGCTCACCGACTCGGGGACCGGCGCCCTCTCCGCCGCCCAGTTGGCCGCCGGGATGGAGGGTGACGAGTCGTACGCCGGGTCGCGCTCCTTCCACCGCTTCCACCACACCGTCCGGGAGCTGACCGGCTTTCCGTACATCCTTCCGGTGCACCAGGGGCGGGCGGCCGAGCGGCTCCTGGTCTCGACCCTCCTCAGCCCCGGCAAGGTCTTCCTGAGCAACACGCACTTCGACACCCTGCGGGCCAACGTCGCGCTGGCCGGGGGCGAGGCATGGGACCTGCCGTGCCCCGAGGCCCGGGACCTGGACAGTACGGAGCCGTTCAAGGGGAACATCGACACCGCCCGTCTGAAGGCCGTCCTGGACGGACCGGACGGCTCCCGAGTCGCCGCTGTGATCATGACACTCACCAACAACGGCGGCGGGGGACAGCCGGTGTCCATGGCCAACCTGACGCTGACCTCGTCCCTCTGCCGGGAGCACGGGGTGCCGCTGATCCTGGACGCGGCACGGTTCGCGGAGAACGCCTGGCTGGTCACCCAGCGGGAGGCCGCGTACCGCGACCGCAGCCCGCGGCAGGTCGCCGAGGAAGCGTTCCGGCTCGCCGACGGCTGCGCGATGAGCGCGAAGAAGGACGGCATCGCCCACATCGGCGGCTTCCTGGGCCTGCACGACACCGACCTCGCCCGGCGCTGCGAACTGCTGCTCATCGCCACCGAAGGCTTCCCCACGTACGGCGGACTGGCCGGGCGCGACCTGGACATGGTCGCCCAGGGTCTGACCGAGGTCACCGATCCGGGGTATCTGCGCGCCCGGGCCGAGGACACCGCGTACCTGGCGGACCTGGTGCGGTCGGCGGGCGTCGACATCGTCGAGCCGCCCGGTCTGCACGCGCTCTACCTCAACGCCGGCCGCCTGCTGCCGCACATCCCGCCGCACCGGTTCCCCGGCCAGGCGCTGGCCTGCCAGTTGTATCTGGAGGGCGGTATCCGCAGCGTGGAGCTCGGCTCCCTCTACCTGGGGACGGAGGACGAACACGGCGCCCCACTCACCAGCGCGCCCTACGAACTGCTGCGGCTGGCGGTGCCGCGCCGGACGTACACCCGTGGCCACTGGGACCACGTCGGACAGACCCTCGTCCGCACCGTCCGTGACGCCCACCGGATTCCCGGCCTGCGCATCACCGAACAGCCCACCTTCCTGCGGCAGTTCCGGGCCAAACTCGCCCCGGTGGCTCCGTAGGCCCGGCAAGAGGGCGTCGGCCATGCAGCAGCTAGACGGCCTCTTCCCGGGCCTTCTCGACGCCCTCCTCACCGCCGCCGCCGGCCAGGCCGTCCGCCTCGGCGTCCGAACCGGCCTTCGCGGGAAGGTGGTTGAAGAGCAGGTTCAGCACGATCGCCGTGACACAGCCCGCGCTGATCCCGCTGTCCATCACCGTCTGGAACCACTCCGGGAACTTGTCGTAGACCGTCGGCACCCCGACCGGCAGCATCCCGACCGCCACCGACACCGCCACGACCGTCAGGTTGTTGTTGCCCCGGAAGTCGACCCGGGTCAGCGTGCGCAGGCCGCTCGCGGCGACCGTACCGAACATCACCAGGCCCGCGCCGCCGAGCACCGGCGCGGGTATCGCGGCCACCACGGCGCCCAGCTTGGGCAGCAGGCCGAGCAGCACGAGGATGCCTCCGGCGGTGGCGACGACCCAGCGGCTGCGGACGCGGGTCATGCCGACGAGGCCGACGTTCTGGGCGTACGCCGTGTACGGGAACGTGTTGAACACCCCGCCGAGGACGGTGGAGAAGCCGTCGGCCCGCAGACCGTCGGCGAGCGAGCGCGGCTCGACCTTCCGGTCGGTCATCTCGCCGACCGCGATGAGGTCACCCGTGGTCTCCGTCATCGTCACCAGCGCCACCACCAGCATCGACACGATCGCCGAGACGTGGAACGTGGGCGCGCCGAAGTGGAACGGCGTGCTGATGCCCAGCCAGTCGGCGTCGCCGACCCCGCTGAAGTCCGTGAACCCGAACGGCACCGCGACCGCGAGCCCCGCACCGATGCCGACCAGCACCGCGATCCGGCTCAGGAGCACGGGCGCGAACCGCTGCACGCCCAGCACCACGAGGAGGACGAAGGCGGCGAGCGCCAGGTTCCTCGGCTCCCCGAAGTCCTCCGCGCCCACCCCGCCGGCGGCCCAGTTGCCCGCGACGGGCAGCAGGGAGACGCCGATGACGAGGATGACGGTGCCCGTGACGAGCGGCGGGAAGAAGCGCAGGAGCCGGCCGAAGACCGGCGCGAGCAGCATGATCGCGAGCCCGGCCACGATCACCGACCCGTAGATCGCGGGCAGACCGCCGCCCTCCGTGCCGATGAGCACCATCGGCGACACGGCCGCGAACGTACAGCCCTGCATGATCGGCAGCCGCACCCCGAACCGCCACACGCCCACGCACTGGAGGAGCGTCGCGATCCCGCACACCAGCAGGTCCGCGGTGATCAGGTACGCCATGTCGGCGGGCGACAGCTTCATCGCGCCGCCCACGATCAGCGGTACGGCCACGGCGCCCGCGTACATCGCGAGGACGTGTTGCAGGCCGAAGGCGGCGAGTTGGCGTACCGGGGGTACCTCGTCGACGGGATGCACGGGGGCAGTTTTGGCCATGGGCACTCCAGAGCGAGCCGGGACGGGGGGAAGGGCAATTCGAGACCGTAAGCGACTTGAACAATGTGTTGATTGCGGAGGCGTTGCCGCTGTGTGTCGTCCCCGCGGGTCGTGGGCAGCTGGTCGCGCAGTTCCCCGCGCCCCCTACGGGGCGCACCTCCGCGCCGCGGCCAGCAGTGACTCCCAGTCCGGCAGCTTCACGACACCCCGCCCGAGCGAGGCCCCGAGCTCCGCCTCGGCCCGCTCGATCGCCTCCCATCCCGTCCACTCCACGGGGGCGATCCCGGCCGCCCGCAGCGCGGCGAGTGGATCCTCGGGAACCTCCCGGCGTACGAGGACGGGGGCGTCCTCCAGCAGCGAGGTCGCCGTCTCCTTGGCGCACGGCCGGTTGGTTCCGATCACGCCGGTCGGGCCCCGCTTGATCCACCCGGCCACGTACTCGCCCGGAGCCACCACGCCGTCGCGCAGTACCCGCCCGGCCAGATGCGGCACCGTGCCGTGCTCCGCGTCGAAGGGCAGGCCGTCGAGCGGCACCCCTCGATAACCCACGGAACGCAGCACCAACTGGGCCTCGATCTCCTCGTACCGCCCGGTGCCCGTCACCCCGCCCCGCCCGTCCGGCTCCGTCCGCTCGAAGCGCACCCCGCACACCCGGTCGCCGTCGGCGAGGAACTCGACCGGCCGGAGGAAGAAGCGCAGCCGGACGCTGTGCCGGTCGTCCCCGGAGGGCGTGGAGGCCCAGCCCCGCAGCACCTCCACGTTGCGCCGCTGGGGCGCGGGCAGCCCGGACGGATCGCCGTAGGCCGGGTCGAGCTCCAGCTCCGCCGGATTCACGCTCACCCGGGTGCCCGGCAGGGTGCCCAGCTCGCGCAGCTCCTTGGTGGTGAAGCGCGCCTGCGACGGGCCGCGCCGCCCCACCATGTGGACCTGCGAGACCTTGCTGGCGGCGAGCGCGGACAGGGCCGCCTGCGGCATGTCGGTGGGGCTCAGCTCCGACGCGCCGCGGGCCAGCATCCGGGTCACGTCCACCGCGACGTTCCCCACGCCGATCACCACGGCCGCCCGGGCACCGAGAACGAACCCGTCCGCGAGGGAGTCCGGGTGCGCGCTGTACCAGGACACGAACTCGGTCGCCGACCAGCTGCCCCGCAGCTCCTCGCCCGGAATGCCGAGATGCCGGTCCGTGGCGGCGCCCACGCAGTACACCACCGCGTGGTACAGCTCCCGCAGGCGCTCGACGGGCAGCCCGGCCGGGCCGACCTCGACTCCGCCCAGGAAGCGCACCCGCTCGTGCTCCAGCACGGTCCGCAGGTTGTTCTGCAGCGACTTGATCTTCTCGTGGTCGGGCGCGACCCCGTACCGCACCAGGCCGTACGGGCACGGCAGCCGGTCCAGGACGTCGACGTGCACCGCGGGATCCTGCTGCACCAGGGTCTGCGCGGAGTAGACCCCGCTCGGTCCCGAGCCGACGACGGCGACACGCAGCACGGCGGAACTCCTTACGCGAGGAGATCGCTGATGCCTTCAGCATCGCACCGCGGCGCCCGCCAGGGGGAGGGCAGCCGACGCGACACCACCCGACGGGGTGGTTCTCCGCTGCGCTGACGGGGTGCCGTACGTGTCCCGGCGCGCGTGGTGGTGCGCAGGGAATGTGATCATTCGCTTACGTTGCGTATGTGCTGGAAGCATCGTTTGTCCACCTTTCTGGTCGGAGCCGTCCGGACGGGGTCGTCTCCGTGTGGCCCGCGTGGGAAGTGCAGGAGCGCGACGGAGCCACGGCCTGGTACAACGCCCGGCTGGCCTTCCCCGACGGCGCCCGTGTCGACCTGCTCGCCGTGGTGACCGGCGGGCACGTCCTCCTCGAAGAGGTACGGGCCCAGCCGCCTCTGTCCCTGGACGACCTGACCGTGCTCGCCGACTGGGTCGAGGGTCCGCTCTTCGAGGCGTGCGGCGCCCGGTCCGCCTGGCCGCACGGTGTCGAGGGGTCGCGGCGCGTCGCCGAGGAGTACCGCGCCGCCCAGGAGCAGGGGGTCGATCCGGTCCTCGCGGTGATGCGCGCGACCGGCCACAACCGCCGCAGGTCGCTCAAGCTGATCGCCGGAGCACGGGACGAGGGCTTCCTCACGCCCCGTCACCAGCGGCGCTGAGCGCCCTTACGGGGCGGGTCAGCGCGCCGGACGGCCGTCACAGCATCGCGCGCATCCGGCTCATCTCCGCCGCCTGCTGCGCGATCACGTCGTCGGCCATCTCCTCGACCAGGATGTTGTTGCCCTGTGCCTTCACCTCCGTGGCCATCGTGATCGCCCCCTCGTGATGGGTGATCATCAGGGTCAGGAAGAGTTGGTCGAACGCCTTCCCCTTCGCCGCGCGCAGCTTCTTCAGCTGCGCCTCGGTCGCCATCCCGGGCATCGCCCCGTGCGCGTGCTCGTCCGAAGTGCCGTCCTTGTCCCTGCCGTTGGATTCGAGCCAACTCTCCATGCTGGAGATCTCCGGCTCCTGCGCGGCCGAGATCCGTTCGGCGAGGCGCCTGACCTTGGTCGACTCGGCACGTTTCGGTGCGAGTCCGGTCATCTCCAGGGCCTGGGTGTGGTGTTTGATCATCATCCGCGCGTACGCGACGTCCGCCGAGTTCGGAGAGTCGTCCTCGGCGCGGTGTTCCTCGGCGTCCTTCGCGGAGAGGGTCTCCGCCGCCTCGCCCGGCTTGCCGGGAGCGATCACCTTCGGGTCGGTCGCCTTGGCCGAGCCGGCGTCCCCGCCGGAGTCGGAACCGGAGTCGCAGCCCGCCAGCGTGAGCGTGGCGGCCACCAGTAACGCCGCGATCAGTGACGTGCGGGACGTACGGCGGACGAGCACAGTGACCTCCTGGGACACACGAACTGACGTACACCTCGTGAGTGTTGATGACCGGTCTAGCACGGTTCGACGCGTGAGTGATCAAAAAAGATTCATTACGAGTGCGTTGCCGTCTATTGATCTGTGCATGATGCAGACGATACTTCGGTGGTCCGCAACCGTTCCTGTGTGAACGGCTACGAGGGAGGACACAGTGACCCTGTTAGACGACCTGCGAACGCGCCGTAGACGCCTCGGAGTTGCCGCGACCGCGGTGGGACTCCTGGCGGCGCTGCTCACGGCCGGACCGGCTGCCGCGACCCCCGACCCCGGGGACGGCCCCGCCGCGTCGGAGAAGGTCTCGAAGAGCGAGGCCGCCGAGGCGCGGGCGGCGATCAAGAGCGGCGAGATACCCGGAGTCGACGAGATCGTCCACTCCGACAACATCGAGCACCTCACCAACATCCCCAAGGACCTGCTGCCCGCCACCAACACGGACCTGGCCTTCCAGGGCAAGTACGCCTTCGCCGGCAACAACGACGGCTTCCGCGTCTTCGACATCAGCAACCCGAAGGCGCCGAAGACCGTGTCCCAGGTCCTCTGCCCGGGCGGGCAGAACGACATCTCCGTCTCCGGCGACCTGCTGTTCCTGTCCACCGACTCCTCGCGCAGCGACAACTCCTGCAACAGCACCACGCAGCCCGCGACCGAGAAGTCCTCGTGGGAGGGCATGAAGGTCTTCGACATCAGCGACAAGACGAACCCGAAGTACGTCGCCGCCGTCGAGACCGCGTGCGGCTCGCACACCCACACCCTGGTGCCCGAGCGCAAGAACATCTACGTGTACGTCTCCTCGTACGCGCCGGATGCCTCGTTCCCCGACTGCCGGCCGCCGCACGACGGCATCTCCATCATCAAGGTGCCGCGCAAGGCACCCGAGAAGGCGGCCGTCGTCAACTTTCCCGTGCTCTTCCCCGGTGAGGGACCGGACGGCGGCGGCAACCCGGGCGGACCCACCAACCCGGGTGTGACCAAGACCAGCGGCTGCCACGACATCACCGTGCTGCCCTCGAAGGACCTCGCGGCGGGCGCGTGCATGGGTGACGGCATCCTGTTCTCCATCAAGGACCCGGAGCGCCCGAAGGTCATCGACCGCGTCCAGGACAACGTGAACTTCGCGTTCTGGCACTCGGCGACCTTCAACCAGAGGGCGAACAAGGTCGTGTTCACCGACGAGCTGGGCGGCGGCGGAGCGGCCACCTGCAACGCGGAGATCGGACCGAACCGCGGCGCGGACGGCATCTACGACATCGTCGGCAAGGGCGACCACCGCAAGCTCGTGTTCCGGAGCTACTTCAAGATCGACCGCCACCAGGCCGACACCGAGGTCTGCGTGGCCCACAACGGCTCGCTGATCCCGGTCAAGGGCAGGGACATCATGGTCCAGGCCTGGTACCAGGGCGGCATCTCCGTCTGGGACTTCACCAACTCCTCGAAGCCCAAGGAGATCGCCTACTTCGAGCGCGGCCCGCTGACCACCGACCGGGTCACGACCGCCGGCTCCTGGTCGGCGTACTACTACAACGGCTACATCTACTCGAACGACATCGCCAAGGGCTTCGACGTCCTGAAGATCAGCGACCGGCGCACCGACCCGGCCAGGTGGGTCCGGCTCGGCGAGCTCAACGTGCAGACGCAGCCGGACTACTTCGACTGATCTGCCTGATACGACTGGTCAGCCCGGCTGGTTCGATCGGAACACCGGACGTCCGTCCCCTTCACGGGGCGGACGTCCGTCGGGCTTCAGGGCCTGCTCCAGCGACGCGCTCAACTGCCGCCCGCGGAAGCCGATCCCGGGAACGTCGCCGCGATTCTTCGTTGACCGAGGCGTTGCGCGGGGACATCCTGTAACTCCTGCGTTGACTGGCCGTCGGCCAACTATACTCAGCGCCTCCGGGTGACCACCCTGTGTGGGGTGCGCCCTGAGCTGCCCGTCCCGGGCCACGCGGGGGATGGTCCGGGACGGGTGGGGAAGCCGCCCGCTAGCGGTGGTTGCCTCTGCGGTCTTCGACGCCACTCTCAGCCGACCAGGTCCAGCACCGGCCGCAGTCCGTCCGGCCGTTGTGCCGTCGGCAGATGGTCCACGAAGTGCACCGCGCAGCCCAGCGCCGCCGCGCCGCCGTCGGCGGCCGGGTGATCACCGACCATCAGCGTGTCCTCCGGCGCCACCCCCAACGCCTCGCACGCGATGGCGAACAGCCGCGGATCGGGCTTCTGGACGCCGTGTTCGTACGACAGCACGTACGCGCCGACGTGCGGGTCGAGACCGTGGTGCCGGAACACCGGCCGCAGGTCCCAGCCGATGTTGCTGACCACACCGACGGCCGGCCCGCGCTCGCGCAGCGCGGCCAGGACCTCGGCCGCGTCCGGGTACGGACTCCAGGCGACCGGCGCCATGTGGCGGTCGTACAGGGCGTCGTGCAGTGCCGGATCCGGCAGGGGCACCCGGCGGGAGAGGCCGGTGTACGCGGCCCGGTGGTGCTCGGCGCTCTGGTCACGGACCGCCCACAGATCGCCCAGCTCACCTGTCGGCGGCTCCTGCGGGTACGCCCCGCCCGCCAGCGCACCCGCCTGCTCCAGGGCCTCGGCGGCCCGCACCACGTCGGGCTCCGGCAGGTCGAGCTCGGCCTCCGCCAGCACCGCGCGCAGCCAGGACTCGGTGGACTCGATACGGAAGAGGGTGCCGGAGAAGTCGAAGAGCACGGCTTTGATCGTCATGGCCAGGATCCTTCGTGCCGGGCCCCGACCAGGTCAAGAACGCCTCGCGCCAAGCCACTTCTCGTACGACCACACCGCCAGCGCCACCGTCAGCGCCCCCAGGAGCCAGCCGCCCAGCACGTCCGACACCCAGTGCACGCCCAGCCAGACGCGGGTCAGGCCGACGCCCACGACGGAGACCGCGGACACGGTGACCGCCGTACGCCACAGGACGCGTCCGGCGCCGTACCGGTGCATCAGCCACAGCACCAGGCCGCACACCACCGTGGCCGTCATGGCGTGGCCCGACGGGAACGCCGCGTAGTGGGCGGAGTCCACGGGGTCGGGCCACACGGGCCGCTCCCGGCCGATCGCGGCCTTCAGGCCCTGCTGGACCAGGGTGCCCAGGGCGCAGGTCGCGGCCACCCACACGGCGAGCATCCGGGCCGCGTGTCTCCACACCAGCCACACGATGGCGGCCGCGGCGATGACGCGCATGGTGACCGGGTCCCACACCCAGTCCGTCAGGACGCGGAACAGCTGGGTGACGCCTCGCTCGTCGACCGCCCAGCCGTGCGTGGTGCGCGCGATGTCGCCGTCGAGCGACATCAGCGGCTGCCAGGAGACGGCCACCAGCAGCAGGAGCAGTACGAAGGGCAGGGCGAGGGCGCCGGCGGTGCGTACGACGGTCCGGGTGCCGGGCGGGCGGGGCGGTGAGTCGACGGACACGGGGTGCATAAGGCGATCCTCGCCGACCAGTGGGGTCGGAGGCCAACGCCGGAGCGTGAGGTTCCCATCACGTGGCGCGATGGGAACCATGTCGTCCGGTTGACTCGTTGATCTCTGTCCGAAGAGATCCCGTGAACCCCTGCCGCGGTGCGCGCGAGGGTTCCCGATCGGTCAGCCGAGTGCCCGCAGCCCCGGTACGAACGCCACCAGCAGGGGGATCACGGGCACCAGCGCCGCGGCTGCCGTCAGACGTAGCCGTCGTGCGGCGGTGAGGCGGTCCGGGGGAGTGAGGAGCCGGTTCACGCGCTGCGGGACATGGGCCTCCGGCGTCGGACACGGGCCGAAAACTCCCCGGTCCTCGTTGAGCCCCACGAGCGCCAGGGCGATCGTGAGGCGGCCGAAGCGGCGTGAGGCCATGTCGTCGGCGGCGAGCTCGACCAGCCGGTGCATCTCGTCACGGAACGCGGCGAACACGGGCACCTGCGGAAACCCGTTCGCGAGCGCGCCCGAGCAGTGCAGCAGCCAGTCGTGCCGCGCCCGCGCGTGCCCCTGCTCGTGCGCGAGGACTGCGTCCAGCTGACGTCCCTTCAGGCGCCGCAACGCGGCCGTGGTGATGACCAGTTGGGGCGCCGTCCCCGGCAGCCACCAGGCGTCGGCGCGCTCGCCCTCCAGGACCACGAGACGGTCGGTGCCGGGCTCCTCGCCCGGCAACAGAGGGGCGCGCACCAGGAGTTCGGTCCGCCGCTGCCGACGGCGCCGGCGCGCCCGCGCGATCTCGCGGACCAGCATCGCGGCCGTCCACAGGCCACCGCACGCGAGCGCCACGGCGGTTGTCGCGGCCCACGGGTGACCCGTGCTCAGCGCGTACGCCTCCACGACCTCGTGCGGCGCCGGCGCGAACACATGGCCCCGCACGGCCACCCAGGCGGCGGCCGCGCTCAGCGTCATCGACAGCGCGCAGCACAGCAGCACGGCGACGACCACGCACTGCCACATCCACAGGGCGACCACCGGTTCACGGTCCGGCCAGTCGGCCCGGGCGAGCAGCCGCGGGGCGACGACGGCGGTCAGAGCGCCGAGCAGCATCAGCGCTGCGGGGACCATCATGGGCGAAGCCTATGAGTGACGCGGCCCACGGGGACATGGTCACGGACGGCAAAGTGACGCAGACCACGGTTTCGTCGAGCCCCGAGGGCGAGGGCTCGTTCCGAGGGGCCCGGTCACAGCGCCAGCAGCATGGCGACCATCGCCATCCCCATCGACAGCCGGCTCGCCCGCGCCACCTCGGGCCGGTCGCCCCAGCCCACAGTGCCGGTGGAGCGTGGGCCGCTCGCGAGGGCCGCCACGGGGACCAGCCGGGCGCCGGTCCACAGGACGTACGCGGTGAAGTACAGCAGGAGCGCACCTGTCAGCAGGGGCACCCCGGAGACGCCGTGCGCGCCATGACCACCGGGGGCGGCGGCCATCACCGCCGCCATGTAGGTCATCGCCAGCGCGCCCACCGAGTGGTGCAGGTGGCGCCGGTTCGTCCGGGCCGCCCACAGGGCACGCAGCGCGGCCGCGCCGAACAGGACCGCGTAGGCCGGCCAGGCCCAGCGCGGCGGGGTCAGGGCGGTGGCTGGCACCGCCATCGCGGCCATGCCGAAGCCCATGAGCGCCTCACCGCCCGCGGAGCGGCGCTGCTCCTCGACGGAGCTGCGGGTCCGCAGCAGGCAGTGGACCCCGGTCGCCACGCACAGCGCGACCAGCAGCCAACCGGGCGAAACCGGTCCGTGCACCGTGCACCTCCGCGCTCGACGGCTTGGCTGGAGGACGGACAGACAGTCAGGGCATGCCCGGAGCACGCGGTGTGCACGCGAGCGCAAGGGTGTACGGGGGGCGTGCGGGAGGGGCATCGGATAGGCCGCGGATATGCCGAGATCTTTCACGAGTAAATTACCTGCTAAGGTTCTTGCATGAGCAGCATCAGACCATCACGTGCCCGCCGGCTCCCGCTCTCCGGCGCGCTGCGCGTCGGGCGGCCCTCCGACATCTGGTTCAAGCCCGCCTTGAGCGCGGTCGCCGCGGTCGCCCCGCCGAATCTGACGCTGGTGGCGCTCGGCCGTCTCGACCTCGCCCTGTACGCGATGGCCGGATCGCTCTGCGCGCTCTACGCGCACCACCGCCCGTACGCCGCTCGCGCCCGCGTTCTCGCCGGTGTCGTCCTGGGCATGCTCGGCGGTCTCGGCGTCGCGCTCGTCACGGCCTCGCTGACGACGGACGCCGTCGTCCTGGTCACGGTGGGCTCCCTGCTGGCCGCCGTGCAGAAGGCGCTGTGCGACGCGACCCGCATCGGGCCGCCCGCCAACATCATCTTCACCTTCGTCAGCTCCGCGGCCCTCTTCGTGCCGCAGAGCCTCGACCAGGTCCCGGGCCATCTCGCGTTGGCCGCCGCGGCGGGTGCCTGGGCCTGGATCGTGTGCATGGTCCCCGGTCTCGTACGGCCGCACGGGCCGGAGCGCCGGGCCGTCGCACAGGCGCTCGACGCGGCCGCCGTCCACGCCGATGTGAACTCCGAAACGGCCGAGGGGGAGGCGAGGGCCCGTGCCGCCGCCGCTGTCCAGGCCGCCTGGCACACGCTGTTCTCCACCGGCGACCGCTCGGCACCCCGGCTCGCCCTGGAACGGCTCCTGGTGCGCGCCGAGGTCGCGCTCGCCGCACCCGCCGACGCCGAGCCCGCGCGGCTGCGTGCCTGGGCCCGCGCACTGCGGGGCGCCGGGCCAGTGCCGCGGGTACGCGCCCAGGGGGACGCGGTCGACGAACTCCTCGGCGTGGAGGCGGAACGGGCGACGCCCCCACGATCGTTGTGGCGCCACCTCGGTCCGCTCACGCCCCTGGCCGCGCGCACGGCGCTCGGGTGCGCCCTCGCCGGGTACGTCTCCCTCGCGATCGGCGTCGGCCGCCCCTACTGGGCCCTGGTGACCGCCGCCTCGCTGTACCAGGCCAACCTCACCCTCACCTGGAACCGGGCCGTGCAGCGCGTCGTCGGCAACCTCGTCGGTGTGCTGGCTTTCGCGGCCGTCGCCCCGCTCGCCCACCTCGGCCGGCTCGCCCTCGTGCTGTGCTGCCTCGCCCTCACCTTCGGCACCGAGGCGCTGATCAGCCGCAACTACTGGCTCGGCAGCGTGTGCGTGACCCCGATGGCGCTGCTCGTCACCGAGTTCGTACGGTTCGAGCGGCCCGGCGAGCTGATCACCGACCGGATCCTGGACACCCTCGTCGGCGCCCTCGTGGGCTTCGTGGCGGCGGTCGCCGTCACCAACCGGCGTGCGGGCGACCGCGTCGAGAGCGCCCTCGCCGCCGCGGAACGAGCCCGCGAACACGCCGCCCGGACCGTCGCCGACGCATCCGCCACCCCCGGCGCCCTGGAAACCGCCCGCCGTGGCCTCGCCGCCGCACTCGCCGACCTGCGTGCCGCCGCCGACGCCGCGGCCGGGGAGTGGCGGCAACGTGCCCTGCCCGAGGAGCGGGTCGTGCGCGCCGAGCGAGCCGGACACCGTACGCTCGCGGCGACGGTACGACGGCACGCTTCGGAGGGCACACCGGCATGACGGCAGGCAACGGGCGGACGGCCACCGGGGACACAGTGGCCAAGGTGGTGCGCCAGTGGCAGACGGTCCACCCCGACCTGGACACCGGTCCCATGGAGATCATCGGCCGGGTGAACCGCTGTGCCGCGCTCCTCCAGCAGGCCGAGGACGCACCGCTGCGCCGCGCAGGGCTGGCCCGCCCCGAGTTCGACGTCCTCGGCACCCTGCGCCGCACCGGCCACGAACTGACTCCCAGCGAGATCGCCCGCGAGACCTTCTCCTCGGGCGCCGCCGTCACCAAACGCCTCAAGCTGCTGACGGAGCGCGGCCTGGTCGAACGGCGCGGAGACGCCCGTGACCGCCGAGTGGCCCACGTACGCCTGACCGACGCGGGACGCGACCTCGTCGACGCGATCCTCCCGGAGCAACTCGCCTACGAGAGGGCCGTACTGTCCGGGGTCGACGCCGACCGGCAGCACGACCTGGCGGCGCTGCTGGGCGAGTTGCTGATCCAGTTGGAGGGCAGGCTCGGCGCCCCGCGCGTCTGACGCGCCCTCACAGGACGGCCCCGGCCGGTGAGGCCGGTTCTCAGATCCCCGGCCGGTGCCGCAGCGGATGGTCCGCGGGTACCTCGACGAGCACGATCTCGGTGCCGTCCGGATCCGCGATCCACATCTCGACCAGCCCCCACGGCTCCTTCACCGGAGGCCGGCGCACCTCAACTCCGGCCTTCGTGAGCTCCTCGTGCGCCGCCGTCACGTCCGCGACCTGGAGCCACAGCTTCAGCGCGGGCGACGGCGGGGTCTGGGAGCGGCCGGCGACCTCCAGGAAGCCGCCGCCGAGGAAGTACACGGTGCCGCGCTCGGGGCCCGTGCCGAACTCGCGGTAGACGGGAAGGCCCAACTGCTCGCCGTAGAAGGCGCGGGAGCGGTCGGGGTCGGTGGGGCGCAGGAGGATTCGGCTGCTCAGTACGTGGACCATACATGGGGAGCGTAGTGGGCGAAGGATTACGCTCATCGGTGCCCGCGCCGTGCCACCGCCCGATCCAGGAGCCACCCCATGGACACCGCCGCCTCCGACCTGACGTTCCGCGATGCCACCGACTCCGATGTGGACGCCCTCGTCGCGCTGGTCGAGTCGGCCTACCGCGGCGACTCCAGCCGGACCGGATGGACCACCGAGGCGGACCTCCTTCGGGGGCAGCGCACCGATCCCGAGGGCGTCCTCGCGGTCATCAAGGCGCCCGACAGCCGTCTGCTCACCGTCGTGCGCAACGGCACCGTCGTCGCCTGCTGCCACCTCGAACACCGCGGCGACCACGCCTACTTCGGGATGTTCGCGGTCAGCCCGAAGCTCCAGGGCACCGGGCTCGGCAAGGTCATCATCGCGGAGGCCGAGCGGACCGCGCGCGAGACCTGGGGCGCCGACGAGATGCACATGACCGTGATCTCCGTGCGGAACGACCTCATCGCCTGGTACGAGCGGCGCGGCTACCGCCGTACGGGACGGATGACCCCCTTCCCGTACGGCGACGAGCGGTTCGGCATCCCCCAGCGCGACGACCTGCAGTTCGAGCTGCTGGTCAAGAAGCTGGTGCAGCCGGGGGCCGAAACCGCTCCCAAGTCCGTCACGCCGTGAAGCGGCCCGTGCGTTTGATCTCCGGGTAGTCGGTCGTCGCGCCGTCCAGCTGCAGCGCGCGCACCAGCCGCAGGTGGTCCTGAGTGTTCACCACCCAGCCGATGATCTTCAGGTCCGCCTTGCGGGCGTGCTCGACGATCTCCAGTGTGATCCGCCGGATGTTCAGGACGAGCGTGGTCGCACCGACCGCGGTGGCGCGCTCCACGACGTCCGTGCCGTAGCGGCTGGCCACCAGCGCGGTGCGCACGCCCGGGACGAGCCGGGCGATCTCGGCGAGCGCCTCGTCGTGGAAGGACAGCACCTCCACGCGCGAGACCAGGTCACGGCGGTGCATCACCTCCGCGAGCGCCCGCGCCGCCGCCACGTCCTTGATCTCGGCCTGGAGCGGGGCCTTCACCGCGTCCAGGACCTCCTCGAACGTCGGGACGCGCTCACCACGGCCGGCGTCCAGGGCGCGCAGCTCGGCGAGGGTCTTGTCGGCGATGGCCCCGGCGCCGTCCGTCGTACGGTCCACGTCGGCGTCGTGCATGACGACGAGGGCGCCGTCCTTGCTCAGGTGGAGGTCGAGTTCGATGAGGTCGAGGCCGGCCTGCTGCGCGGCGACGAAGGAACGGAGGGTGTTCTCGGGCTCGACGCCCATGATCCCGCGATGACCGATGGTGAGGAAGTTCAAGGTTGACTCGCTTCCGTCGACGGCGGCTCGGGCCGCGTGGCCGGAAGGGAGCGCTCCACGCGGCAAGGCCGCAGCGTAGTCGTCCGGGCGCGTGATGCATCCGGTCGTGCACGGGGTCGTGAAGGCGTGCGCCGCCAAAGAGCAGGAAGGTTCCGTCACCGACCGCAAGGATTCGGTCACTCCTGAGTGGGCGAGTCCGGCGGACGTTTGACTCCCGTCACACCGGTGCACTCAATGGGATCGACCGATGGGTCGAACGAAGCTGAAGTCGTTGTCGAATCTGCTTCGTGCAGGAAAATTGCCGGTGAATGTGAGATTCCACAGGACAACTTCCTGATGGCTGGTCTTGCGAGAACGATCCACCTCTACATACGGTGTCCTTACGCGAGGTTCTCCCGTGGAGGATGGGTCATGACGGAAATTCTTGTGCAGGTGGGTTCGGAGGAGCGGGTTCCTCCTGTGGTCAAGGTGGTGGATCACCCGGCCTGGCCCGTGCTCAAGGGTGCCGTGGAGCAGATCCGGCCATGGCAGGCCAAGGACGGCTCCATCGACTTCGACGCCGAGGGCGCCCCCGACCCGTCGGACGCCGAGCTGGCCGTGCGCCGGGTCGTCCACGCCGTCGAGGAGCTCTCGCCGCTGCTGCCGCACGACGCCGCCTACCACCAGGCGCTCGTGAAGGACCTGCGCCGCTGGGTCGACGAGGGCTTCGAGGTGCCGGACTTCCTCGACTCGCTGCTCGCCTTCCAGCCCGCGGCCCACCGCGAGGACGGCCTGCAGCACCTGGTCGTCTTCCCGATGTACACGCAGAACGGCAACCCGGACCGCAATCTGGAGGCGGTCGTCCTGCGCATGGTGTGGCCGGACTGGCTGGCCGAGCTGGAGCGCACCCGCTACGACAACCCGCTGTTCTGCGGCATCACCTTCGAGGACTTCACCGCCGGCTACGACACCAACTCGGCCGTCCTCTTCCCGGAGACCATCGCCGTGCGCCAGGCACCGGAGCGCTTCTCCTGGGGCGGTATCTTCTGCGACCGCGAGGCCGCCCGCTTCCGCCGTGTCACCGAGGCCGCCGTCGACATCCTCGGGCTCGAACTGCCGGACGACATTCGCGAGATGGTCTCCGACCAGGACCGCTGCCAGCAGGCGTTCGTCCTGTGGGACATGGTCCACGACCGCACCCACAGCCACGGCGACCTGCCCTTCGACCCGTTCATGATCAAGCAGCGGCAGCCGTTCTGGATGTACGGCCTGGAGGAGCTGCGCTGCGACCTCACCGCCTTCAGGGAGGCCGTGAAGCTGGAGGCCGACGGCTTCCCGCAGGGCCGTGACGTGCAGTACGCGGTGCTGTTCGACCGGATGTTCCGCTTCCCCGTCACCGGCGAGCGCGTCCGCAACTACGACGGTCTCGGCGGTCAGCTCCTCTTCGCCTACCTGCACAAACACGATGTCGTCCGCTGGACCGACAACAAGCTCTTCATCGACTGGCAGCGCGCCTCCCAGGTCACCAACCAGCTGTGCGCCGAGATCGAGCAGCTGTACCGCGACGGCATCGACCGCCCCAAGCTCGTGCACTGGTTCGCCGGGTACGAGCTGGTCGCCACCTACCTCGCCCCGCACCCGGGCTCCCGCTGGGCCAAGGGCCCTGAGGCCCTGGACCTCGCGCAGCCCCCGCGGAAACTCGTCGACGACGTGCTTCCGGACGAGTTTCCGCTGAGCATGTTCTATGAGGCGCTTTCCAAGAAGCTGAAAGCTGTGATCGCCTCGACCCGGGGTATCACTGCGGAGAGCGCCCAGCGGGTCGCCGCGTGAGCGCCACCCGTACCGACAACGCCCAGCCGGCTCAGGAGGCGACGATGACCAACAGGAACGGGGCACTGAGCGGTGCGGTGATCGCGGTGGCCGGGGCGGGCGGACCCGCAGGCCGGGCCACCCTGATGCGACTCGCCGACGCGGGAGCGGTCGTCGTCGGCTCCGACAACGACCCGGAGCGGCTGGCGGAGGCCGTGGACGCGGCGCGTTACGCGTACGGCGGCGCCACCGTCATCGGCGACACGGTCGACCTGCTCGACCGCCAGTCCACGCAGGACTGGGCCACCCACATCGAGAAGGACTTCGGGCGTGTCGACGGCCTCGTCCACCTCGTCGGCGGCTGGCGCGGCAGCGAGACCTTCACCAGGACGAGCCTCGACGACTGGGACCTGCTGGAGCTGCTCCTCGTCCGTACCGTGCAGCACACCTCCCTCGCCTTCCACGAGGCGCTGCAGAACAGCGACCGCGGCCGGTACGTCCTGATCAGCGCGGCGGGCGCGAGCAAGCCGACCGCGGGCAACGCCGCCTATTCCGCCGCCAAGGCCGCGGCGGAGGCGTGGACGCTGGCGCTGGCCGACTACTTCCGCAAGGCCGGGAAGGCCGAGGGGGCCGAGGGGGCGACCTCCGCGGCTGCCATCCTGGTCGTGAAGGCGTTGGTGCACGACGCGATGCGCGCCGAGCGTCCCAACGCGAAGTTCGCGGGCTTCACCGATGTCAAGGACCTCGCCGAGTCCATCGTCGGCGTCTGGGAGAAGCCCGCCGCCGAACTGAACGGAAACCGTCTGTGGCTGACCGAGAAGCCGTGAACCCTCCGAAGACCGACGCCCGTCGCCACCACGACCCGGAGATCCGCGGCTTCGCCAGCGACAACTACGCGGGGGCCCACCCCGAGGTGCTCGCCGCTCTGGCCCTGGCCAACGGCGGCCACCAGGTCGCCTACGGCGAGGACGCCTACACGGAGAACCTCCAGCAGGTGATCCGCAGCCACTTCGGTGCGAGCGCCGAGGCGTTCCCGGTCTTCAACGGCACGGGCGCCAACGTCATCGCGCTCCAGGCCGTCACCGACCGGTGGGGCGCGGTGATCTGCGCGGAGAGCGCCCACATCAACGTCGACGAGTGCGGGGCGCCCGAGCGTGTCGGCGGGCTGAAGCTGCTCACCGTCCCGACACCCGACGGCAAGCTCACGCCCGAGCTGATCGACCGGCAGGCGTACGGCTGGGAGGACGAGCACCGTGCGATGCCGCAGGTCGTCTCGATCGCCCAGAACACCGAACTCGGCACGGTCTACACGCCCGACGAGATCCGCGCGATCTGCGAGCACGCCCACGCACACGGCATGAAGGTGCACGTGGACGGCTCCCGGCTGGCCAACGCGGCGGCTTCCCTGAACGTCCCCATGCGCACGTTCACCAACGCGGTCGGGGTCGACATCCTCTCCCTGGGCGGGACGAAGAACGGCGCGATGTTCGGTGAGGCGGTAGTCGTCATCAACCAGGACGCGGTCAGCCACATGAAGCACCTGCGCAAGCTGTCCATGCAGCTCGCCTCCAAGATGCGCTTCGTCTCGGCGCAGTTGGAGGCCCTGCTCGCCAGGGACCTGTGGCTGCGCAACGCCCGGCACGCCAACGAGATGGCCCAGCGGCTCGTCGAGGGGGTGCGCGCGGTCCACGGCGTGGAGATCCTCCACCCCGTGCAGGCCAACGCGGTCTTCGCGCGTCTGCCGCACGACGTGAGCGAGCGGCTGCAGAAGCGCTATCGCTTCTACTTCTGGGACGAGGCAGCCGGCGACGTCCGCTGGATGTGCGCGTTCGACACGACCGAGGAGGACGTGGACGGGTTCGTGGCGGCGCTCAAGGAGGAGATGGCGCGATAGGTCGCCGCTGCACTTAGATCGCTGCATAGGTATGCGGTCACTCGAAAAGTCATTGACTCTCGGGTGATCGTTTTCCTATGCTCTGCCTGCATGCAGCTGATCCAGGAAACCCTTGACCTGTCCGCCTATCTGGCCGTCGACGAGGTCGTCGACCACCATCACCCCCTCGTGCGTGACGCGGCCGCGCGGCTCGCTCTCGGGGTGGAGGACTCGTATGGCTATGCGCGGTCCGCCTTCGAGTTCGTCCGGGACGTCATTCCCCACTCGCAGGACTCGGGGGACCTTCGTGTCACCTGGCGGGCCTCGGACGTCCTGGAGCAGGGCACGGGGATCTGCTACGCCAAGGCCCACGCGCTGGCCGCGCTGTTGCGGGCGGAGGACATCCCGACCGCGTTCTGCTACCAGAGGCTCGTGCATGACGACGACGGCGGCGGCCATGTGGTGCACGGTCTGGTCGCGGTGCGGTTCAACGGCGCCTGGCACCGTCAGGACCCGCGGGGCAACAAGGAGGGGGTGGACGCGCAGTTCTCCCTCGAGGGTGAGCGGCTGGCCTTCGTACCCGATCCACAGTCCAATGAGATGGACTATCCAGTGCTGTACGCTGAACCGCATCCGGTCGTACTGAGTGCCCTGAAGGCCGCCCCCGACCGGCCGTACCTCTGGAAGACGCTCCCCACCGCACTGTGAGGCAGACGATGACTCTCACGCTGACCGTGTCCGACGACGTGCGCTCCCTCGCGCCCGGCTTCACGCATGTGGTCATCGAGGCGCACGGACTTGTCAACGGGCCCACCACGGAAGACAGTTCGGCGCTCCTCGACGACGCCGCCCGTCGGCTCGCCGTACGTCTGGACGGTCGCGCCCCGCACGAGGACCCGCACATGGCGGCCTGGCGCGAGGCCTACACGGCTTTCGGCTCCAAGCCGTCGCGCACCCGCAACTCGGCCGAGGCGCTGGCCAAGCGGGCACTGTCCGAGGCCGGCCTGCCCCGGATCAACCTGCTGGTCGATCTCTACAACGCGATCAGTGTGGCCCACCTGATCCCGGTCGGCGGGGAGGACCTCGACCGCATCCAGGGCGGTATGAGCCTCGTCCGCGCGACGGGGCAGGAGGACTTCGTGACGGTCGCCGGTGGCGAGGAGGTCGTCGAACACCCCGACGCCGGAGAGGTGGTGTGGCGCGACGAGGTGGGCGTGACCTGCCGCCGCTGGAACTGGCGCCAGGGCCCGCGTACGAGGCTGGCCGAGGACAGCACCTCGGCACTCTTCCTGCTGGAGAGCCTGGCGCCGATGCCGGTCGCCGACGTCGAGACCGCCGGCGCGGAACTCGCCGAACTGCTGGAGAAGTTCAGCCCCGGGGCACGCATCACGGTGCACGAGCCGCGAACGCCGTGAGTGACCGTGGCCGACGCCGCGGGCTCGGCCACAGCCGCCGGCCGCCGTGGTCGCGAGTGGTCACGTGCGGCAGGCGCGGGGCTCGTCCTGCCGGGCGTCCGCGCCGCCTTCACGGCGAGGTCCCTCAGAGGGCCTCCGCCGCGCGGACCTCTTCCGGCGTCGGGGCCGTGCCGCCCAGGTGTGCGGGCATCCACCAGGTGTCGTCCGGGCCCTTGGGGCGTACGGGGTAGGCGCGCTGGGCGGCCTCCAGCAGCTCCTGGACGCGCTCTCGCACCTGCCGGGTGAGGGCACCCGCGTACTTGTCCTTGGACGCCTCGATGGCCTCGCCGACGCGGATCGTGATCGGGGTGTGGCTGCGCTTGAAGTTGCGCGGGTGGCCCTTGGTCCACAGCCGCTGCGTGCCCCACAGGGCCATCGGCACCAACGGGACGCCCGCCTCCTGGGCCAGTCGGGCGGCGCCGGACTTGAAGCTCTTCAGCGTGAACGACCGCGAGATCGTGGCCTCGGGGAAGATGCCCACGATCTCACCGGACCGCAGGGAGTCCAGCGCGTGCGCGTACGCCGCCTCGCCCTG
The DNA here is from genome assembly GCF_009377185.1 of Streptomyces spongiae. Taxonomy (GTDB): domain Bacteria; phylum Actinomycetota; class Actinomycetes; order Streptomycetales; family Streptomycetaceae; genus Streptomyces; species Streptomyces spongiae. The sequence continues at coordinate 28,898 of NZ_VJZC01000031.1, forward strand.
GTTCCGGTCCACGGGGATGTGCTTCATGCTCCGCATGAGCGGACCGGAGATCTTGTGCCGGAACACCGACTCCTTCGCCATGAAGCGCACCAGACGCTTCTGCGGCAGGGCGGCGAGGCCGTCGAAGATGAAGTCCAGGTAGCTGATGTGATTGCTCACCAGCACGGCACCGCCCGACCGCGGGATGTTCTCCGAGCCCTTGCAGTCGATCTTCAGGTCCCAAGCCTTGAACAGGGTGACGGCAAGGCCGACGACGGGGCGGTACACAAGCTCAGCCATAGGACGGAGTGGACCCTTCTCTCTGCCAGGGAAGGGACTCCCGGCGGGAAGTTACGCAGCCGTAGGTTTACGGCATCTCGCAGATGGTGCCCCAAGAACGCACGGGGAACCAGCCCTGGAGCCGGGCAACGGCGAGATCCTCGTCACGTCGCTGGCCCGAACAACTCGTGAATCCTGCCCGCCATTACTCCGTACGTACGGTCACTCGCCGGACGAACAGGAACATTTCGCATCCCAGACAGTACCCGAACGCGGCGTTGAGAAAGGCGGCCGCGAGTGCCGCGCCGGTCGCCGCGAGCCCCAGCCACTCGGGGCCGATCGTGTATCCGACGAGTCCCACGGCCGCGAAGACGAACCCGACGGCCTGGGCGAACCGCGGCGGCTCGGGCGCCTCGAACTCGGTGGGCGGGGCGAGTCGCGGCCGTACCGCCTTCCGGAACAGCCAGCCGTACGGCGACCGCCCCACCCCGCCGGCCGCGCCCAGCGCGAACGCGAAGGTCTGCCAGGCCAGCAGCCAGGCGCTGCCCGTGATCAGCACGACTGCCAGCACCACGGTCGTCAGGGCGGCACCGAAGCGCGGCCCCCTCACGTCAATGTCCATGAATCAAGCATTCCGCAGGGGAAACGCTGAGTGGAGCCGGGAATCTTTGCAGTCTCGTGAACGCTGAAGGGTGCGATGACCGGACTGGTGGTGTGCGTGGTGGTGCTCGCGGTGGCGAGCGCCTACGGAGTGCTGCAGCGGCGGCGGAGCGGGAGAGTCAGGGTGCGCGTACGGGACGGCGACAAGCGGCTCGGTGCGGCGGAGTTGGGGGAGGGGCTCGGTGAGCGAGCCACGCTCGTCCAGTTCTCCAGCGCCTTCTGCGCGCCCTGCCGGGCCACTCGACGGGTGCTCGCCGAGGTCGCCGGGCTGGTCCCCGGGGTCGCCCACGTGGAGATCGACGCCGAGCAACACCTCGACCTCGTACGCCGCCTGGACATCCTCAAGACCCCCACCGTGCTCGTCCTCGACGCCGACGGCCGCATCGTGCGCCGCGCCACCGGCCAGCCCCGCAAGGCGGATGTGATCGCGGCACTCGGCGAGGCCGTGTGATCCGCCGACGCCCTCTCGACCGGTTCACAACGGTGACCCGTCTCCCAGATGCCGGGACGCACTTGACTGTATGCGTCAACTATCGTCAGCCTGACCGTATGCCCCCGGAACTCCTTCTCTTCGAGCGCGTCCATGTGGACCTCGCCCGGACGGCGAGCGCTCGCTGTCCGAGCTGATGAGCAGCCACGGAACCGCTCGTCACCTCCTGCAGAAGGACAACTCCATGACCGCCGGCCCCAGCCTCGGCACCGCTCAGCTCGCCTCTCCCGACCTCCTCCGCTCCGTCTTCCGCCGCCACGCGGCCGGAGTGGCCGTGATCACGGCGCAGGACGGCGACACGCCCGTCGGCTTCACCGCCACCTCGCTCACCTCGGTCTCCACCGAGCCCCCGCTGCTCTCCTTCGGCATCAGCACCGGAGCCTCCAGTTGGCCGGTGATCTCCCGGGCGGGCCACGTCGGCGTGCACATACTCGGCGAACACCAGCAGGAACTGGCCGCCACCTTCGCCCGGAGCGGCGCCGACCGCTTCGGGGCGCCCACCAAATGGCGTACGGGAGCCCAGGGAGTTCCCGTCCTGGACGATGTGCTCGCCTGGCTCGTCTGCCGCGTGGTGGCGCGGGTCCCCGCGGCGGACCACCGCATCGTCCTCGCGGAGGTCGTCCTCGGTGATCCCACGGGGGCGGGCAGTCCGCTGCTGTACCACCAGGGACGCTTCAACGGCCTGCGCGAGTGACGACTCCCGCGGACGACAAGGTGATTCCCGCTTGATTACGCAGCGTTGTCAAGGTCACAGTTCAAAGCGCTTGCTTAGAGGGAACCTACTGCGGGAGCCTAGAGTGCGTACTGGCGAGTAATATTTCGCTCGGAGCGCGGGCCGCCCCGACCGGGATCGGCCGCTTCAGGCGCCTATGCTGCCTGGTGGAAGGCAGCCCAGAAATGACGATGCAGTAGGAGAGCCGGCGTGAGCTTGAGGATCGTTGTCACTGTGAAGTACGTGCCCGACGCCACTGGCGACCGGCACTTCGCCGATGACCTGACCGTCGACCGTGACGACGTGGACGGTCTGCTCTCGGAGCTCGACGAGTACGCGGTGGAGCAGGCGCTGCAGATCGCCGAGGACGCCGACGACGCGGAGATCACCGTGCTCACCATCGGCCCCGAGGACGCCAAGGACGCGCTGCGCAAGGCGCTGTCCATGGGCGCCGACAAGGCCATTCACGTCGAGGACGACGACCTGCACGGCACCGACGCCATCGGCACCTCCCTGGTCCTGGCCAAGGCGGTCGAGAAGGCCGGCTACGACCTGGTCATCTCGGGCATGGCCTCCACCGACGGCACCATGGGTGTCGTACCGGCGCTGGTCGCCGAGCGTCTGGGCGTGCCGCAGGTGACCCTGCTGTCCGAGGTGTCCGTCGAGGACGGCGTGGTCAAGGGCCGCCGTGACGGCGACGCCGCGTCCGAGCAGCTGGAGGCGTCCCTGCCGGCCGTCGTCTCGGTCACCGACCAGTCGGGTGAGGCACGTTACCCGTCCTTCAAGGGCATCATGGCGGCCAAGAAGAAGCCGGTGGAGTCCTGGGACCTGGAGGACCTGGACATCGAGGCCGAGGAGGTCGGTCTGGAGGGCGCCTACACGGTCGTCGACTCGGCGACCGAGCGCCCGGCGCGCACCGCCGGCACGATCGTCAAGGACGAGGGCGAGGGCGGCAAGCAGCTCGCTGAGTTCCTCGCGGGCCAGAAGTTCATTTAAAGGCACCGCAGTCGCTTACCGCCCCGCACACTTCGCAAGCAGGAGAGAAGAAGTCCCATGGCTGAAGTCCTCGTCTACGTCGACCACGTGGACGGTGCCGTCCGCAAGCCCACCCTGGAGCTGCTGACCCTGGCCCGCCGCATCGGCGAGCCGGTCGCCGTCGCGCTGGGAGGCGGCGCCGCCGACACCGCCGCCGCCCTCGCCGAGCACGGCGCCGTCAAGGTCCTCACCCACGAGGCCGCCGAGTACGCCGACTACCTGGTCGTCCCGAAGGTGGACGCCCTCCAGGCCGCGTACGAGGCCGTCTCCCCGTCCGCCGTCCTGGTCCCCTCCTCCGCCGAGGGCAAGGAGATCGCCGCCCGCCTGGCGCTGCGCATCGGCTCCGGCATCATCACCGACGCCGTGGACCTGGAGGCCGGCGAGGAGGGCCCGGTGGCCACGCAGTCCGTCTTCGCCGCCTCGTTCACTACCAAGTCCCGTGTCGCCAAGGGCACCCCCGTCATCACGGTCAAGCCCAACAGCGCCGCCGTCGAGGCCGCCCCGGCCGCGGGCGCGGTCGAGGCGCTGGCCGTGTCCTTCTCCGACAAGGCCACCGGCACCAAGGTCACCGGCCGCACCCCCCGTGAGTCGACGGGCCGTCCGGAGCTGACCGAGGCCGCGATCGTGGTCTCCGGTGGCCGTGGCGTCAACGGCGCGGAGAACTTCGCGATCATCGAGGCACTCGCCGACTCCCTCGGCGCGGCCGTCGGTGCCTCGCGTGCCGCGGTGGACGCCGGCTGGTACCCGCACTCCAACCAGGTCGGCCAGACCGGCAAGAGCGTCTCCCCGCAGCTGTACATCGCCTCCGGCATCTCCGGCGCCATCCAGCACCGCGCCGGTATGCAGACCTCGAAGACGATCGTGGCGATCAACAAGGACGCCGAGGCCCCGATCTTCGACCTCGTCGACTACGGCATCGTCGGCGACCTGTTCGACGTCGTCCCGGCCCTGACCGAGGAGGTCAAGTCCCGCAAGGGCTGAGCGGCTTCGGTTGCGCCTTCTGACGTACGAGGCTCCCGCGCCCGTCCGGACATCCGGACGGGCACGGGAGCCTCGGCGCGTTCCGGGCCGCCGCTCAGCCCAGGGTCAGCGAGGCCTGCACCGGCAGATGGTCACTCGGGAACATCCCGTCGATGGAGAACGTGTTCATCGCCGCCGAGTGCGTGGTCACCCCGGGCGTGGTGAGGATCCAGTCGATGCGCCTGCCCTCGGGTCTCGGCGGCCGGTAGCCGTGGTGCGTCCCGTACGCCGCACTGCGCGTGCCCGCCTTGTCCCAGGCGTCCACGAGCCCGGCGTCCAGCATCAGGTCGTACACCGGGTTCTTGTGCGCCGCCGCGTTGAAGTCGCCGGTGACGATGACCGGCAGCGAGGGGTCGAACCCGGCGATCGTCTTGCCGATGAGCTTCGCGGAGCGCTCGCGGGCGTACTGGCTCACGCTGTCCAGATGGGTGTTGAGCGCGTAGAACTCCCGTCCACCGTCGGCGAGATCGGCGAAGCGGACCCAGGTCACCATGCGCAGCCAGTCCGCCCCCCAGGTGTTGGAGGCGATCACATACGGAGTGTCGGAAAGCCAGAAGTGGTCGAACTCGATCGGCTCCAGTCTGCGGGTGTCGTAGAAGATGGCCATGAACTCGTCCTTGCTGCCGCCCCCACGGCCGGTGCCGATCCAGTCGTAGTGCGCGCCGAGGTCCTTCTCGATCATGCGTAGCTGCTGGTAGAGCCCTTCCTGGGTGCCGATGACATGCGGTCGCTCGCGGCGCAGTAACTCCCGCATGACCGGTCGGCGCACGGCCCAGCGCGGGCTGTCGTCGACGACGGTCGCGAAGCGGACGTTGAACGTCATGACGTTCAGAGCGCCCGCGTGCTCGCCGGCCACGGCGGGCAGAGTGGACCCCGCCGTGGTCAGCAGCGGCACGCCGAGGGCGGCGGCCGCCGCGGTCCTCAGGCCTTGGCGGCGTGTCACCCGTAGGTCGTTCGGCACGCGTTCTCCTCCTCTTGGGAGCCAGGATGAAGGGTGTGTACTGCAATACGGAAGAAGAGGGTGTGACTGCTGTGATCATGGCGGATCCCACACAGAGAGGCCCTGTCCATGTGTTGACCGGCAGGAAGACGCCCGGATAGCTTCACCATACGGATTACTGATTCCGCAAAACGGAAAGTTGGAGGTCTGGGATGGGGCAGGGCCGACAGGAGCACGTGACGACGAGCCTCGCGGGTGCCGTCAGTGAGGAGATCAGCGCCTCTCTCGCCCCGATCGACGCCGAGCTGGCGCGCCACTATCCCGGCGACCCGGGCACCCGTCAGCCCGTCCACACGGTCTACGTCCCCGCGGACGTGTTCGCCGCCGACACGATTCGCTCGTGGGGCGACCGTGCCCTCGCCGCCCTCGACGAGCACGCCCCGGACGCCGCCGCCTTCGCGACCGCGCTCGGCCTCAGCGACGACCTCGCCGAGCCGGTCCACGACCGTGTCCGCGCCAAGCTGGAGCACGAGCCCGTCGAGGACCTGCGCGTCGACTTCGAGGACGGCTACGGCGCACGCCCCGACACCGAGGAGGACGAGACGGCGGCCCGCGCGGCCCGCATCGTCGCGGAGGCGTACGCCAAGGGCACGGCGGCCCCGTACATGGGCATCCGCATGAAGTGCATGGAGGCGCCCGTCCGCGACCGCGGCATCCGCACCCTCGACATCTTCCTCACCGGCCTGCTGGAGGCCGGCGGCCTGCCCGACGGGCTCGTCCTGACCCTGCCCAAGGTGACGTACGCCGAGCAGGTCACCGCCATGGTGCGGTTGCTGGAGGCATTCGAGAAGGAGCGTGAGCTGCAACCCGGCCGCCTCGGCTTCGAGATCCAGATCGAGACCAGCCAGTCCATCCTCGCCATCGACGGCACCGCGACGGTGGCCCGCATGATCCAGGCCGCCGAGGGCCGTGCCACCGGACTGCACTACGGCACCTTCGACTACAGCGCCTGCCTCGGCGTCTCGGCGGCGTACCAGGCCAGCGACCACCCGGCCGCCGACCACGCCAAGGCGATCATGCAGGTCGCGGCGGCGGGCACCGGAGTCCGCGTCTCCGACGGCTCCACCAACGTGCTGCCCGTCGGACCGACCGAGAAGGTCCACGCCGCCTGGCGGCTCCACTACGGCCTCACCCGCCGCGCACTCGCCCGCGCCTACTACCAGGGCTGGGACATGCACCCCGGTCACATCCCCACCCGGTACGCGGCCGTGTTCGCCTTCTACCGCGAGGGCTTCGAACAGGCCGCCGCGCGCCTGTCCCGGTACGCCAACCGTGCCGGCGGGGACGTGATGGACGAGCCCGCGACGGCCAAGGCGCTCAGTGGCTACCTGCTGCGCGGCCTGGACTGCGGCGCGCTCGACCTCGACGAGGTGGCCAGGGCGACCGGCGGTCTGACCCGGGCCGACCTGGAGGGCTTCGCGACACCGCGACGGGCGGACCTGACGATCTCCGGCACGTAGCGGCCCTGTCACAGCGGTGCCCTCCGGCCCCGTACGGTCACCGTCGCCCCGTAGGCTGTGCGGACCTCATTGGCGTGACACAGGAACGGGGCAACGGTGTCTTCGGGGGAGAACGGGCAGGCGGGCGGACAGGCGGACGGGACCGGCCGGGTCCTCGCCGGACGCTACCGGGTCGTGGAGCGGTTGGGCCGCGGCGGTATGGGCGTCGTCTGGCGGGCCGTCGACGAAGTACTGGGCCGCGAGGTCGCCGTCAAGGAACTGCGCACCTTCACGGACACCGCCGGGCCCGAACTCGAGGCCCTCCGGCTGCGGATGCAGCGCGAGGCGCGGGCGGCGGCGCGCATCCGGCACGCCGGAGTCGTCGCCGTGCACGACGTGGCCGAGGTCGACAGCCGCCCGCTGATCGTCATGGAGCTGGTCGACGGGCCGTCCCTGGAGGACGTCCTGCGCGAGCGCGGCCCGCTCGACCCGCGTGAGGCCGCCTCGATCGGCGCCAAGGTGATGGACGCCCTGGCCGCCGCCCATCGCGCCCGCGTACTGCACCGTGACGTCAAGCCGGGCAACATCCTGCTGGACCGCTCGGGCCGGGTCGTCCTCACCGACTTCGGCATCGCGACCATGGAGGACCCCGGCGACGACGCGAACACCCATCTGACGCGCAGCGGGCAACTCGTCGGCTCGCTCGACTACTTGGCACCAGAGCGGGCCCAGGGCCACGACCCCGGCCCCGCCTCCGACATCTGGGCCCTCGGCGCCACGCTGTACGCGGCCGTCGAGGGCTCGGCTCCCTTCCGCCGTACGTCCACCTGGTCGACGCTGACCGCCATCGTGGTCGATCCGCTGCCGGAACCGCAGCGCGCGGGACCGCTCGGTGCCGTACTCGGGCAGCTCATGGACAAGCGCCCGGAGGCCCGCCCGGACGCCGACCGGGCCCGGGAGTTGCTGGAAGCGGTGGCCGAGGGGCCCGACGCGGACACCCCGACGACGGGACTGCGTGCGCCCGCCCCGAGCTCCCGGGAGGCGACGGAACGGAACGTCCCGTCGGTACCGCCGGGCTTCGGACCGCCGCGGTCCGGCGAGAACTCCGGGCCCGGGACGGGGCCGACGGGCGGGAACGCAGGGGCCGAGGCATCACCGCCGGGCGGCCATGCCGGTGCCGGGGCGTCGCAGCCGAGCGCCGGCTCCGGGGCACCGCACACCGCGGGGAGCGCAGGGTTCGGGGCGCTCCCCGGTGACCCCGTGTCGGCGGCCACCGCCGACGCCGCTTCCACACCCACCACCCCACTACCCGGGCGCCGCAAGGGCCGCGGCCTCCTCGCCGCCGTGGCCGTCATCGTCGTGCTCGCCGCGACGGGTGTCACCGTGGCTCTTATGGACAACTCGGACGGATCCGAGGGCGACGCCGGGGCATCGACGGCCCGTAGCGGTAGCGCGACGCCCTCCGACAAGGCGAGCCGGGGATCCGCAGAACCCTCCAAGGGCGCGGACAAGCCCTCCGAGCAGGGCGACAGGAGATCTCCGTCCCCCGACGCGAAGCCGAGCGGGCGGACCGAGTCCACGCCCGAAGCGTCCGCCACGGTGTCCGAGACCGCCGGCAGCGGTACCACGGGCGGCGGTTCGGGTGACACGGGCGGGACGACCGGCGGCGGGGAGGAGCCGAGCCCCGCTCCCGCGTGCGACGCGATCGGCGGCGGCAAGTACAACTGCCAGGTGTGGCGCACCGCCACGTCGTACACCGCCTCCGGTACCGAGGTGGGCACCCTCAACGCGGGCACCAACTACTTCTACTGCCAGCAGAACCTGGGCCGCCGCGAGACCTCCGGCGAATGGACCAACGTGTGGTGGGCCAGGACGGACGACGACAGCGGCAACACGAACGTCTTCGTCAGCGACGTCTACATCAAGGGCGGAGCCAACGACGAGCCGGTGCCGGGCCTCCCGGTCTGCTGACCGCGCCCCCACCACACACCGAACGCGTCAGCTCACCTCACCTCACATAGCGCTCCAGCCCGGAGGCGACCGCCAGCTTCTCCTCGGCGAACAGCCGGGTGCCCCGGGCACACAGCCGCCGGTCGAGGCGGGCGCGGGCACAGAACTCCTCCGGTGTGACACCGAACAGCTCCCTCAACCGCGGTGTCGAGACGAGGAGTTCGGTGAGCAGGGAACGCTGGTCCCGGTGCCTGCGCGGCACGCGGTCCCCGTTGTGCAGGACGCCACGGCGGTTGACGTACACGTACGCGCCCGCCAGGGGCCGTCCGGAGTCGAGCTCGGGCTCCACCCGCACATCGCACGACGGCAGCCAGGCGCGGTTGTACGCCCCCGTCGGCGACATGACCCCCTCGCTCGCGTCGACGACCGCGAGCTGCTCGGGGTCGAGCCAGGTCAGGAACAACTCCCGTACGGTTCCGGGAGCGTTGAACGGCGACGCCGACACGTACCCCATGAGGCTCACATGCGCCGACACCCCGACATCGAGGCCGGTCACCCGCGCCTTCACCATGGGGATGGGCGTGGTGATACCGAACTCGGCCATCTTGTGGCGGAGTTGTCCCGGGCAGGCGTTCGAGCCGACCGCGAGCACCGGGACGCGGCCCTCGAACGTGTCGTGCGCGTTCAGCGGTAACATCCGGTCGCCCACGAGGAGCCCGGACTCCTCGGGCCACGCGCCGGGATAGCTCAGCGGTTCCTCGCGCGGAGCCACGGCCAGACCGAGCTCCTCCAGTGTGCGTCCCTCCACGCGCGGCTCAGTCCGCCGGGGGCAGCTCGCCCGAGCCGCGGGTGATCAGGCGGGTCGGCAGTTCGACGCGTTCCGGGGTGACGAGGGCGCCGTCCAACTGGCTGAAGAGGCGTTCGGCGGCGGTGCGGCCCAACTGGGCGGCGTCCTGGGCGACCACCGTGACGCCCGGCTGGAGCAGGTCGGCCAGCTCGAAGTCGTCGAAGCCGACGAGGGCGACCGGACGGGAGTGTGCGGCGAGGACCCGTACGACGGTGACCGTCACACGGTTGTTGCCGGCGAAGATCGCCGTGACGGGCTCGGTGCCGGACAGCATCTCCTCGGCCGCCCGGCGCACCCGCAGTGGGTCCGTGACGCCCAGGGACGTCCAGGAGTCCGCCACCGGTATGCCGGCGTCCGCCATGGCCGTGCGATAGCCGCGCAGCCGCTCGGCGGCGGTGTGGATGCGGGGCATGTCCCCGATGAAACCGATCCGGCGATGGCCGTGTGCGATGAGGTGGGCGACACCATCACAGGCACCGCCGAAGTTGTCCGACAGCACCACGTCGGCGTCGATCCGCCCCGCCGGACGGTCCACGAACACCGTGGCCACACCCGCCCTGAGTTCGGGCTCCAGATAGCGGTGGTCGTCGCCGGCCGGAATGACCACGAGACCGTCCACGCGGCGGGCGCACAGCGCGAGCACCAGCTCCTGCTCGCGGTCCGGGTCCTCCGCGCTGGAGCCGTTGATCAGCAGGGCGCCGTGGGCGCGCGCCACCTCCTCGACCGCGCGGCTGAGCGGACCGTAGAAGGGGTCCGCGAGATCCTCCAGGACCAGGCCGATGCTGGCGGTACGGCCCTTGCGCAGCACCCGCGCGCTGTCGTTGCGCCTGAAGCCCAGCGCCTCGATCGCCTCCTGCACGCGGCGCTCGGTGTCCGCGGTGACCCCCGGCTCGCCGTTGACGACCCGCGAGACCGTCTTCAGTCCGACTCCGGCCCGCGCGGCCACGTCCTTCATGGTCGGCCGGTTGCCGTAGCGGCTTCCGGCGAGGCGGTCTCCTCGGCGGGCGGCGGTCTCGGGCACGATGCGGTGTCCTGTCCTGTTGTCCATGGGTCTGCGTCGGTCCATGGGGGTGCATTCAACCTATGGGGTTGTTGTGAGCCCATGGGGTTGTATGAGGATGTGGCGTCGAGCATAGAGCCTGGACAACGTTGTCACGTACGAGGGACACTGTCCACCGCACTGGTACGTCCGGTGCGGCGGGTACGACACAGCAGCGGGAGAACTGACACTGATGCACACCGACCTCGTGGCCGCGCTCGACATCGGCGGCACCAAGATCGCCGGAGCGCTGGTGGACGGCCAGGGCCGGATCCTGGTGCGCGCCCAGCGTGCGACGCCCGCGCAGAAGGACGGCGACACCGTGATGGGGGCCGTCGAAGGGGTGCTCGGTGAGCTGACCGCCTCCCCACTGTGGAGCGGGGTGGAGGCGCTCGGCATCGGCAGCGCCGGCCCTGTGGACGCCTCCGCCGGCACGGTGAGCCCGGTGAACGTGCCCGGATGGCGTGGCTACCCGTTGGTCGAGCGGGTCCGCGCGGTCACGGGCGACCTGCCCGTCGAGCTGATCGGCGACGGCGTGGCCATCACGGCCGCCGAGCACTGGCAGGGTGCTGCCCGCGGCCACGACAACGCGCTGTGCATGGTCGTGTCCACGGGGGTCGGTGGCGGACTCGTCCTGAACGGGCAGTTGCACCCCGGGCCCACCGGTAACGCGGGCCACATCGGGCATATCAGTGTGGACCTCGACGGTGATCTGTGCCCGTGTGGTTCGCGTGGCTGCGTGGAGCGCATCGCGAGCGGTCCCAACATCGCGCGCCGCGCCCTGGAGAACGGCTGGCGGCCCGGGCCCGACGGCGATGCCTCGGCCGCCGCGGTGGCCGCCGCCGCGCGGGGCGGTGACCCGGTGGCCCTGGCCTCCTTCGAGCGGGCCGCCCAGGCGCTGGCGGCGGGGATCGCGGCGACCGCCACGCTCGTGGAGATCGACATCGCTGTGATCGGTGGGGGAGTGGGGAAGGCGGGCGACGTCCTCCTGGCTCCGTTGCGTGCGGCGCTCAAGAACTACGCCACGTTGTCGTTCGTTCAGCGGTTGACGGTGACGTCGGCGCAGATGGGGACGGATGCGGGGCTTGTCGGTGCGGCGGCCGCGGTGCTGGCGCGGAGGGGGAGTGCTACGGCGGTGTGAGGGGGCGGTGTTTTGATC
>NZ_VJZC01000311.1 GCF_009377185.1 Streptomyces spongiae
GAGGATCCGTACAGCCCCCACGCTCCCTCTCCCCCAGCCGTCCACCGCTTCCGGACAGGAGCCCCCCATGGCTTTGCGTCCCCGCGTCACACACCGCACCGGCTTCCGCGCCCTCGTCGCCCTGGCCGCCACCGCCGCCCTCTCCCTGTCGGCCACCTCCTCCGCGCCCGCCGCTCCCCCGGTCGCCACCTCGGCGAGCCCGGTCACCCCGGCCGCCGGGCGGCTCACCGGCACCCTCCCCGACGGCGCCACCTGGATCGCCGACGTCCCCGAGGACTGGAACGGCACCCTGGTCCTGTTCAGCCATGGCTTCGGCATCACCGAGGCCAAGAACGCCCCCACCGAGGCCGTACGTCTCCGGCTCCTCGAAGAGGGTTACGCGCTCGCCGGGTCCTCGTACGACACGAGCCGCTCCCTGTGGGCCCTGGAGAGCGCGCGACGCGACCAGCTCGCCACCCTCGACGCCGTCGCCGCGAAGACCGGCGAGCCCGAACGCACGCTCTCGATGGGCGAGTCCATGGGCGGACTCGTCAACGCGCAGCTCGCCCGCGACGCCGGCGGCCGCATCGACGGCGCCCTGGGCCTGTGCGGCCTCGTCGCCGGCGCGAACGACCTGGAGAACTACCAGCTCGACGCCGAGTACACGATCGCCCGCCTGCTGCTGCCGGGGACGCCGGTGAAGCTCGTCGACTTCGGCTCCCAGGCCGAGGTGACCGCCACCACCCAGCAGCTCTCCGCCGCGGTCACCGCCGCCCAGCGCACCCCGGAGGGCCGGGCCCGGATCGCGCTCGCCGCCGCCTTCCTCAACCTGCCCGCATGGGCACCCGGCAAGGAACGGCCCGCGCCCGGCGACTGGGCGGGGCAGCAGGCGCAGCAGTACGAGTGGTTCGCGCAGGGCATCCTCGCGTTCGTCGGGAGCGGGCGTTACGCGATCGAACAGGCCGTCGGCGGCAACAACTCCGGCAACAAGGGCGTCGACTACGCGCGCGTGCTGGCCGGTTCGACGCACGCCCCGCTGGTCCGAGCGCTGTACCGGCAGGCGGGACTGGACCTGCGCACCGACCTCAGGACCCTGACCAAGGACGCCACAATCACCGCCGACCCCGACGCCGTCCGCACCGCGGAGCGCACCTCCTCCGCCGGGCAGGGCCTGGCCGTACCGCTGCTGGACATCCACACCACGGCCGACAACCTCGTACCGGTCGAGCAGGAGAACCGGTTCGCCGACCGGGTGCGCGCGTCCGGCGACAGGGCGCTCCTGCGACAGGCGTACGTCGAACGGCAGGGCCACTGCACGTTCACGACCGCCGAGACGGTGGCCGCCCTGCGCGCGGTCGAGCACCGGGTGGCCGCGGGGCGCTGGGGTGCTGCGGCGACTCCGGGGGCGCTGCAGAGGGCGGCGCTCGAGCTGGGGCTGGATGGGGCGGCGTATGTCCGGTACAGCCCGGCGGAGCTGACGGTGGGCCGCCCCCGATAGGGGCGCGCCCGTCAGGGGCGCGGGGAACTGCGCGACAAGCCACAACGAACCGGCAGCTTCCCCACAACATCAACGCGGCAGACGATCAACAGCGGGGTCTGGGGCGCAGCGCCCAGTGAACCGCCGGACACACTGTCAGTGCGCTCCGTTACGGTTTGCCGCATGGCTGCCCGTACCAAGACCACCAAGGACAGGCCCTCCTACCGCTGCACAGAGTGCGGCTGGCAGACGGCCAAGTGGCTCGGCCGCTGCCCCGAGTGCCAGGCATGGGGCACGGTCGAGGAGTACGGCGCGCCCGCGGTCCGTACGACGGCACCGGGCCGTGTCACCAGCTCCGCGCTGCCCATCGGCCAGGTCGACGGCCGCCAGGCCACCGCCCGCTCCACTGGCGTGCCCGAACTGGACCGCGTCCTCGGCGGCGGTCTCGTCCCCGGCGCCGTCGTCCTCCTGGCGGGCGAGCCCGGAGTCGGGAAGTCCACGCTGCTGCTGGACGTGGCGGCCAAGGCGGCGAGCGACGAGCACCGCACGCTGTACGTCACGGGCGAGGAGTCGGCGAGCCAGGTCCGGATGCGCGCCGACCGCATCCACGCCCTCCACGACCACCTGTACCTCGCGGCGGAGACCGACCTGGCGGCCGTGCTGGGCCACTTGGACGCGGTGAAGCCGTCGCTGCTGATCCTGGACTCGGTGCAGACCGTGGCGTCCCCGGAGATCGACGGCGCACCCGGCGGGATGGCCCAGGTCCGTGAGGTCGCCGGGGCCCTGATCCGTGCCTCCAAGGATCGCGGTATGGCCACCCTCCTCGTGGGCCATGTCACGAAGGACGGCGCGATCGCGGGCCCGCGCCTGCTGGAGCACCTCGTGGACGTGGTGCTGCACTTCGAGGGCGACCGCCACGCGCGCCTCAGGCTCGTCCGGGGTGTCAAGAACCGTTACGGGGCGACGGACGAGGTCGGCTGCTTCGAGCTGCACGACGAGGGCATCACGGGCCTGGCCGATCCGAGCGGCCTGTTCCTGACCCGGCGCGACGAGCCGGTGCCGGGCACATGCCTGACCGTGACGTTGGAGGGCCGCCGCCCGCTGGTGGCCGAGGTCCAGGCGCTCACGGTCGACTCCCAGATCCCCTCCCCGCGCCGTACGACCTCCGGCCTGGAGACCTCCCGTGTCTCGATGATGCTCGCCGTCCTGGAGCAGCGCGGCCGGATCAGCGCCCTGGGCAAGAGGGACATCTACTCCGCGACGGTCGGCGGCGTGAGGCTCTCGGAGCCCGCCGCGGACCTCGCGATCGCGCTGGCGCTGGCCTCGGCGGCGAGTGACACCCCGCTGCCCAAGAACCTCGTCGCGATCGGTGAGGTGGGCCTCGCGGGCGAGGTGAGACGGGTCACGGGCGTCCAGCGCCGCCTCGCCGAAGCCCACCGCCTCGGCTTCACGCACGCCCTCGTACCGGGCGATCCCGGCAAGGTCCCGCCCGGCATGAAGGTCCTGGAAGTGGCCGACATGGGGGACGCGCTGAGGGTCCTCCCGCGCTCCCGTCGGCGAGAGGCCCCACGGGACGCGGAGGACCGCCGGTAGACTTTGCCCAGGTCTCGCCCGTCCGTACGAACCACGTGTGCGAAACGGGAGCGCCCCAGAACCTGCGACCGGAGGAGTGCAGTGGCAGCCAACGACCGGGTGGCAGCTCCCGGAAAGTCCGGTGGGAGTGCCGGTACCGATGGTCTGATGCGCGCCTCACTGAGCGCTGTGGCACCGGGTACGGCGATGCGTGACGGACTGGAGCGGGTGCTCCGCGGCAACACCGGCGGGCTCATCGTGCTCGGCTTCGACAAGACCGTCGAGCCACTGTGTACCGGCGGCTTCGTCCTGGACGTCGAGTTCACGGCGACGCGCCTGAGGGAGCTGTGCAAGCTCGACGGCGGCATCGTGCTGTCCTCGGACCTGTCGAAGATCCTGCGGGCCGGCGTGCAGCTGGTGCCCGACCCGACGATCCCGACGGAGGAGACGGGCACCCGCCACCGCACGGCGGACCGTGTCTCCCGGCAGGTGGGTTTCCCTGTCGTCTCGGTCTCCCAGTCCATGCGGCTGATCGCGCTGTACGTCGACGGGCAGCGCCGCGTCCTGGAGGACTCGGCGGCGATCCTCTCCCGCGCCAACCAGGCCCTCGCGACCCTGGAGCGGTACAAGCTCCGCCTGGACGAGGTCGCGGGCACACTCTCCGCGCTGGAGATCGAGGACCTCGTGACGGTCCGGGACGTCTCGGCGGTGGCCCAGCGGCTGGAGATGGTCCGCCGGATCGCCACGGAGATCGCCGAGTACGTGGTGGAGCTGGGCACGGACGGGCGTCTCCTCGCCCTCCAGCTGGACGAGTTGATCGCGGGTGTGGAGCCGGAGCGTGAGCTGGTGGTCCGGGACTATGTGCCCGAGCCGACGGCCAAGCGTTCCCGTACGGTCGACGAGGCGCTCGCCGAGCTCGACGCGCTCACCCACGCGGAGCTGCTCGAACTGCCCACGGTGGCCAAGGCGCTGGGCTACACCGGCTCTCCCGAGGGCATGGACTCCGCGGTGTCGCCGCGCGGCTTCCGGCTGCTGGCCAAGGTGCCGCGGCTGCCGGGTGCGATCATCGACCGGCTGGTGGAGCACTTCGGCGGTCTGCAGAAGCTGCTCGCGGCGAGCGTGGATGATCTCCAGACGGTGGACGGGGTCGGCGAGGCGCGGGCGCGCAGCGTACGGGAGGGACTGTCGCGGTTGGCGGAGTCCTCGATCCTCGAACGGTATGTCTGACAGCCCGAGAACGGCCCGCCGCCAGCCGCCCCATCGTTCGGTTCAGCCCTTGGCCTTGTCGATGGCCGCCTGGGCGTTGTCCTTGGTGATCAGCGTCGTATCGACGACGGTGTTGCGCTCAACGCTCTTGGCGCAGTCGACCAGGATGCTCTTGGCGAGTTCGAGCGCTTCCTTGGCCCCTGTGGGATAGACGAAGGTGGCGGTCATCCGTCCGTCGAGCACTGCCTGGTCGCCTCCTGCCTCGTCCGGAAGGCCGTCGGTGCCGATGATCGCCACGTCGCCGACCTTGTTCTGGCCTTTGAGTGCCAGGTACGCCCCGTTGGCCATGAGGTCGTTGTTCGCGTACACGGCCTTGATGTCGGGGTTGGCGCGCAGCATCGCGTCGAAGACCGTCTGGGCCTTGTCGGGCAGCCAGTCCGCCGGCTGGACGGCGACCACCTTGATCTTCGGGTTCGCGGCGACGCCTTCCTTGAAGCCCTTGGTCCTCTGGACGGCGGGGGTGGTGCTGGTCAGACCTTCCAGGATGGCGACTTCGCCGCCGTTCGGCAGCACCTTCTTCGCTGTGTAGGTCCCGGCCTCCTTGCCGATGGCCTGGTTGTCACCGCCGACGAAGGCCGTGTACTTGTCGCCGGTCGTCTGGCGGTCGAGTTCGATGACCGGAATTCCCTTTTCGTAGAGTTGGGAGACCGCCGGGGTGAGGGGCTGGGCTTCGAAGGGGGAGATCATCAGCAGGTCGACCTGCTGGGTCTGGAAGTTCTCCACGTCGGAGATCTGCTTGTTGGAGTCCCCGCGCCCGTCCGCGATGGTGATGTCGAAGTCCGGGTATCCCTTTGCCAGCTGCTTGAGTTCGGCGTTGACGTGCTGGCGGTAGGGCTCGGCGTTGTTGGCCTGAGCGAAGCCGATCTTGAACTTCTTTCCGGTGCCGCAGTTCTTCGCCAGCGCACCCGGGTGTTCCTTCGAGTCGGCGGAGTTGCCGGATGCGGTGGAGCAGGCCGCGGAGCCCATGACGAGGAGGCCGACGGTGACCAGGGCGAGTCGGCGGGTCGCGGGATTGCGTGTCATGTTCGTTCTGCTTTCCTTCAGGGCTGAGCGCATGGGTGTTCCTTGTTCTGGGATCGGGGTACCGACGGCGGGATGGTGGCCGGGGGGTGTCGAGGGCCAGGTGTGCTTCGCGGGTCAGGTGCTGCGTCGACGGCTTGCCAGGTGCTGCAGCGCTGCGGCGAGCACGATGATCGTGGCGGTCACGATCAACTGCAGGTTGGCGTTGATGTTGTTCAACTGCAGGATGTTGTTGAGCGTGCCGAGCAACAAGGCTCCGGCGAGCGTGCCGACGACCGTCCCCTCGCCGCCGAACAGGCTCGTGCCGCCGATGACCACCGCGGCGATGGCGGTCAGCTCGTAGCCTGTTCCCGAATCCGGGTTGGCGAAGGCGAGTTGGCCCGCGTCGAGAATTCCGCTCAGCGCAGCCGTCAGACCGCAGATCGCGAAGGTCACGATCTTGACGTAGCGGACGTTGATTCCGGACAGTCTTGCCGCGCGTTCGTTACCGCCGACGGCGAAGACATGCCGTCCGAAGCGGGTGGTGTTGAGCATGACCGCGCCGATGATGCCCACGCCCAGGAAGACAAGGGCGGACACCGGTAGTACGCCACCGAAGAAACGGTCACCCAGCACGGAGAAGGAGGAAGGTGCCTGTTTTGCCCCGTCCCCATAGCTGATGTTGATGAATTTGTCCCCAGAGATGGTTCTTGCCAGTCCTCGTGCGAGTTGCAGGCCGGCGAGGGTGACGATGAACGCCTGGATGCGCATGTAGTTCGAGACGAGTCCCTGGAGCACTCCGAACAGCAGACCCGCGATCAGCACGATGACGATCGCCAGAGCGGTCCCGTAATTCCAGTCGATCATCAGGCGGGCGACGAGAACGCCGGAGAGACCGAGGACGGCCCCGACCGACAGGTCGATTCCACCGGCGATGATCACGAATGTCATGCCGACGGCGATGATTCCTGTTTCGGACACGGAGCGGACGATGTTGGCGAGGTTGTCCGCGCTGAGAAAGAGAATCTCGCCGTTGCGCCGCGGCGAGAAGATGATGCCGCCGAAGAGAACCAGGACGAGACCGAGCAGGCTCTGGAAGCGGATCAGGAAGCGGAACTGCAGCCACTTCCGTGCACCGGCGGTGGCCGGCGGCTTCCCGTCGTCGAGCGCGGTCGGTGCCTCGGCGGCGGCCGCGAACTCAGCGGTCGCCATGCCGCTGTCCGTGGGGTGAGTGCTCACTGCTGCTCCTGGGTGGTGTTCGTGTCTGCGGCAAGGGCGAGGACGCGGGCGGGGTCGGTGTCAGGCGGCAGGTCGGCGACCATCCGCCCCTGCCGCAGCACCACCAACCGGTCGCACCACCCGGCCAGTTCGGGCAGCTCACTCGACGCGACCAGTACGGCCAGTCCGCTCGCGGCCAACGAGCGCACCAGGTGGTAGATCTCGGCCTTCGCTCCGATGTCCACGCCCCGAGTGGGCTCGTCCAGGAGCAGCAGGTCCGGCTGCCGCAACAGGATCCGGCCGATGAGGACCTTCTGCTGGTTACCGCCGGAGAGGCTGAGGATGGGAGCGTCTGCGCCGGCGGCCTTGATCTTCAGCCGGGGAAGGCCCCACCGCAGAGCGTCACGCACCCGGCCGGCGCGCACCACGCCGACGGTGGAGAGCCGTTTGAGGTCGGCGAGGATGAGGTTCTCCGTGACGCTGCGGGTGGTGACCAGACCGCTGCCTCGGCGGTCGTCGGGCACGAAACCGATCCCGCGGCGGAGGGCCGCCAAGGGCGAACCGATCCGCAACGGTCTGCCGTCGACCTTCACCGAGCCGCTCTGCAGACCCGGTGGTGCGGTGCCGTAGAGCACCTGCAGCAGTTCGGTACGCCCCGCGCCGAGCAGGCCGACCAGACCCACGATCTCGCCTGCCCGGACGGTGAGGTTGATGTCGTGGGGTGCCTGCCACTCCGGACTGGGGCGCCGGGGGCGGTAGGAGAAGTTCTCCAGCGTCAGCCGGTCCTCGGACCTGGCAGTGCCGGCGGGGGGAAACAGGGCTCGGAGGGACTCGCCGATCAGCAGCGATACCAGTTGCTCCTGGGGGGTCGAGGCCGGGACGGTCGCCACGGCCCGCCCGTCCCGCAGTACGGTGACACGGTCGCCGATCTGCGAGATCTCCTCCAAGCGGTGCGAGATGAACACGATCGCGACACCACGGGAGCGCAGCAGCCTGATGATCTCGAACAGGCGCTCCACCTCGTGCGTCGACAGTGCCGCCGTGGGTTCGTCCAGAATGAGGATGCGCGGTTCGCCGACCGCCAGCGCCTTGGCTATGGCGACGGCCTGCTGCTGCCCGAGGCGCAGGTTCCCGACGATGCTGCGGGGGGATATCCCTCCGCCGACTCGCTGGAGCACGGCCTCGGCGCGCCGGTGCATCGTGGAGTTGTCCACGAAAATCCCCGAACGCCGGGGTTCCTGGCCGAGGAACAGGTTGTGGGCCACCGAAAGGCCGGGAACCAGGTCGAGTTCCTGGAAAACGGTGGCAACACCGACTTTGAGCGCGCCCTGGGGTGAGGAGAAGCGGATTTCGAGCCCCGACAACCGCATCTTTCCCTCATAGTCCGCGATAGCTCCGGACATGATGTTCATGAGGGTCGACTTGCCGGCACCGTTCTCACCGATGAGGGCGTGCACCTCTCCGGGGCGGATGGTCAGGTCGACGCCGCGCAGGGCGCGGACACCTCCGAATGCCTTGCCGATCCCCTGCATCTCCAGCAGGGGTGGGGGTGTGCCGTTCGGGGCTGCGCCGTTCGGCTCCATAAGGTGCTCACCCTTCTTCTCCTGACGAGTGCAAGGGAAGTTACGGGGCGCCCCGGAAACGAAACATAAACATGCGGACTTCCGCTGTTAACGTTTCAGAAATGCCCTTTGACCTGGGCACTCACGCCGTGCACGGGATCACTGCTCGGCGATCAGGCGGTACCCGGAGCGCGGCTCGGTCTGGATCAGCGGCGAGCCGTCCGGCGTCTCCAACTTGGCTCGCAGTCGGCGTACGTACACCCTGACGTACTCCGTGTGCGTCGCGTAGCCAGGTCCCCACACCCGGCGCAGCAGGCTCGCGTGCGACACCAGGCTGCCCCTGTGCAGCACGAGTTCGCGCAGCAGCGCGAACTCGGTAGGAGTCAACCGGACCGGCGCCCCGCCTTTGGTCACCGATCGGGCAGCCATGTCGATCACCAGGTCACCCAGCCGAACGGGGGCGGGAGACTCCTCCGTGGACGGCAGCGGCCGCGAACGGCGCAGGGTCGCGTTGATGCGCGCCAGCAGTTCCTCGATGCCGAAGGGCTTGGTCATGTAGTCGTCGGCGCCGAGATTGAGCGCACGGACCTTGTCCGTCTCCTCCCAGCGTGCCGAAACGACGATAATTCCCAGCGTGGAGTGGCGGCGCAGTTGCTGGCACAGGGTGAACCCGTCCGTGCGCGGCAGCAGCAGATCGACCAGCGCGATGTCGGGCTGCTCGCGTTCGAGCAGCGTCAGGACGTCCGTCCCGTCCATCGAGACGATCACGGCATATCCGCGCGCGGTGAGGTTGCTGCGGATCAGATCCACGATGTTGCGGTCGTCCTCGATGAGAAGGACACAGGTCCGGCCCTCGTCGCCCATCAACCCGCCCTCGCGTCCGGTTCGAGCGGAAGAACCACTTGAACGGTCGTACCGACTGTCGCGTCGAGGAAGCGCAAGCTACCACCGTGCGCGTCGATGATGCCCTTGCAGATCGCGAGCCCCAGGCCGGCTCCCGACGTATCGGTGTCGCCGCGGACGTACGGCTCGACCATCTGAGCGCGCAACCCGGCGGGAATGCCAGGGCCGCCGTCGGTCACCTCGATCACCGCTCGCCCGTCGTCCGCGTAGCACCGTACGACGGCGGTGCGTCCGCCGTGGCGAGCCACGTTGTCCAGGAGGTTGACGAAGACCTGTTCCAGCCGGTCGTGGTCCGCCCAGACCGGTGGCACATCGTCGGTACGCAGGACGACGTCCGTCTCGCCGCGGGAGACGGCTGCGATGGCGGCCTCCAGAACACCGGCCACCTCACACCAGTCCGGCTGCATCCGCAGGACGCCTGCCGAGATGGCGGAGGTGTCGAGCAGGTCGCCCACCAGCCGGGTCAATCGCATGGCTTCCGTGGCGATCGTGTCGAGGAAGCGGCTCGTGGAATCGGGGTCCCAGTCCAGGTCCGTGGCCCGCAGCGTCGAAGCGTATCCAGTGATGGTCGTCAGGGGGGTGCGCAGTTCGTGGCTGAGCCGGTGAATGAAGTCCCGCTGCAACTCGCCTGCGCGCCGGAGCGCGCCGGCTTCGGCCTGGGCCCGCTGAGCGGCCTCGCGTTCCACCGCGAGCCGCAGGGAACGGGCCGCGCTCTCCAGCAGTTGGGCGCCGTCGGCCGACACGCGGTTGGGGTCCGTCCACCGGGCTCCGATGACGAAGCGCCGTTGGTCGACCTGGAACGGGACCGCGCACACGGTGGGCTCGATCTGGCGGGCGCCGTGCCGCCAGGTCGCGTCCTGGCCCGCCGCCACGAGCGCTCCCACCAGGTCCGCGGGATCGGTCTCGCCGTCGACGGTGACCGTGGTGTGCCCGCCGTACGAGCAGTCCTCCTCATCCGCGCCGACCTGCGCTTCATCCGCGCCGACCTGCGTTTCGTCCGCGCCGAGCCGCGCTTCGACCAGAGCCACTGCTCGGGCCCGCAAACCCTGTGCGAGTGCCCGCAGCGCCGGCTCCAGGCTCGCGGGCAGTTGTTCGGGTCCTGCCAGCGCGTTCAGAACTCCCCGCAACGCTTCGAGCACCCGGTTTCTCCGGGCGAGGTCGTTCAGCAGCCGCTCGCGTTCGATCGCCGTGGCAGCCAGGCTGGCGTACACGGAAGCGAGTCGCAGCAGGTCGTCCTGCGGACGGCCGGGCACGTCGGCAAGGCCGGAGAGAACCCCGTACCGGCCGCCGCTGCCCTGGATCGGCACCGACCACATGCTGACCGGCCAGCCGGAACCCAGGTCGTGGCTACGGAGGTCCTCCTCGACGACCGGGAGACCGGAAGCAGCGGCGCGACCGATCGGCCCGCCGCGTGCACCGACGCGGACCCTCTTGAGCTGCCGGAGGACGGAATCGCCGATGCCGACTGACGCGCTGAGCAGCAGTGGGTCGGCAGGGTCCTCTCCGCCCAGGTGCACACAGAGTTGCCGGTGCCCGAAAGCCGTCGACATCGCCGATATGATCATCGGCAAAGAAGCGGACGGCTCGACCTCGGCAAGCTGGTCGACAAGACTGGACAGCCGCGCAAGATGACGGCGGGCGACGGAATCGATGTTCATGCCGGACATCAGGGCGAGGACGTCGTCGGCGTGTACCTCCACCGTGGAGAAGTCGCCGACCAGCCGGCCGTGGCGCAGCGCGATCACCCGATCCGCCAGGCCGAACACCTGATCAATACGGTGCGAGACCAGCAGGACGGCGACGCCTTCACCTCGCAAGGACCGGAGGAGGCGCTCCACGTGCAGCGTCTCGTTGACTCCCAACGCCGATGTCGGTTCGTCGAGGACCAGGACCTTGGGGCGCCCCAGCAGAGCACGGGCGATCGCCACTGCCTGGCGTTCCCCGCCGGCCAACTCGCCTACCCGACGCTGCAGGTCCCCGACACAAAGACCGACGCGAGCGAGCACCGCCGCCGACTCGGCCTGCATCCGACGACCGGTGATGAACCCGTGGCCCAGTTCGCGCCCCAGGAAGATGTTGGCGATGACGCTCAGGTTGTCGCACAGCGCGAGGTCCTGCCACACGACCGCCATCTCTCCGGTGCGCAGAGCCGCGGCCGGGCTCTGTCCCAGGACGCTGACCCTGCCCCCGTCGGGGGAGACCACACCCGTCGCACATCCGATGAGTGTGCTCTTGCCTGCTCCGTTCTCGCCCACTACGGCTACGAGTTCACCGGGTTCGACGGTCATGCTGACCTGCTGCAAAGCCCGTCGAGGCCCATAGTGGACCGAGACGTCATGGAGTCGTACCGCAGCATCGTCCAGGCCGCGAGCAGTCTCATTGCCCCGTCGTGCGAACACCGGGTGGGCAGCGATTTTGCGCCACACACGGGAGAGGGTGTGGGCAAGGCGTGGACAGTGTCAAGGGCGGTGTCGGTACCGTGACCAGCAGCGTCGCCACAAGCACGTTCCGCACCCTTGTCGGCTCGGGTGGCTCGGGTGGCTCGGGTGGCTCGGGTGGCTCGGGTGGCTCGGGTGGCTCGGGTGGCTCGCGGCCGCCGCGCATGCCTTCCCGACCCGCTCCGCACAAACTCAGCCCCTCCGGCGTTTGAGGAGCGGGGGTCCGGGGG
>NZ_VJZC01000312.1 GCF_009377185.1 Streptomyces spongiae
AGGCCGGGCAGCGTGCGGGGCTCGGCGGTGCGCAGGGGCGCGATGTGCTCCTCGGGGGCGCCTGCGGCCGTGAGCTTGGCGGTCATGTAGGTGAACCAGCGGCCGGGCCGGGTCTCGCGCGTCCTGCGGACGATCGCGAGGTCCGCCTCGTGCATCGCGACCCAGGCGCCGGAGGCCTCCCGCACCAGGCCGGACAGACCGTGGTGGTCGGGGTGGTGGTGGGTGACGATCACGCCGAACAGCTCGCTGACGGACGTACCGCAGGCGGTCAGGCCCTCGGTGAGCGTGTCCCAGGAGGTCGGATCGTCCCAGCCGGCGTCGATCAGTACCGGGCCGCGGTCGGTGTCGACCACGTACACGAGCGTGTGGCCGAGGGGGTTGTCCGGGATGGGCACCTGGATGCTCCACACGCCCCCGCCGTGATCGGTCACCTGCGTCCCCGCCGCCATGGGCTCCCCAATCGCCGTGTCCGGGAACAACTATAACTAGAACATGTTTCGATGAGAGCCTGAGTCGACCACCCCTGTGTCTGCTCCTTGCCTGTTCCATCCGTGGACTCCTCCCACTGGAACTGGTATCAGTTCCCTATCTGATGGACCGTCAGGCAGCAGGCAGCAGGCAGCAGGCAGCAGGCAGCAGGCAGCAGGCAGCAGACGGCAGGGACAGAGAACGTACGTACCCGGGGAGGCAGTCGACCATGGCCGAGCTCGTGGAACACGGACAGCTGTTCATCGGCGGGGAGTTGACCGACCCCCTCGGCGAGGACGTCATCGAGGTGGTCTCGCCGCACACCGAGGAGGTCATCGGGCGCGTGCCGCACGCCTCCCGGGCGGACGTGGACCGGGCGGTGGCCGCCGCGCGCAGGGCGTTCGACGAGGGCCCGTGGCCGCGTACGACGCTCGACGAGCGCATCGAGGTGGTCACCCGGATCAAGGACGCGATAGCCATCCGCCACGAGGAGATCGCCCGTGTGATCTCCTCCGAGAACGGCACCCCGTACACCTCGTCGATCATGGTGCAGGCGCTCGCCTCGATGATGGTGTGGGACACGGCGATCACCACCGCGCGCGGCTTCACGTACGAGGAGAAGCGGGACGGCGTGCTCGGCAAACTGCTGGTGCGGCGGGAGCCCGTCGGGGTGGTCGCGGCCGTGGTGCCGTGGAACGTGCCGCAGTTCACCGCCGCCGCCAAGCTCGCGCCCGCACTGCTCGCCGGCTGCACCGCGGTCCTCAAGGTCTCGCCCGAAACCCCGCTGGACGCCTACCTGTTGGCGGAGATCGCCACCGAGGCGGGGCTGCCCGAGGGCGTGCTGTCGATCCTGCCCGCCGACCGCGAGGTCAGCGAGTACCTGGTGGGCCACGAGGGCGTCGACAAGGTGTCCTTCACGGGGTCGGTCGCCGCCGGAAAGCGGGTCATGGAGGTCTGCTCGCGCAACCTCACCCGCGTCACCCTCGAACTGGGCGGCAAGTCGGCCGCGGTGATCCTGCCGGACGCCGACGCGCAGACCGCCGTCGCCGGTATAGCCCCCTTCGCCTGGATGATCAACGGCCAGGCGTGCGTGGCCCAGACCCGCATCCTCGTCCCGCGCACCCGCTACAGCGAGTTCGCCGAGGCCTTCGCCGCCGTCGCGAGCGCGTTGAAGGTCGGCGACCCGCTCGACCCGGCCACGGAACTCGGCCCCCTGGTCGCCCGCCGCCAGCAGCAGCGCTCCCTCGACTACATCCGCGTCGGCCAGGAGGAGGGCGCCAAGCTCCTCACCGGCGGCGGGCGCCCGGCCGGTTTCGAGACGGGCTGGTACGTCGAGCCGACCCTCTTCGGCGATGTCGACAACTCCATGCGGATCGCCCGCGAGGAGATCTTCGGCCCGGTCATCTGCCTCATCCCGTACGGCGACGAGAGCGAGGCCGTGAAGATCGCGAACGACTCGGAGTACGGGCTGAGCGGCAGCGTGTGGACCGCTGACGTGGAGCGCGGCATCGAGATCGCCCGGCAGGTCCGTACCGGCACCTACTCCGTCAACACCTTCAGCCTCGACATGCTCGGCCCGTTCGGCGGCTACAAGAACTCCGGTCTGGGGCGGGAGTTCGGGCCCGAGGGGTACGGCGAGTACTTCGAGCACAAGATGATCCACCTGCCCGCGGGCTGGGAGGCGTAGGGATGGGTGACCGCTGGCACGTCGAGGTCGACCGCTCCCTGTGCATCGGCTCGGCCCAGTGCGTCCACCACGCCCCTGATGGCTTCCACCTCGACACGGCCCGTCAGTCCCACCCCGACGCCCCCGACACCGACGCCAACGAGAAGGTGCTGGAGGCGGCGGAGAGCTGCCCGGTGGAGGCCATCGCGATCACTCTGGCGGGAAGCGGGGAGGCGGTGTTTCCGCCCGAGGAGTGAGACGGGGGAAACACCCGTCAGTCACGGGGTGACGTCAGGTCGATCAACCGGCACACCGTCTCGATGTCGATCTTCACCTGGGCGATGGACGCCCGGCCGGAGAGCCAGGTGACGAGGGCCGAGTGCCAGGTGTGTTCGATGACGCGGACGGCGGAGAGCTGGTCGGGGGTGGGGTTCTCCAGGCCCATCGCGTCGAGGATGATCGCCGTGGTCTGGCGGGAGACCTGGTCGACCTCCGGGCTGACGCTGCGGTCCGCGAACGTCAGGGCGCGGACCATGGCGTCGGCCAGGTGCGGCTCGCGCTGCAGGGCGCGGAAGGCGCGCATCAGGGTCTCCGCCACCCGCTCCGCCGCCGTCTCGCCCGACGGCGGCTTCTTCCGCAGCGTGCCGTGCATGTGCTCCAGCTGGCTCTGCATCGTGGCGACCAGCAGATGGACCTTGGACGGGAAGTAGCGGTACAGCGTGCCGAGCGCCACCTGCGAGGACTCCGCGACCTCGCGCATCTGCACCGCGTCGAAACCGCCCCGGCTCGCCAACTGCGCGCTCGCGTGCAGGATGCGGCGCCGGCGCGCCTCCTGCCGCTCGGTGAGGGGAGGGGTGTCGGGCTGCGCTGCTGCTCGCGCGATACTGACTTCCATGGGTCCCGTTCCGTGGCGGTTCGGTGGTTCGGTGGTTCGGTGGGAGGGGCGACGCATCAGCATGGCAGTGCGTCCGGCGCCGCGCGAACCGGGTGGAACACGTGATTCCTGCCACCCGGTCGTGGCGCGAATCACCTGATCCACGGCCCACGGCGGGGCTACCTGCCGGTAGATTCGTAGCCTCTTGAACGATCAACTCTGAAACTTGTTCTAGATTACCGTCCCGGCGTACCCTCGCGGGAAAGTGCGGGGAGAAGGGGGCCCAGAGTGACCGCTGAGGCCAGGGAGGCGGGTCCCCAGGAGGGCCTTGCAGCCGACGGCATGCGACCGCTCAACATCGCGCTCCTCACCTATAAAGGGAACCCGTTCTGCGGGGGCCAGGGCGTGTACGTACGGCACCTCTCGCGCGAGCTCGCCCGCCTCGGACACCGCGTCGAGGTCATCGGCGCCCAGCCGTACCCCGTGCTCGACGAGGTCCACACCGACGGCCCCGGCGCGCTCTCCCTCACCGAGCTGCCCAGCCTCGACCTGTACCGCCATCCCGATCCCTTTCGCACCCCGAAGCGGGACGAGTACCGCGACTGGGTCGACGCCCTCGAGGTCGCCACGATGTGGACCGGCGGCTTCCCCGAGCCGCTGACCTTCTCCCTGCGCGCCCGCCGCCATCTGAGGGCCCGACGCGGCGAGTTCGACGTCGTGCACGACAACCAGACGCTCGGGTACGGCCTGTTGGGCGACGTCGGCGCCCCGCTCGTCACCACCATCCACCACCCCATCACCGTGGACCGGCAGTTGGAGCTGGACGCGGCCGAGGGCTGGAAGCGGCGGGCCTCCGTACGGCGCTGGTACGGCTTCACCCGCATGCAGAGGCGCGTGTCGCGCCGCCTGCCGTCCGTGCTCACCGTGTCGGGCACGTCCCGCCAGGAGATCGTCGACCACCTGGGCGTCGACCGGTCCCGTATCCACGTCGTCCACATAGGCGCCGACACGGACCTCTTCTCGCCCGACCCGTCCGTGCCGCAGGTGCCCGGCCGGATCGTCACCACCTCCAGCGCGGACGTCCCGCTCAAGGGCCTGGTCTTCCTCGTCGAGGCGCTCGCCAAGGTGCGCACCGAACACCCCCGCGCCCACCTCGTCGTCGTCGGCAAGCGCGCCGAGGACGGGCCCGTCGCGCAGGCCATCGAACGGTACGGCCTCGAAGGCGCCGTCGAGTTCGTGAAGGGCATCTCCGACGCCGAACTGGTCGACCTCGTACGGTCGGCCGAGGTGGCGTGCGTGCCGTCGCTGTACGAGGGGTTCTCGCTGCCGGCCGCCGAGGCGATGGCCACGGGGACGCCGCTGGTCGCCACCACCGGCGGGGCGATCCCGGAGGTCGCCGGTGCCGACGGTGAGACGTGCCTCGCGGTGCCACCCGGCGACGCGGGCGCGCTGGCCGCCGGGCTGAGCCGGCTGCTGGGCGACCGGGAGCTGCGCGTACGACTCGGCGCGGCCGGCCGGGAACGCGTGCTGTCCCGCTTCACCTGGGCCAAGGCGGCCGAGGGCACGGTGGCCCACTACCGCGAGGCCGTCGCCCGAGCCGGAGGCCAGGACGTACCCGCCGACGGAGCCGATGGAGCCGACGGAGCCGACGGTGTCGCCCCAACAGCCGCAGCAGTCGAAGTAGTCGAACCCCATCCCGAAAGCAGGGCCACGTGCTGACCGTCGACTTCTCCCGGTTCCCGCTCGCTCCGGGGGACCGTGTCCTGGACCTCGGCTGTGGTGCGGGACGGCACGCCTTCGAGTGCTACCGGCGGGGCGCCCAGGTGGTGGCGCTCGACCAGAACGGCGAGGAGATCCGCGAGGTCGCCAAGTGGTTCGCGGCGATGAAGGAGGCCGGGGAGGCCCCCGAGGGCGCCACCGCCACGGCGATGGAGGGCGACGCGCTGGCCCTGCCCTTCCCGGACGAGTCCTTCGACGTCGTGATCATCTCCGAGGTCATGGAGCACATACCCGACGACAAGGGCGTGCTCGCGGAGATGGTGCGCGTCCTCAAGCCGGGCGGCCGCATCGCCGTCACCGTCCCGCGCTACGGGCCCGAGAAGGTCTGCTGGTCGCTCTCCGACGCGTACCACGAGGTCGAGGGCGGCCACATCCGCATCTACAAGGCGGACGAGCTGCTGGCGAAGATGCGCGGGGCCGGCCTCCGCCCGTACGGCACCCATCACGCCCACGCCCTGCACTCGCCCTACTGGTGGCTGAAGTGCGCGTTCGGCGTCGACAACGACAAGGCGCTGCCGGTGCGGGCGTACCACAAGCTCCTGGTCTGGGACATCATGAAGAAGCCGCTGGCCACCCGGGTCGCCGAACAGGCGCTGAACCCGCTGATCGGCAAGAGCTTCGTGGCGTACGCGACCAAGCCGCACCTGCCGCGGCTTCCCGAGACCTCCGAGACCTCCGAGACCTCCGAGACCCACGAGGCGGCCGCCAAGTGACGACCCCCCGGACAGAACACCTCGTCCTGCCCGGGGTCCTCACGGCGCAGGAGGCCGCCGAGACGGTTCGCGGCATCCTCGCCGTGCAACGGGAGGACGGCGCCATCCCGTGGTTCCGCGGACACCACCTCGACCCGTGGGACCACACCGAGGCCGCCATGGCCCTGGACGCGGCGGGGGAGCACGACGCCGCCGAGCGGGCGTACGACTGGCTGCGCCGGCACCAGAACGAGGACGGCTCCTGGTACGCGGCGTACGCCGACGGCGACCCGGACGACGTCACGGACCGCAGCCGGGAGACCAACTTCGTCGCGTACGTGGCCGTGGGCGTCTGGCACCACTACCTCTCCACGGGCGACGACGCGTTCCTGGACCGTATGTGGCCGACCGTGTACGCGGCGGTGGAGTTCGTCCTGGGCCTCCAGCAGGCCGGCGGCCAGATCGGCTGGCGGCAGGACGACGACGGCACGGCCACCGCCGACGCGCTCCTCACCGGCTCGTCCTCCATCCACCAGGCCCTGCGCTGCGCGCTCGCCATCGCCGAACAGCGGGAAGAGCCCCAGCCGGACTGGGAGTTGGCGGCGGGTGCACTGCGGCACGCGATACGGCGCCACCCCGAGCGGTTCCTGAACAAGGACCGCTACTCGATGGACTGGTACTACCCGGTGCTGGGCGGGGCGTTGACGGGCCCGGAGGCCAAGTCCCGCATAGAGGAGGGCTGGGACCGTTTCGTGGTCCCCGGCTTCGGGGTCCGCTGTGTGGTCCCCAACCCGTGGGTGACCGGCGGTGAGTCGGCCGAACTCGCCCTGGCGCTCTGGGCGATGGGCGAGTCCGACCGTGCGCTGGAGATCCTCCAGTCGATCCAGCATCTGCGCGATGCGCGGACCGGTCTGTACTGGACGGGTTATGTCTTCCAGGACGGGGCGATCTGGCCGGAGGAACTCACGACGTGGACCGCGGGGTCACTGCTGCTGGCTGTGGCGGTGCTGGGGGGTGACGAGCCGACGTGTGCGGTGTTCGGTGGCGAGCGCCTGCCGCGCGGGCTTGATGCGGAGTGCTGCTAGGCGCCGTTGGGGTTTCTGTCCGTTGCTGGGTGCGGGTTCGTTGTGGCTGGTCGCGCAGTTCCCCGCGCCCCTGAAAGGCCCGCTCCGCGGGCCCCGACGGCCGCTCCTCGCGTACAGCGCTCAGTGCCTGTAGATGCGGTTCGCTACCGCGTGGCCCACCAGTAGGTAGACCACTGCCGCGAGGCCGTAGCCGGCGACCACTCGGGCCCAGGCCTCGTCGAAGGTGAACAGGTCGTGGGACCAGCCGGCGAGCCAGCGGGCCGTGTCGTGGATGAACTGCACGAAGTCGTTCGCGCGGTTCGCGTCCAGCAGGTACATCAGGATCCACAGGCCGAGGATGAAGGCCATCACGTCCGCGATGATCGCGATGATCCTCCCGGCCTGGGTGGAACGATAATGAGGGGACATGCCCTTCGGGTAGCCCTTGAAGCGCGGATGAAACACACGGGCGTAGTGCACCCCGTGATCGTGGGTGTTGTGCCGTCAGTTGTCTTACGAGGATGCCCTGGCGGCTGCCCGGTCGAGCCGGGGAATGCGAACAGCCGTCCTGTGGATCACCTGCTGTGGTGAGTGTCGGGTGAACGGCGGTTGTGTGTGCGGAAGTCGTACTACGGTCCGATGTCGTGAAGCTGGTCGTGCAGGTGAAGCTGGTGCCGACACCGGAGCAGGCGTCGGCACTGGAGGCGACCCTGCACGCTTGCAACCGGGCCGCCACCTACGCTTCGCAGGTTGCCTTCGCCAAGCACCTCAAAGACCGCAACGGTCTGCAGAAGGAGGTATACGCGGAACTGAAGGCCACGTTCGGGCTGTCGGCGCAGCCGGTGGTGAGGGTGGTGAAGAAGGTCGTCGACGCCTACGCCACTCTGAAAGCCAATCTTCAGGCCGGAAATCTGGGCCCGCCCACCTCCAAGCGGCACTGCAGGGCGGTCGGCTCGCCGATCGGCTTCCGCCCGGAGGCGGCCCAGCCGTTCGACGACCGTTGCCTGTCGTGGCAGTACGACGCGCGGACCGTCTCCGTCTGGACCGTCGACGGGCGGATGAAGGGCATCCGTTTCGCCTGCTCCCCTGACCAGCTGAAAACCCTGGTGCAGTACCGGAAGGGCGAGAGCGACCTCGTCCAGCGCGGCAGGAAGTGGTTCTTGATCGCCACCTGCGACATCCCTGACCCGAAGGTGTACGAACCTGCCGATTGGATCGGGGTCGACCGGGGCATCGTGAACCTGGCCACCACCTCTGACGGCGCCAACCACCAGGGCCGCCGCCTGTCCCGCTACCGGCGCTGGCAGGCCCGCAAACGCGCCGAACTCCAGCAGAAGCAGACCCGCTCGGCCACTCGCCGCCTCGCCCGCCGCGCACAGAAGGAACGCCGCCATGCCACCCATGTGAACCATCGGATCAGTAAGGAGATCGTGTCCGTTGCCCAACGCACCGGTCGTGGCATCGCCGTCGAGGCACTCGGCGGGATCCGCGAGCGGGTACGGCTACGCGGCGACCAGCGGGGCACCCTCTCCTCCTGGCCCTTCCATCAGCTCGGACATCACCTCGCCTACAAAGCCCGTAAGGCCGGGGTGCCGTTCATGGAGGTGGACGCGGCCTATACCTCGCAGCGCTGTCCGCGCTGTGGGCACACCGAGCGGGCCAACCGGCCCGACCGGGACCATTTCCGCTGTCGTCGGTGCGGGCTCGCTGGCCCCGCCGATGTCGTCGCCGGGGTCAACGTGCGCGACCGCGCACGCTCGGCGTGGGCATTCGTCACCATGCCCGTCCCGCACCCGGGCTGACCGGAGAGGGAGATGCGACCCGTGACCGTCCTGTCGTAGGGGGCAGTCGGGAGCGCGACGAGGTGTGAACGACCGAGCCAACAAGCTCGGCCGTCCACGGCCGAGAAGGTGACGTCCTACGTGCAGAAGAACGAGCCCGACGGCACCTTCCGGGCCCGCTGCCTGGGCAAGATGACCGGCTGGCACCCGGACTCCGGCGAGGTCACCCTGGAAGCCATCGCCATCTTCCGCTGACCGGTACTTCCGCTGACCGGTCAGGAGTTGAGCTCCGCCATCACCCGCAGCGTGGTCCGGTCCGGGGCCAGGAGCAGCAGGTCCGTCACCGGGCCCTTGCGCCACGACTCCAGGCGCTCGGCGATCCGTTCCCGTGGGCCGACCAGGGAGATCTCGTCGGCGAAGGCGTCCGGTACGGCCAGCACGGCCTCCTCGCGCCGGCCCTCCAGGAACAGTTGCTGGATGCGCCGCGCCTCCTCCTCGTACCCCATGCGCGCCATGAGATCGGCGTGGAAGTTGCGCTTGGCGTGGCCCATACCGCCGATGTAGAACCCGAGCATCGTCTTCACCGGCAGCAGCCCCTCGGCCACGTCGTCGCAGACCTGGGCGCGGGCCATGGGGGCGACGAGGAAGTTCTCGGGCGCTTCCCCGAGGGAGGCCTCGTACACCTCCGTGCGCGTCGGCGACCAGTACAGCGGGAGCCAGCCGTCCGCGATGCGCGTCGTCTGCGCGATGTTCTTCGGGCCCTCCGCGCCCAGCAGGATGGGCAGATCGGAGCGCAGGGGATGGGTGATCGGCTTCAGGGGCTTGCCGAGGCCCGTGCCGTCCTCGCCGCGGTACGGGTGGGAGTGGAAGCGCCCGTCCAGCGCGACGGGGGCCTCACGCCGGAGCACCTGCCGTACGACGTCGACGTACTCCCTGGTCGCGGTGAGCGGCGACGACGGGAACGGGCGCCCGTACCACCCCTCGACGACCTGCGGGCCGGACAGCCCGAGGCCGAGCATCATCCGGCCGCCGGAGAGATGGTCGAGCGTGAGAGCGTGCATCGCGGTGGTCGTGGGGGAGCGGGCCGCCATCTGGGCAACGGCCGTGCCCAGCCTGATCCTTGACGTCTGCGCCGCGATCCAGGTCAGCGGGGTGAAGACGTCCGAGCCCCACGACTCCGCCGTCCACACCGAGTCGTAGCCGAGCCGCTCGGCCTCCTGCGCGAGCGGGACGTGGTCCGCCGAGGGGCCGCGGCCCCAGTAGCCGAGTGCGAGACCGAGCCGCATGCGCCTACCTCCTGACGATTCGTCAGATCAGCCTGACCGGGAGGTGACTGTACGGCAACGGCCCCCTGCCCGGAAGGGCAAGGGGCCGTACGCGAACCGCCAGGTACTCAGCCGCGCTGGATACCGCTCGTGTCCTGGAGGACACCCCGGCGACCGTCCTGCGTCTGCGCGACCAGCGCCGGACCGCGCTGCTCGACCGCCAGGTACCAGGTGCCCGGCGCCAGCTCGGCGATCGTCGACCGCGAGCCGTCCTCCGCGAACAGCGGCCGCGGCACCGGCACCGCGAACCAGAACGGCGAGAAGTCGCTCGCCGGCGGCTGCGGGGCCTGCGGCGCCTGGGCCTGCTGCGGCTGGGCGCCACCGTACGGCTGACCCTGCTGCGGCTGGCCCTGCTGCGGCTGCCCCGGCTGGGGCTGTCCGCCGAAGGGCTGCCCCGGACCCGGCTGCTGGGCGCCCGGGTAACCGTAACCACCGGGCGGCTGCGCGCCGTACGGCTGCGGGGCCTGCGGGCGCGGGGCCGGGACGAGGGCGCCCTTCAGGGCGGGGACGAGGGGGGTGGCGACGGCCCCACCGGCCATGATGAGGGTGGCGATGAAGGCGATGATCAGGCCGGTGCCGGGGCTGACGCCGATGTCCGAGCTGCTGCCGTTGTCGGCTCCGCCCATCACGTCGAAGAGGTTGCCCAGCGCGCTCCACGCGGCGAAGATCGTGAAAGCGACGCCGAACTGACCGAGGTCGAGGCCGACGACCTTGGGCGGCTGCGGCAGACCCTTGGAGACGACGACGAGAGCGGCGCCGATGATCCCCGCCAGGACGACGCTGAGCAGAACCGGCCCGCTCCCCCAGAGGTTCGGGAGGTCGGCGCTGTCGGAAGCCCCGTCGACGGAGTAGAGGTCGAGGAACGACGCGATCAACAGCAACACCGCTGCTCCGATCACCACGCCGTCGCCTCTAGTGAGGGAGCGGATATTCACTTCAAGGTCCTTCGCGGTCGTCTCGTCATCGGTGGAGGCGTCGCCGACACCAGGTCGCCGTGCGGCCGTGGTGTGAAGCGCAGGGGTGGCCCCTCATCGTAGGGACGACACTATCGTCCGACCGGTGAGGGTGTCCGCCGGGACCAGCCCGCTGACCGCGGCTCCCCTTCACTTGCGCAGGAAAAGCACAATTCCCTCAGAGATCCCCTGCGCCGCCTTCTGCCGCCAGGCACCGCTGGTGAGGAGTGCCGCGTCCTTGCTATCGCGCATGTTGCCGCACTCGATGAACACCTTGGGAACCGTTGACAGATTGAGACCGCCCAGGTCCTGACGCGTGACGAGACCGGTGCCGCCGCCGACGTAGTTGGAGGGCGGACTGCCCGTGTTGCGGAGGAACCTGCCCGCGACCGCCTCGCCCAGGTCCCGGGAGGGGGCGACGATCGGCCGGGTGTCGGCGCCGCCGGAGTTCACGGCGCCCGGCAGGATCACATGGAAGCCGCGGTTCCCGGCGCCCGAGCCGTCCGCGTGGATGGACACGGCGGCGTCGGCCTTCGCCGTGTTCCCGATACGGGCCCGCTCGTCGATGCACGGCCCCCACGCACGGTTCCCGTCCTGCGTGAACTTCACCGTGGCGCCCTCCGCTTCGAGGATCTTCCGTGCCCGCCGCGCCACGTCGAGCGTGAAGTCGGCCTCCCGGTAGCCGGAGTTGGTGGAGGTCCCCGTGGTGTCGCACTCCTTCGAGTTCGTACCGATGTCCACCTTGCGGTTGATCTCGGCGGTGTGCTGGAAGTTGCCCGGGTTGTGACCCGGGTCGATGACGACGACCTTGCCGGAGAGAGGGCCCGAAGCGGCGGGAGCGGAGGACGAGCCGGAAGCCGAGGCGCCGGGCTCCTTCCCGTCGTCGCTCGGCCGGGTGGAGGTGGACTTCTCCGAGGGCGCGGACGTCTTCGCCGAGTTGCCGGGGGAGCCGCTCGAGGAAGAGGAAGAGGACGAGGCCGCTGCCGACGTGCTGCCGGACCCGCCCCCGTCTCCCGAGCGCCCCGT
>NZ_VJZC01000313.1 GCF_009377185.1 Streptomyces spongiae
GCCCTCAGGGAAGGGACGGGTAGGGGCGGCGGGGGCGAAAAAGGTTGGGGCCCGGTCCCCCTTACGGGACCGAACCCCAACCCTCGTCCAGAGACGAACCTCAGACCAGGTTCACCGACCGCGCCGACGTCGCGCCGATCTCCTCGGCCACCTCCGTCAGCACCGGCTGCGGCACCGTGTCGTCCACCGTCAGGATGGCGAGAGCCTCGCCACCCGCGGTGGAACGGGAGACCTGCATACCGGCGATGTTGATACCGCCCTCGCCGAAGATGCGCCCGACGGTACCGACGACACCGGGCCGGTCCACGTACTTGAGGACGACCATGTGGTCGGCGAGCGCGAGGTCCACGTCGTACTCACCCACGGCGACGATCTTCTGGTGGTGCTTGGGGCCGGCGAGCGTGCCGGAGACCGACACCTCCTCGCCGTTGCCCAGCGTGCCCCGCACGGTGACGACGTTGCGGTGGTCGGGCGACTCCGAGCTCGTCGTCAGCCGCACCTCCACACCCCGCTCCTGGGCGAAGAGAGGCGCGTTGACATACGACACCGTCTCGTCGACGACGTCCTCGAACACACCCTTGAGCGCCGACAGCTCCAGCACCTTCACATCGTGCTGGGTGATCTCGCCGTACACCTCGACGTCGAGACGGACCGCGACCTCGCCCGCGAGCGCGGTGAAGATCCGGCCGAGGCGCTCGGCCAGCGGCAGACCCGGCTTGACGTCCTCGGCGATGACACCGCCCTGCACGTTCACGGCGTCCGGCACCAGCTCACCGGCGAGGGCGAGCCGGACGGACCGCGCCACCGCGATACCCGCCTTCTCCTGGGCCTCGTCCGTGGACGCGCCGAGGTGCGGGGTGCAGACGACCTGGTCGAGCTCGAAGAGCGGGGAGTCCGTGCACGGCTCCTTCGCGTACACGTCGAGGCCCGCGCCCGCGACCCGCCCCTCCTTCAGCGCCGAGTACAGCGCCTCCTCGTCCACGATCCCACCGCGCGCGGCGTTGACGATCCGCACCGACGGCTTGACCTTGTGCAGCGCGTCGGCACCGATCAGACCGACCGTCTCGGGGGTCTTCGGCAGGTGGACGGTGATGAAGTCGGAGACCTCAAGCAGCTCGTCCAGCGACAGCACCTTGACGCCCATCTGGGCGGCCCGGGCAGGCTGGACGTACGGGTCGTACGCGACGACCTTCATGCCGAACGCGGACATCCGCTGGGCGACGAGCGCACCGATGCGGCCGAGACCCACGACACCGAGGGTCTTCTCCGCCAGCTCGACACCCGTGTACTTGCTGCGCTTCCACTCGGCGTTCTTCAGCGCCGTGTTGGCCTGCGGGATGTGGCGCGCGGTGGCGAGGAGGAGACCGCAGGCGAGCTCGGCGGCGGTCACGATGTTCGAGGTGGGGGCGTTGACGACCATCACGCCGGCCTTGGTGGCGGCGGAGACGTCCACGTTGTCCAGGCCGACGCCGGCTCGTGCGACGACCTTCAGCTTCTTCGCGGCGGCGATGGCCTCGGCGTCCACCTTCGTCGCGGAACGGATCAGGATGGCGTCGACCTCGGCGATGGCCGGGAGCAGTTCGGCCCGGTCCGCTCCGTTGCAGTTCCGGATCTCGAAGTCCGGGCCGAGCGCGTCGACGGTGGCGGGCGACAGCTCTTCAGCGATGAGTACGACAGGTTTCGAGCTCACGTGAGTCCTCACATGTCCAATGCGGACGGCCGTCCCGACGGCCGCTGGCGGTGGAGGGGAGCGGCACCGGAGAGAGGGCGTGCCCGCACTTCTTCGGTGTCGATTGGCCGCGTGGAAGACGCACGACGCTGTGGGCCTGACGCGTATGTAGTACGGCAGTGTAGTGGCGCGACGACGGCGTCCTGCGCTTCTCCGGAAGGATCACCCGGACGGGAAGTCCGGGCGCAACTCCGTGGCGGTGCCCCGCTGGGGGCACCGCCACGGATCGGGCTCACGCCTCGTCGTCGTTCACCCACGACATCAGCTTGCGCAGCTCCTTGCCGGTGGTCTCCAGCAGGTGCTCGGAGTCCTGGGTCTTGTACTCGTTGTACTTCTTCAGACCGCCGTGGTACTCGTCCATCCAGGCCTGGGCGAAGGTGCCGTCCTGGATCTCGGCGAGGACCTTCTTCATCTCGGCCTTGGTGGCGTCCGTGATGATGCGCGGGCCGGTGACGTAGTCGCCCCACTCGGCGGTCTCGGAGATCGACCAGCGCATCTTCTCCAGGCCGCCCTCGTACATGAGGTCGACGATCAGCTTCAGCTCGTGCAGGCACTCGAAGTACGCGATCTCCGGCTGGTAGCCGGCCTCGGTCAGCGTCTCGAAGCCCGCCTTCACCAGCGCGGCCGTACCACCGCAGAGGACGGCCTGCTCGCCGAACAGGTCGGTCTCGGTCTCCTCGGTGAACGTCGTCTTGATGACGCCGGCGCGGGTGCCGCCGATGCCCTTGGCGTAGGACAGGGCGAGCGCGAAGGCGTTGCCGGTGGCGTCCTGCTCGACGGCGGCGATACACGGAACGCCGCGGCCCTCCTCGTACTGGCGGCGGACCAGGTGGCCCGGGCCCTTGGGGGCGACCATGCAGACGTCGACGCCGGCCGGGGGCTTGATGAAGCCGTAGCGGATGTTCAGGCCGTGGCCGAAGAACAGGGCGTCGCCGTCGTTCAGGTTCGGGGCGATGTGCTCCTCGTAGACCTGGGCCTGGATCGGGTCCGGGACGAGGATCATGATGACGTCGGCCTCGGCGGCGGCCTCCGACGGGCTCACCACGCGCAGGCCCTGCTCCTCGGCCTTGGCCTTGGACTTGGAGCCCTCGTGCAGACCGACGCGGACGTCGGCACCCGAGTCGCGCAGCGACAGGGCGTGGGCGTGGCCCTGGCTGCCGTATCCGATGACCGCGACCTTGCGGCCCTGGATGATGGACAGGTCGGCGTCAGCGTCGTAGAACAGCTCGGCCACTTTGGGTTCTCTCCTTGGGAGTGCAGGTGTTGCGTCCCACCGTATGACGGTGGTGTCTGTGGAAGTCTCGGGGTCTCGGAATACGGGCGGCCGATGCCTGCCGACCGCCCGTTTCCGGTCGTGAACGGATCTTCTTCGTGCCTGGGTGGCTCTTCCGCGGGCCTTACGCCGACCGGTCCAGCGCCCGCAGCGACCGGTCCGTGATCGAACGGGCGCCACGGCCGATCGCGATCGTGCCGGACTGGACGAGCTCCTTGATGCCGTACGGCTCCAGCATCTTGAGCATGGCCGACAGTTTCTCGCTGCTGCCGGTGGCCTCGATCGTGACGGCCTCCGGGGAGACGTCGACGGTCTTGGCGCGGAACAGCTGGACGATCTCGACGATCTGGGAGCGCGTCTCGTTGTCGGCGCGCACCTTCACCAGAACGAGTTCGCGCTGAACGGCCTGCGACGGCTCCAGCTCGACGATCTTCAGCACGTTGACGAGCTTGTTGAGCTGCTTGGTCACCTGCTCCAGCGGCAGGTCCTCCACACCCACGACGATGGTGATGCGGGAGATGTCGGGGTGCTCGGTGACACCGACCGCGAGGGAGTCGATGTTGAAGCCGCGGCGGGAGAAGAGGGCGGCGATCCGGGCCAGGATGCCCGGGGTGTTCTCCACCAGGACGGAGAGCGTGTGCTTGGACATGGTCTGGTTGCGTCTCTCTCGCTCAGTCGTCTTCGTTGTCGCCGAAGTCGGGGCGGACGTCCCGGGCGGCCATGATCTCGTCGTTGGAGGTGCCGGCGGCGACCATCGGCCACACCATCGCGTCCTCGTGGACGATGAAGTCGATGACGACCGGCCGGTCGTTGATCGAGTTCGCCTCCTCGATGACCTTGTCCAGCTCGTCCGGGGACTCGCAGCGGATCGCGTGGCAGCCCATGGCCTCCGACAGCTTCACGAAGTCGGGGACGCGGGTGCCCCTGGCCTCCGGGTTGACGTCGTCGGGACCGGAGTGCAGGACGGTGTTGGAGTAGCGCTGGTTGTAGAACAGGGTCTGCCACTGGCGGACCATCCCGAGCGCGCCGTTGTTGATGACGGCGACCTTGATCGGGATGTTGTTCAGGGCGCAGGTGGTGAGCTCCTGATTGGTCATCTGGAAGCAGCCGTCGCCGTCGATCGCCCAGACGGTCTGGTCCGGGGCTCCGGCCTTGGCGCCCATCGCGGCCGGGACCGCGTAGCCCATCGTCCCGGCGCCGCCCGAGTTCAGCCAGGTCGCCGGCTTGTCGTACTCGATGTAGTGCGCGGCCCACATCTGGTGCTGGCCGACACCGGCGGCGAAGATCGTGCCCTCCGGGGCGAGCTGACCGATGCGCTCGATGACGTGCTGGGGGGAGAGCGAGCCGTTGTCGGGCTGGTCGTAGCCGAGCGGGTAGGTCTCGCGCCAGCGCTTCAGGTCGGTCCACCAGGCGGTGTAGTCGCCGGGGTGGCCCTCGCTGTGCTCCTTCTGGACGGCCTGGATCAGGTCGGCGATGACCTCGCGGGCGTCACCGACGATCGGCACGTCGGCGGCGCGGTTCTTGCCGATCTCGGCCGGGTCGATGTCGGCGTGGACGATCTTGGCGTACGGGGCGAAGCTGTCCAGCTTGCCGGTGACGCGGTCGTCGAAGCGGGCTCCGAGGGCGACGATCAGGTCGGCCTTCTGCAGCGCGGTGACGGCGGTGACCGCACCGTGCATGCCCGGCATTCCCACGTGCAGCGGGTGGCTGTCGGGGAACGCGCCGAGCGCCATCAGGGTGGTGGTGACGGGCGCTCCGGTGAGTTCGGCGAGGACCTTCAGCTCGGCGGTGGCGTGGGACTTGATGACGCCGCCGCCGACGTAGAGGACGGGCCGCTTGGCGGCGGTGATCAGCTTGGCGGCCTCGCGGATCTGCTTGGCGTGCGGCTTGGTGACGGGCCGGTAGCCGGGCAGGTCCATGACGGGCGGCCAGGAGAAGGTGGTCTGCGCCTGGAGGGCGTCCTTGGCGATGTCGACCAGGACCGGGCCCGGGCGGCCGGTGGAGGCGATGTGGAACGCCTGCGCGATCACCCGCGGGATGTCCTCGGCCTTGGTGACCAGGAAGTTGTGCTTGGTGATCGGCATGGTGATGCCGACGATGTCCGCTTCCTGGAAGGCGTCCGTGCCGATCGCCTTGGAGGCGACCTGCCCGGTGATCGCGACCAGGGGCACGGAGTCCATGTGCGCGTCCGCGATCGGGGTCACCAGGTTGGTGGCACCCGGGCCGGAGGTCGCCATGCACACCCCGACCTTGCCGGTGGCCTGCGCGTAACCGGTGGCCGCGTGACCGGCGCCCTGCTCGTGGCGGACGAGCACATGGCGCACCCGCGTGGAGTCCATCATCGGGTCGTACGCCGGCAGGATGGCACCCCCGGGAATGCCGAATACCGTGTCGGCCCCGACCTCCTCGAGCGAGCGGATGAGGGACTTCGCGCCCGTCACGTGCTCGACGGTGGCGGACTGCTGTCCTCCGGATCGGGGCCGCGGCTGCGGATGGTGGGCCCCGGTGGCCTGCTCGGTCATCGGCATTCTCTTCTCGATGCTGAGGTTTTTTGCGAGGTTTGTTCGGTGTGCGACAGGTGCTCGTGCAACAAAAAACCCCTCGTGCCATGAGGCAAGCGAGGGGAGCGCGCCGGGTGCGGTCGCTGGGGATTCCGGTTCATCGTCCGGTGGACCCCAGCTTCAGCCGACGCGCTTTTCAAGTACGAGAATTCGGGTGCGCATGGCACAGACCCTCTACCCGGCACGCACCACGTGTCAAGTGGGTGGGACGGGAGTCTCATTATGTGAGCTGAAAGGCGTACCGCCTCCGTATACCGCGGTCACACCGCTGGTGTAGCCCCCCGCCGCCCTTTCCATGGCCCGCTCCGGCTCTCGCACGCGGCCCGCGAACGCGGGCTCCGCCGGTCCGTGGGGCACCGGACAGCGCCCCGAGGACAGTGCCCGGCGCAGCCGGTACTCGTCCAGTGGCGCGGAGAAGGCCGCGCCCTGCCCGTGACTGCAGCCCATCGCGCGCAGGGCGATCACCTGCTCGGGAAGGTCCACCCCCTCCGCGAGCGACTGCATGCCCAGGTCGCCCGCCATCCGCAGCAGCCCACTGGTGATCTTGTACAGCCGCGGTGACTCGACGATCCCCTCGACCAGACCGCGATCGAGTTTGAGGATGTCGACGGGGAGCCGCCGCAGCGCCGTGATCGCCGCGTGGCCGCTGCCGAACCCGTCCAGCGCGATCCGGACGCCCAGCCTCCTGAGGGTGCTCAGCCGGCGCTCCAGATCGTCCAGGCTGACCTGGGCGTCGGTGTCGGCCAGCTCGATCACCAGGGCGCCGGAGGGGAGACCGTGGCGGGTCAGGAGCGCCTCGATGGAGCCGGCCGGCAGCGAGCGGTCCAGCAGACGCCGGGCGCTCATCCGGACGGTCACGGGTACGCCGACGCCGGCCGCGGTGCGCTCGGCGGCCTGCCCGAGGGCCTCCTCCAGCAGCCAGCGGTCCAGCTCGGCGGTCCTGTCGCTGTCCTCGGAGACCCGCAGGAACTCGGCGGGGGTGAAGAACACCCCCTGGGACGAGCGCCAGCGGGCCTGCGCGGTGACCGAGGTGATCCGGCCGTCCTCAAGGGCGACCACGGGCTGGTGCAGCAGCGTGAACTCGCCGTCGTGCAGGGCCGCGCGCAGCCGCGTGGCCAGCTCTGCCTTGCGTACGACGTCCTGCTGCATCTGCGGGGCGTACAGCTCCACGCGCCCCTTGCCGGAGGCCTTGGCGCGGTACATGGCGAGGTCGGCGTTGCGCAGCAACTCGCCCGCGCCGAGGCCCGGTTCGGCGAAGGCGACGCCGATGGAGGCGGCCACCCGCACGTCGTTGCCACCGATGGTGTACGGCTGCGAGAGGGCGACCCGGAGCCGGTCGGCGAGCTCGAAGATGTGCCGCTCGCGGGCGGCGCGGTCGCGGGTGTGGTCACCGGCGATGAGGGCCGCGAACTCGTCGCCGCCCAGGCGGGAGGCGGTGTCCCCCTGCCGGACCGCGTCCTGGAGCCTGCGGGCGGCTTGAACGAGCAGTTCGTCCCCGGCCTGGTGCCCGATCGTGTCGTTCACGGCCTTGAAGCCGTCCAGGTCGATGAAGAGGACCGCCGTGTTACGGAGGGCGAGGCCCCGGTCGGTGGCGCGGCGGCCGGACAGGGCCTGCTGCACACGCTTGGTGAACAGGGCGCGGTTGGGCAGGTCGGTGAGCGGGTCGTGCTCGGCGTTGTGCTGGAGCTGCGCCTGGAGGCGCACCCTTTCGGTCACGTCCCGGCTGTTGAAGATGAGGCCGCCGTGGTGGCGGTTGACGGTGGATTC
This sequence comes from Streptomyces spongiae, assembly GCF_009377185.1. GTDB lineage: Bacteria > Actinomycetota > Actinomycetes > Streptomycetales > Streptomycetaceae > Streptomyces > Streptomyces spongiae. The sequence continues at coordinate 7,331 of NZ_VJZC01000313.1, forward strand.
CACGTTCAGCCAGCCGCCGTCGCCGGACCTGAAGCGGCACTCGATCCGGGTGGTGGGTTCTTCGAGGGGGCTGGCGGCGAGGAAGCGGCGCACTTCGTGCACCACGCAGCCCAGGTCCTCCGGGTGGATGAGGCCCGCGAGTTCGGTCCCGACGAGTTCCTCGGCGGGGAGTCGGTACACCCCGGCAGCGGCCGGGCTGACGTACCTCAGGATGCCGCTGGGCGCGGCGATCATGATGACGTCGCTGGAGCCCTGCACCAGGGAGCGGAAGTGGTTCTCCTTCTGGGCCAGCTCCTGGGTGAGGGTGATGTTGTCGAGGAGCATGATGCCCTGGCGCACAACGAGGGCGAGCACGACGGTGCAGGCGGTGATGAGCACCACGCGGTCGACGCTGCGGCCGTTGAGCACGGTGTAGAGGATGCCCAGGGTGCAGACGGCGGCGGCCAGGTAGGGAGTCAGCGCGGCCAGCGATCCGGCGATCGGGCGGGTGGTCGGGCCGCGACTGAGCCCCACTCCCTGGAGGAGCATGTGCACATGTCCTCCCTGGTGTCCGTCGTGCCGGTCTGCTTCGGGTCGCTGCGCTTCGTGCCGTGGGCTTTCGCGTGGCGTTTCGTGACGTGCGGTTTCGTGATGTTTGGTCCCGTGTCGCTGTCCCGGGATGTGCTCGCGCACCACACGCGTGTGCCCGTCCGTGGCGTGCCGAACCGTGTCCCCGGCCGTGTCGTGCCTTTCGTCGGCCGCCTGGCCGCGCCGGTGGCCGACCCAGGGCGCGTACGCGAGGAGCAGCGAGCCCGCGAACCAGCCCGCGTCGAGGAGCTGGCCGGAGCGGTAGCTGTTGTGCAGCAGCGGTGAGGTGAACAGCGCGTCGCACATCACCGTGAGCGCGAGGGCGCCGATCGCGGTGTTCACCGCGGAGCGGTTGACCGCCGAGCGCCGGAAGTGCAGGGCGAGCACCATGCTGACCAGCGCGATGTCGAGGAGCGGATAGGCGAGCGAGAGCGCCGTGTGCGCGACGTCGCCACCGCCCTTGGCGGCCTGCGCGAGGGCCAGGCTCCAGGAGAGCGTGACCAGGGAGCCGCCGATCAGCCAGGCGTCCAGCGCCAGGCAGACCCAGCCGGCCTTGGTCACGGGCCGCTTGGCCAGGACGAGCAGCCCGACGATGGCGGGCGGCGCGAAGCACAGGAAGAACAGGTCGGCGTAGCTCGGGTCGGGCACCGGGCGGCCCAGCACGACCTCGTACCAGCCCCAGACCAGGTTGCCGAGCGCCGCCATCGTGGAGGACAGCCCGAACAGCAGCCAGGCGGGCCGCAAGCGGCTGCGGCGGCCGCGCGCGTAGCGGAAGCAGGACACGGCCGCGGCGAGGGCGGCGGCGCTCAGCCCGAAGTCGCCCATGACGAGCGCCAGGTACGGCGAGCCCCAGCCGAACGCGGAGCCGACGGCGTATCCCCCGCAGACCAGGACCAGGACCAGTTGCGCGCGCACGCTCGTCACGGAGCCGCCGCGCAGGGCCGACCCGCCGTGCAGCAGCGGGCCCGCCGGCGGCTGTGTCCGCAGCGTCGGGTTCAGCGTGGCGGCGGAGGACGACCGGGCGCTCACCGGATCTCCCCGGTCAGTGCCGCTCCCGCGTCCCGCTGGTCGCGGTGCGCCGGATGCGGGTGCCTCCTGCGAGTGGTGTTCCTGGGGTGGAGCCGACCGTGACCGCTGTGCCCCTGTCTGGCCGTCGCGTTCCTCGAGGGTCGTCGTCGGCGGCCCCGCCGCGTCGGTTCGTTCGTCCATAGGCCGTGCATCGCCCGTCGCCCCCCTCGCAGTCGCATGTCCATCCCCGGCGCCGAACGGTGCGCGGCGCAACCCCTGTCGGGACGATACACCAGTCTCGTCACTCAGGGACATAGGTCCTCTACGCTCCGTGACGATCAACGGCGAAACGGACACCATCCGCATCCGAGGGGCTGCGGAGGGTGCCCGAAATGGATTAGGCGTCCGTCGTATCGCCCGTCGTAAGGACCACGTTCCGCAGCGGCCGCTGGTTCACAAAACGATTCAACTGGTCCACCAGGAGCCTGTGCGCGCGCGGCAGGAAGGCGGACGTCGGGCCGCCGACATGGGGGCTGATGAGCACGCCGGGCGCGTGCCACAGGGGATGTCCCTTGGGCAGCGGCTCGGGGTCGGTGACGTCCAGGGCCGCGGTGACGCGTCCGGTCTCCAGCTCGGCGAGGAGCGCCTTGGTGTCGACGACCGGGCCACGCGCGACGTTCACGAGCAGCGCTCCGTCCTTCATGTGGGCCAGGAAGTCGGCGTTCACCAGGCCGCGTGTGGCCTCCGTGAGGGGCGTCGCCAGGATGACGACGTCCGCTTCGGGCAGCAGGGAGGGCAGTTCGGTGAGCGGGTGCACCGGTCCGCGCGCCGTGGTGCGCTCTGAGCGCGCGACGCGCGCCACCCGCGCCAGTTCAAAGGGTGCGAGCCGGTCCTCGATGGCGGCGCCGATCGACCCGTACCCCACGATGAGCACGGACTTGTCGGCCAGCGCCGGGCGGAACCCGCTCCGCCACTCCTCCCGCTCCTGTCCGCGTACGAAGTCGGGGACGCCCCGCAGCGAAGCCAGTATCAGCGTGAGGGTGAGCTCGGCCGTGCTCGCCTCGTGCACCCCGCGCGCGTTGCACAGCCGCACACCCGATGGCAGGTGCTTCAGGCCGGGCTCGACGTGGTCGATGCCGGCGGAGAGCGTCTGCACGACCTGGACCGAGGTCATGCCGGGCAGCGGCCGCTGGGAGATCGCGGGCGCCTTCATGTAGGGCACGACGTAGAAGACGCACTCGCCCGGATCACCGGGGAACTCCTCGTCACCATCCCAGAAGCGGTAATCGGGCCCTTCGGGGAGGCCCTCGATGTCATCGGCACGGAACGGAAGCCACACGTCACCAGTCATGCTCAGGAGGCTATGCGAAGCCTCCCGGGCCGCAGAGGTTAGTTTGGGGTGCCAGGAGAGGGAGGGTACGACCAGGTGGAGCGCAGGACGATCGGCGCGGCGTCGCTCGAGGTGGGGGCCGTGGGGCTCGGGTGCATGCCGATGAGCTGGGCGTACTCCGGGTCGCGGCAGCGGGGTGAGGAGTCGCTCCGGGCGGTGCACCGCGCCCTCGACCTCGGCTCCACCCTCCTGGACACCGCCGACATGTACGGACCCTTCACGAACGAGCTCCTGGTGGGCCGGGTCCTGAAGGAACGCCGCGCGGAGGCCTTCGTGTCGACGAAGGTCGGTCTGCTGGTCGGCGAGCAGCACATCGTGGCGAACGGCCGCCCCGGCTATGTGAGGCGCGCCTGTGACGCCTCCCTCCGCCGCCTGCAGACGGATGTCATCGACCTCTACCAACTGCATCGCGCGGACCCGGAGGTGCCGGTCGAGGAGACCTGGGGCGCCATGGCGGATCTCGTCCGGGCGGGGAAGGTACGGGCGCTGGGGCTGTGCGCGGTGGGAGCGAGGGCCGGACGGCGGGCCGGGGCCCGGCTGCACGACGGAACGATTCGCCAACTGGAACGCGTCCAGCAGGTCTTCCCGGTCAGCGCGGTCGAGGCGGAACTGTCGGTGTGGTCGCCCGACGCCCTCGACGCGCTCCTCCCCTGGTGCACGGCACGCGGCGTGGGCTTCCTCGCCGCGATGCCCCTGGGCAACGGCTACCTCACCGGCACGCTGACGCCGGGCGAGGGCTTCGAACCCGACGACCTGCGCGCCCGGCACCCTCGTTTCACGGCCGAGATGATGGCGTCCAACCAGCCGATCGTGGCGGGGCTGCGGAGAGTGGCGGCCCGCCACGGCGACGGGGTGACCCCGGCCCACGTGGCCATCGCCTGGGTACTCGCCCAGGGCTCCCACGTCGTACCGGTCCCCGGCACCAAGCAGGAACGCTGGGTGACACAGAACGCGTCCGCCGACACCCTCCACCTGACAGAAGCGGACCTGACGGAACTGGCAACACTGCCGACGGCTCAGGGATCCTGGGACTGAGAGGGTTTTCCAGGGGCGCGGGAACTGGGCGACTTTCAGGGGCGCGGGAACTGGGCGACTTTCAGGGGCGCGGGGACCTGCGCGGCTTTCACGGGCGCGGGGAACGGCGCGGTCTTTAGGGGCGCGGGGAACTGCGCGGCTTTTAGGGGCGCGGGGAACTGCGCGGCTTTTAGGGGCGCGGGGAACTGCGCAATCTTTTAGGGGCGCGGGGAACTGCGCGACCAGCCACACCCAACC
>NZ_VJZC01000314.1 GCF_009377185.1 Streptomyces spongiae
GGTCTGCGGGATGGGGCCGGGCTGGGCCCGAGGGCTCGTCGATGGGGCGGTGCGTCACGGTCTGCCTCCCGTTCCGACCCGCGTCATGATCTCGCAGAGCGCACGGTCGTCGAAGATGCGCGAGGTCGGTATGCGCACGTTGGTCCTGCGCCGACCGGTGACCGGGTGCCCGGCCAGGTTGATCCAGTAGCAGCAGTGCCGCAGGTCCAGGCGGTCGTGGCCGGCGCGCAGCCAGTCGTCCTGGGAGCGGGGCACGAGCATCACGACCAGGATCTTGTGCACCGAGACGGGGCTGCGGGCGAGCTTCACCAGGTGCTCGTTGTCGAGCGTGAAGGAGAAGGCCGGGCGCTGCGGGTTCGGCGGGATCTGGTACGTGCACTTGAGCTGCACCTTGATGGTGACTTCGTCGTCGACCGTGTGCCCGGGGGCGCTGTGGCTGACGTGCCAGTCGATGCCGTTGTCCGGGAAGGGCTGGGAGAGCGAACAGCCCGCGGCCGCCGCCACGGCGTGCAGATAGCCCACCTGGAGCGTCTCCATGCACGCGGTGGTGGCGAGGGTGCCTCGATGCGGAGCGGTCCGCTGCGGCAGCAGCCCGCCTTGTTCGGGCTGCGCGATCGCCATGACAACAGCCTTCCAGAGCATGTGAATTCCTGACACAGGCCGCTGAACTGCAAAGACCCGTACTTCTGTTGTCTCCTTCCGGCGTATGGCGCAAACAGCCCGGGTATCACCGAATCGGGCAGTGACGGAGCATCAATTGCCGAGGTGAACGAGGAGTTGTGTGCGTATGGCGTACTGGTACGAGGGCCCCCTGGCCGCGTTCGACACGGAGACCACAGGCGTGGACGTCGAGACCGACCGGATCGTGTCGGCGGCGGTCGTCGTCCAGGACGGGCCCGGAGCCCGGCCGAGGGTGACGCGATGGCTGGTGAACCCGGGTGTGCCGGTGCCCGCCGCGGCGACGGCGGTGCACGGACTGACGGAGGATCACGTGCAGCGCAACGGGCGCTGGCCGTCACCGGTGATGGAGGAGATAGCCAGGGAGCTGGCGGAGCAGGCCGTGCGGGGCCGGCCGCTCGTGGTGATGAACGCTCCCTTCGATCTGACGCTTCTGGACCGGGAGTTGCGCCGTCACCGCGCGTCCAGTCTCGCCCGGTGGTTCGAGTCGTCGCCCCTGCACGTGCTGGACCCACGCGTCCTCGACAAGCACCTGGACCGCTACCGCAAGGGCCGTCGTACGCTCACCGACCTGTGCGAGCACTACGAGGTCGCTCTGGAGGGCGCGCACGACGCCGGTGCGGACGCGCTGGCCGCGATGGATGTCGTACGGGCGATAGGGCGCCGTTTCACGGCCCGGCTCGAACGCCTCTCCCCCGCCGAGCTGCACACCCTTCAGGCGGTGTGGCACGCGGCGCAGGCACGCGGACTGCAGGCGTGGTTCGCGCGCAGTGGTACGGAGGAGGAGGTGGATCCGGCGTGGCCGCTGCGGCCGGATCTGCCTGCGGCGGCGTAACCGAGAAGGCGGGTCCGGAAACGCAGAAGGCCGGTCCGACTGTGCGGACCGGCCCATCCCGGTGGGCGATACTGGGTTCGAACCAGTGACCTCTTCGGTGTGAACGAAGCGCTCTCCCACTGAGCTAATCGCCCGGGAACGGACTGAACAATACAGGCCCGCGAGGGTTTGGTTCAAACGGCTTGACGGCCCTCCTCCAGGTAGGTGAGGAGCCCCCTTCTTCCCGCCCGCATCATCAGCGCGTGGTTGACACGGAAGACGAACCGCCCCGGCACGGCGAGCCGCCGCATCAGGGGCTTGGTGACGTGGACCTCCTGGTCGTAGCGGGCGAGGGTGCCGGTCCCGTCGGGCGTGAGCGTCCAGCGCGCCCAGCCGTCGAGGTCACCGGTCATCTCGATCTCCAGTACTCCGGCGGCCGGATCGCGCCGCACCTCCCGTCCGGTGAACCTCAGGTCGTACGGCAGCACGGACCGGATCCGCAGCACACCGGTCGTGTCGTCGAGGCGGGTCACCTCGCGCACCTGGGGCCACCACCGGGGGTAGTCCTCGGCCCGTTCGAGCACCTCGTACACGGTGGCGGGCGGCACGGGCAGGGCCCACAGGGTGCGGAAGCGGTAGTGGCTCCAGTCCATGGTCAGAGTGTGCCCGTGCGCAGGGGCGCCGTGCGGTATCTGAGTACCTCCTGAGTACGCGCGCTCATGCCGTACGACGTGACGGGGACCACACTCCGATCCATGACGAACATTCCGCCCCCGGCCGAGGAGCTGCGGATCCTCGACACCGAGCTGTGGCAACTCGACGCCCGCCGCGCGGTGTTGCTGGCGCGCCGCGCCTGGCTGGTCAACACCCTGTACGCGACGCCACCCGCGCCTCCCGTACGGCGGACCGAGGCGAGCGCGCCCAGCGTCCAGAACGTGCTGCTGGTCCTCGGCGGCATCCTCCTGACGGTCGCGGCGATCGCGTTCACGCTGGTCAGCTGGAGCCAGATGGGTATCGCCGGGCGCGCGCTGGTCCTCGGCGCGGTCACTGTGGGGGCCCTGGGCATACCCGTGCCGCTGCTCCGGCACGGGCTGCGCTCGACGGCGGAGACGGTGGCGGGCCTCGGGCTGGCGCTGACGGTGCTGGACGCGTACGCGCTGCACGAGGTCACGTTCACCGGGGCCGGCGGCACCGGCTACGCGGCGGTGGCGTCGGCGGTGCTGGCCGGGGTGTGGGCGGCGTACGGCGTGGGCATCGGCGCGCTGGTGCCCACGGAACCGGCGGGGCCTGCCGAGGGCGACGAGCGCCTCAGGTCGCACGCGGGGCCGGTCCTGCTCCGGCTGCCTCTCCCCCTCGCGCTGCTCACCGCCCAGCTCCCGCTGCCGCTCTGGGCGTTGGCGGTGGACGCGGGCCCGATCACGGTCACGGCGGCGGTGCTGGCGACCGCCGCGGCCGACACAGCTGTCGCACTCCGGGTGTCCCTGAAGCCGGTACGGATCGTCGCCGCCGTCGGCGCGTTCGGTGTGGGGGCCCTGGGTGTTCTGGCGGCCGGATGGCTCTGCTGGAGCGCGTCCGGTCCGGGCGCCGCCGCCCGTGCGGCGGCGCTCCTGGCCCTCGCCGCGACGATCGCGCTGACCGCCGCGTGGCACGCCCCCAAGCCGGACCTCGCCCTCGGTACGAGCCTGGCCGGCGGCCTGTTCCTGGTCGCCGGAGCGGGCGGGGTGCTGCGGGCCTCACTGCCCGGCGAGTGGACGGTTCCGGGCTGTCTGGCGTGCGGGGTCGCGCTGCTCGCCGTCGTACGGATGCGCCTTCCCGACCCCGTACGACGTGGCCTCGTCGGGGCGTCCGTGTCCGTGCAGGCGCTCGCGGTGGCCTGGGCCCTGCCTCTTGTCGCGCTCGTGCTCGTCGGTCCGCTCAGCTGGGTGGAGCGGGCCTGGTCCATGGCGCCCGCGGACGCCCGGGAGGCCGTCACGACGGACCTGCTGTGGCCGGCGCACTCGGCCACCGGACCACTCGTGCTCGCCGTCGTGGCCGGGGTGCTGGCCCTGGCCTGCCGGGGCGCGGTCTGGCGAGGAAAGGCGTTGGCGGTCGCCCTCACGCTGGGGGTGGCGGCGGGGTTCGTGGTCCCGGCGGCGCTGGAACTCCCGTACGGCGTGGGGATGGTGATGCAGGGGCTCGTGGTCGTGGCCGTACTGGTGTTCGCGGGGGCGGTGCCGCGGCCCCGGCCGGAGGAGCAGGACGAGAGCAGCGCGCCCGTGCGCTCCCCGCTGCCCCTCACGGCGATGCTTCTGGCCCTGGTCACCTCCCTCAGTCTCGCCTGCGTCGCCCTTGGCTCTGAGACGGCAACGCTCACCGTGGTGGGGGCGTCGACGGTTCTGTTCGCGGCGGTGGCCGCCTGGCGTCCGGATCTCGGGATGTACTGCGTCCCCGCATCGCTGACGTATGCCACCGCTCTCATCTGCGCGATCGGTGCGTCCGCCGGCTGGCAGCCACAGCACACCGCGCTGCTCGTCCTCATCGTCCCCATCACCGCGGCCGTTGTCGCCGCCCGTTTCGGGGGCTCCCCCATGGCCGTCCCCGTCGAGGTGACCGGCGCGGCTGCGCTGCTGCTGGCCGTCGGCCTCGCGTCCACCGACCCGCCGATGCTGGCCCTGGTGCTCGCCCTCGGCGGAGTCGTCGCCTCGGGCACCGCCCTGCGCCCGGACCGGCGGCGCGTCGGCTACGTGGCCGGCGCCCTGTTCGTCCTGGCCGGCTGGGTCCGGCTGGCTTCCTGGGACGTGGGCGCCCCGGAGGCGTACACGCTGCCGGTGACCGTCCCCGCGCTGGTGCTCGGAGTCCTGCGCAGGCGGCGCGACCCTCGGGCCTCGTCCTGGACGGCGTACGGCCCCGGGCTGACCGTCACCCTCGTGCCGAGCCTCCTCGCGGCGTGGAACGACCCGCACTGGCTGCGGCCCCTGCTGCTGGGAGTGGCGGCGCTGGCCGTCACCCTTCTCGGCGCCCGGCACCACCTCCAGGCCCCCCTCGCCGTCGGCGGCACCGTGCTCACCCTGGTCGCGCTGCACGAGCTCGCCCCGTACATCGCCCAGGTCGTCCGCGCACTGCCCCGTTGGGTACCTCCCGCACTCGCCGGTCTGGCGCTGCTCGCGCTGGGTGCCACGTACGAGCAGCGGCTTCGCGACGCACGACGAGTGCGGGAGGCGCTTGGGCGCTTCCGCTAGACCTGTCCGGACAGCACAGCTAGGGCATCTTGTCGCCCACCAGCGCCAGGTTCTGGATCGCCGCCAGTCCGTACAGCGCCGTCGCGTTGGTCGACACCCACGCTGCCTCGCTGCCGGGGACGAGGCCCGTCGGGCCCTCGATCTTCTTCGTGGACCAGTCCGTGGACTCCTTGTAGTCCCACGTGTCGGCGCTGCTGTAGAACTGCCGCCACGCACGGGCCGCCAGCTTGTCGTCCTCGGCCTCGACGGCCGCGTAGGCGTCCAGCCGCGAGTGGCCCTGGAAGAGCAGCAGGGAGCCGAAGTCCGAGCCGTAACGGGCCTTCTGCTCGGCCTTGGTGGCGTTGAAGTAGCGGCAGTAGTCGAGCCACGCCTCCTTGAACTTCGGCATGTCGATCTGGTCGAGCAGTTCGGCGTTGAGCTCGACCAGGCCGAACATCGAGGACAGGTGCGAGACGCTCACCACGGCCTTGTCAGCGGTCGCGAACTTGCCCGTGTCGAGGTCGTACAGCGCGCTGCCCTGGACGAAGCCGTTGGGCTGGGCCGCGATGGTCTCCATGGTCGACAGGACCCTGGCCTTGGCCTTCTCCCACTTGGGTCCGCGCCGCTCCCACTCGGTGAGCCAGGCCGAGACCAGGCCGCTCCAGTCGGTGCCGAAACCGATGGAGAGGGCGTTGCGGTCGGGGGTGTAGGGCTCGGTGCGGATCTTTCGGATGGGGTCGAGGACGAGGAACGTCTCGTCGGAGTCGACGTTGGCGTGCATGAGGTCGCCGACGCGTTCGTCGGCGGTGAGGAAGTAGTAGTAGCGGCGGTAGGTGGTGTTGGCGATGCGCTGCTGCTTGGCGCTGTCCGCGTAGTGCTGGACGCCGTGGCGGGTGCCGAGGCCCGCCCACTTGCCGAGGTGGTAGACGTCGACCTCGCCGGTGTGGCGGGTCATCGCCTCGGCGAAGCGGAAGATGTCGGCGCGGCCGGAGCGCATGTACGCGAACCACAGCCACAGGTCGGGCGAGAGCTCGGAGTTGTCCCAGGCGTAGCCGCCGACGTCGTAGCACCACTGGTGGCGGCTGGGGTCGTAGCTGTGCATGATGTCGCCGTAGTCCCAGAAGCCGTACCAACGGCGCTGCTCCACCTGGTCCTTGTAGTAGGTGAAGAGGAAGTCGAGGTGGTCCTCGATCTTCGCCTTGGCGGTGGTGGAGCGGTCCGGCTCGGCGAACAGTTTGCCGAAGACGCCTGCCTTGATGAGCTGCCCCGGCGCGGCGGCGAGCTGCGGGGGCGTGCGCACGGCCTCGACCTGCTGGGCCATGTCCTCGGCGCCGGGTGTGGACTCGTGGGCCCAGAAGAGGAGTTCGCTGGTGCGGGCGATGCCGTAGGGGGTGCCGAACTCGGGCTCGTAGTCCTCGTAGGTGATGTTGAGGCCTTCGAGCTGTTCGGGGTAGGTGTCCTGGCCCATGCCGTCGTGGTAGAAGCGCAGGTCCATGGGCTGCGCCTCGGGCGACCAGAGCCAGAGGGTGACCTCGGCGGTGTCGGTGTGGGCGCCGCGGATGTCGAGCTGGGCGGGGAACTTCTCCCAGAAGTCCCTGAGTCCGAAGGCGAATCCGCCGCTCGCCCCGCCCACGTACCCGAAGCCGCTCGCCCGCCGGCCGCCGCCCGCGCCGATCCAGCCGTGGCCCTTCTTGGTGCGCTTGCGGACGGTGAAGCCGTCGGCGGAGAGCTGGGAGAGCGTGTAGTCGCCCCACTCGGGGATGTACTGGAGCCGGGTGGTGACCCGCTGGTCCCAGGTGGAGGGGTCGGGCAGCTTCTTGCCCTCGAACTGGGCCGTGCGGACGGCCGCCCCGGGGTCGCGGCGCAGGCCGGTGATGCCCTTGACGGCCTCGCGGAGCAGACCCGTGCCCTCGCCGCCGATGCGGATGTGCCGGTCGTACGCGGCGTCCCGCATCGGCACCTTGAAGCGCACACCGATGCCGCGGATGAAGTCACCGCTGGCCTTGCCGGGCTCCTGGTTCCCGTCGTACGTGATGGTGTGCACCATGCGGAACGACTCGGCGCCCGCGTAGAAGTAGAGCCGGACCGAGAAGGGCAGCCAGTTGCGGTCGCCCTTGCGGTGCTTGCCGTCGATGCGGACCACGGCGCGCACGGGTCCGCCCTGCTCGACCTCGACGTCGCCGATGACGCTCTCGAACCGCTCGTACTTCTCCGCGCCCTGGTCGCCGTCCTCGATCTCGGGCTGACGCAGGAGCACCAGACGGCCGGTGTGGGCGATCTCGGTGGAGCCTCGCCGGACCGACTTCACGAGCGTGGAGCCGCTCTTGCCGATCTTCGCGGTGATGACTCCGGTCGATATGTCGATGGTGCCACCGCTCTTGTCGACGGTGACCTTCTTCGCGGGGGCGGAGGGGCTGCCCGCGGCGAGGGTGAGCTTCCCGGAGCCGGCGCCCGCGCCGACCGCGTGGGCGGTCCACTTCAGTGAGCCGTCGGGCCAGTAGCCGATGGGCCAGGACTGGACGGGGACCTCCTTGCCGTCCGCGTCCGTCAAGGAGAACGACTGGTCCTTCTCGTAGGCGCCCTTGGGCCATGGCACGCCCACGGTCGACCCCGGGGCGGCGCCCAGCCCGCCGTCCTCCAGCCAGTCCAGGGTCACCGGGTCCGCGTCCGCGGCCTCGGCTCCGGGGGCGGCCTGCGCGTTCGTGCCGAGTGCCCAGCTGAACTGGGCGGCGGCTCCGGCGACGGCGGCCGCCTTGAGGAGGGACCTGCGGTCGATGGGGGACATGACCTTTCCTTTCCGTACGGGAAGCTGTGCGTTGCGGGAAGCTGTGCGTGCGGCGGTCAGGGGCATGACAGTGCGACGCGAAGGGCGCCGGCCTTGTTCGGACTCCGCGGGTCAGCGACGCCGGTACCGCTCCTCCACGGCGACGGCCGCCGCCGCGACGGCCCCGAGCACCGGGACCGCCAGCGGCGCGACGAACCAGGCGGAGCAGGCCACCACGGCCAGTCCGCCGACGAGCAGGAAGGACCCGGCGGGGTCCAGCACGGTGCGCCGCCCGGCATCGGCGAGCAGCGTCCGCCAGGAGGCGCCGGGCTGCCACACCGCCGCCGCACGCAGCCCGGCGACGGCGAGACCGATCAGCGCGAACACCCCGACGGCACCCACGAGCGGCCCTCCGGGGATCCCGGCCCGTACGGCCTGGACGTCCACCCAGACCGCGGCTGCGGCGGCCCAGCCCAGGAGCCCGGCGATCCACCCACCGCGCACGGCCGTCCGGAAGTCCGCCACGAACTCCCGCCGGCCGCCGCCCTCGTGGGCGACACGCCGCCGCAGATGCCTCGCCCCGGCGGCGAACGCGGCGGGGTAGGTCACGACCGGCAGCGACGCCACCGCGATCCACACACCGGTGAGCAGACACTCGGCGAACAGCGCGAACCGCTCGGCGAGTAGGGACTCACCACGTTCACGTGCCGGGGACGCCTCCGACTGTGCCTGGGTCCGGGCCATGGTCAGCTCACCTCAGCCCTTCAGCCCGGATGTGGCCATACCGTCGATCAGGTACCGCTGGAAGGCGAGGAAGAAGGCGAGGACCGGCAGCAGGGCGACGAGGGACATGGCGATCATGCCGCCGTAGTCGGCCACGCCCTCCTGGTCCACGAACATCTTCAGACCGAGGGAGACCGTGTACTTGTCGGGCTCGTTGAGGTAGATCAGCGGGCCCATGAAGTCGTTCCACGCGTTGATGAAGGTGAAGATCGCGCTGGTGATCAGGGCGGGTCGGCACAGCGGGAGCACGATCGACCAGTAGATGCGCAGGTGCCCGCAGCCGTCGAGACGGGCCGCCTCGTCGAGCTCCTTGGGCAGGTTGCGCATGAACTGCATCATCAGGAAGACGAAGAACGCCTCCGTGGCCAGGTACTTCGGCAGCAGCAGCGGGGTGTACGTGTTGATCATTTCCATGTTGCGGAACAACACGTACTGCGGGATCAGCAGTACGTGGTACGGCAACAGCAGCGTGCCGATCATCAGCGTGAACAGCAGGTTCCGGCCCGCGAACCTGATCCTCGCGAAGGCGTACGCCGTGAGCGAGCACGACACCAGGATCCCGATCACCGAACCGACGGCGAGGGTGAGCGAGTTGAGGAAGAACGTGGAGATCGAGATGTCCGCGATGCCCTCGGTGAGCCGCGTGTAGTTCGAGGTGATCGGGTCGCCCGGGAAGAGATCCAGGCTGCCGATGATGTCCTCGCTCTTCTTGAACGAGCCGCCGATGACCCAGATCACCGGATAGAGGATCACCGCGAGGATCGCCAGGGAGCCGATGTGCCAGGCGACGGAACCGGGCAGCCTGCGCCGGAGGCCGCCCGCCCTCGTGGAGGCGGCGGGTGTGATGTCGGTGGCCTGCGCGCTCATCAGGCGCCCTCCTCGTAGTGCACCCAGCGCTTCTGGGACCAGAACAGCACCGCCGTGACCAGGGCGACCGCGACGAGCAGCATCCAGGCCATGGCGGAGGCCAGACCCATCCGGCTGTTCTCGAAGCCCTGGACGTAGAGGTAGCAGGTGTAGACCATCGAACCGTCCGCGGGACCACAGGCGTTGCCTCCGGCACCGCCACCGACGATGTACGCAGAACTGAAGATCTGGAAGGAGTGAATGGTCTCCAGCAGGACGTTGAAGAAGAGGACCGGGGAGATCATCGGCAGCGTGATGTTCCAGAACCGCCGCAGCTTGCCCGCCCCGTCGACCTCGGCCGCCTCGTACAGCTCGCGCGGGACCTGTTTGAGGCCGGCCAGGAAGATGACCATGGGGGCGCCGAACTGCCATACGGTGAGCGCCACCAGGCTGTAGATGATCATGTCCGGGTCGCCGGTCCAGCCGCCGACGTTCACCCCGAAGAGCTTCTGGGTACGGTCGACGACCGCGTCGTCCGAGAAGATCGCCTTCCAGACGATCGCGATGGAGACGCTCGCCCCGATCAGAGACGGCGCGTAGAAGGCGGCCCGGTAGAAGGCCTGTCCGCGCCGGCTCTGGGCCAGCAGCAGGGCCACCCCGAGGGCCGCGATCAGCTTCAGCGGCGTACCGACGACGACGTACCACAACGTCACCCGCACCGAGTGCTGCCAGCGCGGATCGCCGAACATCTCGGAGAAGTTGTCGAGGCCGATCCACTTGGGGGCGTCGAACAGGTTGTAGTCGGTGAAGGCGAAGTAGAGCGAGGCGATCATCGGGCCCGCGGTCAGCAGCAGGAAGCCCGCGATCCACGGGGACATGAAGAGATAGCCGGCCAGGTTCTCCCGGCGGCCCCGCCGCTTGAGGGCGGCGGGGCGCGGGGAGTTCACCGGACCGTGCCGCGGCTCGGAGCGCTTGTCCTTGGACAGGCCCTCCGTCGCAGGGGCGTGTGTCACGGTGGTTCCCATCAGGTGCCGAGAGCCGTCTTCGACTCGGTGAAGAACTGCTTGACGGCCTCGTCCACCGAACGCTTGCCCAGACCGAGTTCCTCGCCGATGCGCAGGAACGCGGACTCGCAGATGTCCGCGCCGTTCGGGTGCGGGGTGATGGGCTCCAGGACGCCCGCCTCGACGAGGGACTCCTCGTAGGCGGCTATCGACTTGTTGACCTCGTCGGTCGGCTTGAAGGCGTCGTACTGGGCCTGTGTCGCGGGCACACCTCGGTCGTAGCCCATGATCTTGGCGACCTCGGGCTCGTGCACCATGAAGTCGATGAACTGGGCGACTTCCTTGGGGTGCTGGGTGCGCTTGGAGGCACTGAGCATGAGGGAGCCGAGGTACTGGCCGGTCTTCTTGCCGTCCGTGGTCGGGATGGGGGCCAGCCCGTACTCGCTCTTGCCCTCGGAGGTGTAGCGGACGGTGAAGTTGTCCCAGGTGAACTCACCGCCGGCGATCTCCGCGGCGACCGACGACTTGGGCTTGATCTGGGCGACCTTCTTGGGGTCGGTGTAGATGCCGTCCTCGACGCCCTTCTTCGCCTTCGTCCACCAGTCCTTCAGGTCCGCCTCGGTGAAGCCGAGCCCGTCCTCGGTGAAGAACGCCTTGCCGTTCTGGCGCAGGTAGAGGTCGTAGAGGTACATGACGCCGTACATGCCGCTGTCGCCGGCGCGGCCCGACTTGTCACGGATCTTCTCCAGCGCCGCGTGGTAGTCGTCCCAGGTCCAGCCCTGCTCCGGCTTCACTCCCGCCCTGGTGTAGGCGGGCTTGTCGATCACCAGGGCCATCGAGTTGGAGCCGACCGGAACGCCGAGGAGTCTGCCGTCGATCTCGCCGAACTTGTCCAGCCCGGCGCGGAAGCCGTCCATGGAGAGATTGCCCGCTTTGACCTGCTCGCTCAGGTCGAGCAGTACATTCTTCGCGTCGTATTTGCGAAGGAAGCCGATGGCATTCTGGAAGACGTCGGGGGGATTTCCGCCCGAGGCCTGGGTGTTGAACTTCTTCCAGAAGTCCAGGTAGGGCTGGAAGTCCGTTTTCACCTTGATCTTCGGGTACTTCTTCTCGAAGAGCTTGATGGTCTTGTTGATTCTCTCGGCGCGGTCCTCGGCTCCCCACCACGCATAACGGATCGTCACCGTCCCGTCCCCCGCACCGCTGTCGCCGCCGCAGGCCGTGGCCGTCGCCCCGAGCCCCGCGACAGCCAGTGAGGCGCCGGCCGCCTTGAGGATTGTTCGCCTCTCAACTTTCCGGTCGTGCTGCATGGTTGGGCCTCCCCGCGACGTTGCGTCCGCCTCATGAATCGTTTCAAGTAAGCGCTTGCTGGCACAAGGTACGGAGGCCCTCCGGGCACGTCAATGATTCGGACAGGAATTGATGGAAAACGGAGGGCGCACGCTCGGGCGTCTCGGATGGGGTGCGGTGGGGGTG
>NZ_VJZC01000315.1 GCF_009377185.1 Streptomyces spongiae
GGGGCGGCGGGGGCGAGGACCCTCCCGTTCAGGTCCCGTTCAGGACTCCGTCAGGCCCGCCACCAGCTCGTCCGCCGCCCGGTAGGGATCCAGCTCGCCCGCCACGATCCGCTCCGCCAGCGCACTCAGGCGCCGGTCCCCGTGCAGGTCCCCGATCCGCTCCCGCAGGGCCGTCACCGCGATGGTCTCGACCTCGCGGGAGGCACGGGACAGACGCCGCTCCGCGAGCACCCCCCGCTCCTCCATCCAGGCCCGGTGCTTCTCCAGCGCCTCGACGACCTCGTCCACACCCTCGCCCCGCGCCGCGACCGTCTTCACGATCGGCGGCCGCCAGTCACCGGGCCCACGGGACTCGCCCAGGCCCAGCATGTGGTTCAGCTCACGGGCAGTGGCGTCCGCACCGTCACGGTCGGCCTTGTTGACCACGTACACGTCACCGATCTCCAGGATCCCGGCCTTCGCCGCCTGGATGCCGTCGCCCATCCCGGGAGCCAGCAGCACGACCGAGGTGTCCGCCTGGGACGCGATCTCCACCTCCGACTGCCCCACGCCGACCGTCTCGACGAGGATCACGTCGCAGCCCGCCGCGTCCAGGACCCGGATCGCCTGGGGAGCCGCCCAGGCCAGCCCGCCCAGATGGCCGCGCGTGGCCATGGAGCGGATGTAGACACCGGGGTCGGAGGCGTGCTCGGACATGCGCACGCGGTCGCCCAGCAGCGCACCCCCGGAGAACGGCGACGACGGGTCCACCGCCAGGACCCCGACCCGCCTGCCCTGCTTCCGGTACGCCGTCACCAGCGCGGACGTCGAGGTCGACTTGCCGACGCCCGGAGAGCCCGTCAGGCCCACCACGTACGCCCCGCCGGTCAGGGGCGCCAGCGCCTCCATGACCTCACGGAGCTGCGGGGACGCCCCCTCCACCAGGGAGATCAGCCGGGCCACGGCCCGCGGCCGGCCTTCCCTGGCCTGGGCGACCAGTGTGGGGACGTCCTGCATCACAGCTCCGTTCAGCGAGATCGGCGAGATCAGCGAGATCAAAGGGACCCGAAAGAGACGTGCAGCGCTCTCAGGCCTTCGGTACCCGCACGATCAGCGCGTCACCCTGTCCACCGCCGCCGCACAGCGCGGCCGCGCCCACGCCTCCGCCGCGCCGCTTCAGCTCCAGCGCCAGATGGAGGACGAGACGGGCGCCGGACATGCCGATCGGGTGGCCGAGGGCGATCGCGCCACCGTTGACGTTCACCCTTTCAGTGGACACTCCGAGGTCCTTCATTGACTGGACGGCGACCGCCGCGAAGGCCTCGTTGATCTCGATCAGGTCGAGGTCCGCGACCTCAAGGCCCTCCTTCTTCAGGGCGTGCGTGATGGCGTTCGACGGCTGCGACTGCAGCGAGTTGTCCGGGCCCGCCACGTTGCCGTGCGCGCCGATCTCCGCGATCCACTCCAGGCCGAGCTCCTCCGCCTTGGCCCTGCTCATCACGACCACGGCCGCCGCACCGTCCGAGATCTGGGAGGCAGAGCCGGCGGTGATGGTGCCGTCCTTGGTGAAGGCCGGGCGCAGCTTGCCCAGCGACTCGGCCGTCGTCTCGCCGCGGATGCCCTCGTCCTGGCTGAAAACGACCGGGTCGCCCTTGCGCTGCGGGATCTCGACGGGCGCGATCTCCGCCTCGAAGACACCGTTCTTCTGCGCGGCCGCCGCACGCTGGTGCGAGAGGGCGGCGATCTCGTCCTGCTCGGCCCGGCCGATGCCCAGCTTCGTGTTGTACTTCTCCGTCGACTCGCCCATGGCGATGTTCTCGAAGGCGTCGGTGAGGCCGTCGTACGCCATCGCGTCGAGCATCTGGACCGCGCCGTACTTGTAGCCCTCACGGGACTTCGGGAGCAGGTGGGGGGCGTTCGTCATGGACTCCTGGCCGCCGGCGACGACCACGTCGAACTCACCCGCACGGATCAACTGGTCGGCGAGAGCGATGGCGTCCAGACCCGACAGACACACCTTGTTGATGGTGAGCGCCGGGACGTTCATCGGGATGCCCGCCTTGACCGCGGCCTGGCGCGCCGGGATCTGCCCCGCCCCGGCCTGAAGCACCTGGCCCATGATCACGTACTGCACCTGGTCGCCACCGATCCCCGCACGGTCGAGGGCGGCCTTGATCGCGAAGCCACCGAGGTCGGCTCCGGAGAAGGACTTCAGCGAACCCAGCAACCGTCCCATGGGCGTACGCGCGCCCGCGACGATCACCGAGGTGTTGCCGTTCGTTCCAGACATGAGGTGCGATCCCCTTCCAGCCTGCACAGCTGAGGAGTGAACGAGGGTTTACTTCGAATGTACTGAGCGGTAGACCACCCCGTCATCGGGCTGTCGGTGTGATCGCGCGCACGTTGCGTAACCACCTCCGGAGCGGTGCACTGACACCATGCTGACGCGAATCGACCACATCGGGATCGCCTGTTTCGACCTCGACGCGACCGTCGAGTTCTACCGGGCCACGTACGGCTTCGAGGTGTACCACTCCGAGGTCAACGAGGAGCAGGGCGTGCGGGAGGCCATGCTCAGGATCAACAGCACGGACGACGGCGGCGCGTCGTACCTCCAGCTCCTGGAGCCGACCCGGGAGGACTCCGCCGTCGGGAAGTGGCTGGCGAAGAACGGCGAAGGTGTCCATCACATCGCGTTCGGTACGGCAGATGTCGACGGGGACGCCGCCGAGATCCGCGGTAAGGGCGTACGCGTCCTGTACGAGGAGCCCCGGCGCGGTTCCATGGGGTCACGGATCACGTTCCTGCACCCCAAGGATTGTCACGGCGTACTGACAGAACTGGTCACTTCGGCGCCGGTTGAGTCACCTGAGCACTGACCCCCGTACATAGGGGCCGGTAGGGTTGGGGTCGGCCGTCACCTCGCGAGGGGACGGTCGGGGTCCTGCCGCCATCCGACGACGGGATCCAGGGCGCTTCTGACGGATGGCCGTGGGAGAAGGAGCGGCGTTCGGTGCGTGCTCTCGGCGTGCCGGGCGGAAGTCCTCGTAGCGGAGCTACTAGGGCTTGCGTCCGGTGCGGCGAGAGTGCGTGCCGGGCGTCGTGACGCCACGGAGATCCGTCAGAAGCGCCCAAGGGCCGGGGTCCAGGTTTCGGGGGACGAGGGTTAGGGCGGCAGCCCGCGCTCCGCCGTTGATCTGACACCATTCCCCGGGGGCTTCGTTCGGCGGTTGGACGGAGCTCGTTTGGAGAAGCTTGCGACCAGGGGACGGATGGGACCGCGCAGTGCGGGGCTACGAACGCCAGGAGCGAGAGCCGGCGGCTGACGTCGACCACCTCTCTCGGTTCGAGGCCGAGATGGAGCGGCTGAAGACCGAGCGGGAAAAGGCGATCCAGCATGCCGAGGACCTCGGCTACCAGGTCGAGGTGCTGCGCGCCAAGCTGCACGAGGCGCGCCGCACCATCATGACCCGACCCGCGTTCGACGGATCGGACATCGGCTACCAGGCCGAGCAGATGCTCCGCCAGGCCCAGGTGCAGGCCGACCAGCTGCGCGCCGAGGCCGAGCGCGAGCTGAGTCAGGCACGCGCGCAGAACCAGCGCCTCCTCCAGGAGCACGCCGAGCAAGCCGCCCGGCTCCAGTCAGAGCTGCATGCCGAGGCCGTGTCGCGCCGCCAGCAGCTCGACCAGGAGCTCTCCGAGCGCCGCCAGACCGTCGAGTCGCACGTCAACGAGAACGTGGCCTGGGCGGAGCAGCTGCGCGCCCGCTCCGAGCAGCAGGCGCGCCGGCTGCTGGACGAGTCCCGTTCCGAGGCCGACCAGGCACTGGCCGCGGCCCGCGCCGAGGCCGAGCGGGTCGCCTCCGAGGCCCGTCAGCGGCTCCAGGACGAGGCCGAGTCGGCCCGCTCCGAGGCCGACCAGATCCTGCGCCGGGCCCGCGCGGAGGCCGAGCGGCTGCTGAACGCCGCCTCCACCCAGGCCCAAGAGGCCACGGACCACGCCGAGCAGCTGCGCTCCTCCTCCGCGACGGAGTCGGACAGCGCCCGCCGCCAGGCCACCGAGCTGAGCCGGGCCGCCGAGCAGCGCATGGCCGAGGCCGAGACGGCGCTGCAGAAGGCCCGCACCGAGGCCGACAAGGTGGTCGCCGAGGCCAAGGAGGCCGCGGCCAAGGCCCTGGCCGGCGCCGAGTCGACGAACGAGCAGCGTACGCGGACGGCGAAGGAGCAGGTCGCCCGTCTGGTCCAGGAGGCCACGAAGGAGGCCGAGGCCACCAAGGCGTCCGCCGAGGAAGTCGTCGCGGACGCCCGTTCCGAGGCCGAGAAGATCGTCGCCGAGGCGTCCGAGAAGGCCCGCAGCATCACCGCGGAGGAGTCCGCCTCCCAGCTCGCCAAGACGGCGAAGACGGCCGAGGACGTCCTCAACAAGGCGTCGGAGGACGCCAGGAGCACCATCACGGCCGCCGCCGAGGAGGCCGAGCGCATCCGCGGCGAGGCCGAGGCCGAGGCCGACCGGCTGCGCTCCGAGGCGCACGACCTCGCCGAGCAGCTCAAGGGCGCGGCGAAGGACGACACCGAGGAGTACCGCGCCAAGACCGTCGAGCTGCAGGAGGAGGCGCGCCGGCTGCGCGGCGAGGCCGAGCAGCTGCGGTCCGACGCGGTCGCCGAGGGTGAGCGCATCCGCTCCGAGGCACGTCGCGAGGCCGTCCAGCAGATCGAGGAGGGCGCCAGGACCGCCGAGGACCTGCTCGCCAAGGCGAAGGCGGACGCGGACGAGCTGCGCCAGTCGGCCACGACGGAGAGCGAGAAGGTCCGTACGGAGGCCATCGAGCGCGCCTCGTCGCTGCGCCGTCAGGCCGAGGAGACCCTCGACCGCACGCGCAAGGAGGCGGAGCGGCAGCGTGACGAGGCCGTCGAGCTGTCCGAGACCATCAAGGCCGAGGCCGAGCGGTCCGCCCTCGAGCTGCGCGAGGAGACGGAGCGCGCGGTCGCGTCCCGCGAGGAGGAGGCCGCCGACGAGCTGAACCGGCTGCACTCCGACGCCGAACAACGGCTCGCGTCGGCGGAGCAGGCGCTCAGCGACGCCCGTGCGGAGGCCGAGAGGATCCGCCGCGAGGCCGCCGAGGAGACCGACCGGCTGCGCGGTGAGGCCGCCGAACGCATTCGTACGCTCCAGTCGCAGGCCGAGGCCGAGGCCGAGCGGGTGCGCAACGAGGCCGCGTCCGACGCGTCCGCGTCCCGGGCCGAGGGCGAGGCCATCGCCGTACGGCTGCGGTCGGAGGCCGCGTCGGAGGCGGAGCGGCTGAAGTCGGAGGCGCAGGACACCGCCGACCGGGTCCGGGCCGAGGCGCTGGCCGCGGCCGAGCGGCTGGCGACCGAGAGCGCCGAGACGCTGGCCGCCGCGCAGGAGGAGGCCGCCCGGCGCCGCCGCGAGGCCGACGAACTGCTGGGCTCCGCCCGGCAGGAGGCCGACCAGGAGCGCGAGCGGGCCCGCGAGCAGAGCGAGGAGCTGCTGGCCTCGGCGCGCAAGCGCGTGGAGGAGGCCGAGGCCGAGGCGCTGCGCCTGGTCGAGGAGGCCGACCGGCGCGCCACCGAGATGGTGTCGGCCGCCGAGCAGCACGCCCAGCAGGTGCGCGACTCCGTGGTCGGACTGCACGAGCAGGCCCAGGAGGAGATCGCCGGCCTGCGCAACGCCGCCGAGCACTCGGCGGACCGTACGCGACGCGAGGCCGAGGAGGAGTCGGACCGCGTCCGCGCCGACGCGTACGCCGAGCGGGAGCGGGCCAGCGAGGACGCGGCCCGGGTCCGGCGCGAGGCGGCGGCGGAGTCGGAGGCCGCCAAGTCGCTCGCGGAGCGCACGGTTTCGGAGGCGATCACCGAGGCGGAGCGGCTGCGCGCCGAGGCGGCCGAGCACGCCCAGCGCGTACGCACCGAGGCGTCGGACGCCATCGCGGCCGCCGAGCAGGACGCCGCGCGCGCCCGGGGCGAGGCACGCGAGGACGCGAACCGGATCCGCTCGGACGCGGCCACCCAGGCCGACACGCTCATCAGCGAGGTGACGGCCGAGGCGGAGCGGCTCACCAGCGAGACGGCCGCGGAGGTCGAGCGGCGGCGCGCGGAGTCCGTCGCGAAGGCCGACAAGCTCATCGGGGACGCGACCAGCGAAGCCGAGCGGCTGCGCGCCGAGGCGGCCGAGACGGTCGGTTCCGCCCAGCAGCACGCCGAGCGTGTCCGCGCCGACGCCGAGCGCCTGAGGGCCGAGGCGGAGGCCGAGGCCGAGCGGCGCACCACGGCCGCGCGCGAGGAGGCCGACCGGACGCTGGACGAGGTCCGCAAGGACGCCAACAAGCGGCGTTCCGAGGCGGCCGAGCAGGTCGACAAGCTCATCACGGAGACCGCCGCCGAGGCCGACAAGCTCATCTCGGAGGCGCAGACGACCGCGCACAAGACCACCGCGGACGCCGAGGCGCAGGCCGACACCATGGTCGGTGCGGCGCGCACGGAGGCCGATCGTCTGGTCTCGGAGGCGACCGTGGAGGGCAACTCCCTGGTGGAGCGGGCCCGTACGGACGCGGACGAGCTGCTGGTCGGTGCGCGCCGGGACGCCACCGCGATAAGGGAGCGCGCGGAGGAGTTGCGCGACCGCATCACGGGCGAGATCGAGGCCCTGCACGAGCGGGCCCGCCGTGAGTCGGCCGAGACGATGAAGGCCGCGGGCGACCGGTGCGACGCGCTCATCAAGGCCGCCGAGGAGCAGCTGCAGAAGGCCCAGTCGAAGGCGAAGGAACTGGTCTCGGAGGCCAACTCCGAGGCGGGCAAGGTGCGGATCGCCGCCGTCAGGAAGGCCGAGGGGCTCCTGAAGGAGGCCGAGCAGAAGAAGAACACGCTCGTCCGGGAGGCCGAGGAGCTCAAGGCCGAGGCGATCCGCGAGGCGCGGGCCACGGTCGAGGAGGGCAAGCGGGAGCTGGAGGTCCTGGTGCGGCGCCGCGAGGACATCAATGCCGAGATCTCCCGTGTCCAGGACGTCCTGGAAGCGTTGGAGTCTTTTGAGGCCCCGTCGAACGGCAAGGACGGTGGCGTCAAGGCCGGCGCCGCGGTGGGCGCACCCAGATCGGGTGGCAAGGCGTCAGACGGCTAGCCAGAAGCGCCGATCCGTGCTTAGCGGAGCGTGGCGGAGCCCTCTACACAAAGTTCCTGACAAGTAACTGCTGGTTCGCCACTCGAAAGAGGTCTCATTCTCCATATCAAACGTGCATCCGCTCGATGACACGCCGCTTCGCCCCCTAGGATTCCCTCTATCACCTCACCGGTCTCATTCGACAGGAACCCCATGAGCGACACTTCCCCCTACGGCTTCGAGCTTGTGCGGCGTGGGTACGACCGCGCGCAGGTGGACGAACGCATCTCGAAGCTCGTCTCCGACCGCGACAGCGCTCTGGCCCGTATCACTGCTCTGGAAAAGCGCATCGAGGAGCTCCACCTCGAAACGCAGAACGCCCAGGCCCAGGTCGTCGACGCCGAGCCGTCGTACGCCGGTCTCGGCGCGCGTGTCGAGAAGATCCTCCGTCTCGCCGAGGAAGAGGCGAAGGACCTGCGCGAGGAGGCCCGCCGCGCCGCCGAGCAGCACCGTGAGCTCGCCGAGTCGGCGGCCCAGCAGGTGCGCAACGACGCAGAATCGTTCGCTGCGGAGCGCAAGGCCAAGGCTGAGGACGAGGGCGTCCGGATCGTCGAGAAGGCCAAGAGCGACGCCTCCCAGCTGCGCTCCGAGGCGCAGAAGGACGCGCAGTCGAAGCGTGAGGAGGCGGACGCCCTCTTCGAGGAGACCCGCGCCAAGGCCGCTCAGGCCGCCGCGGACTTCGAGACGAACCTCGCCAAGCGCCGCGAGCAGTCCGAGCGCGACCTGGCGTCCCGTCAGGCCAAGGCCGAGAAGCGCCTCGCCGAGATCGAGCACCGCGCCGAGCAGCTCCGTCTCGAGGCCGAGAAGCTGCGCACGGACGCCGAGCGCCGCGCCCGCCAGACGGTGGAGACGGCCCAGCGTCAGGCCGAGGACATCGTGGCCGACGCCAATGCCAAGGCCGACCGGATCCGTTCGGAATCCGAGCGCGAGCTGGCCGCCCTCACCAACCGCCGCGACAGCATCAACGCCCAGCTGACGAACGTCCGCGAGATGCTCGCGACGCTCACGGGCGCCGCGGTGGCCGCCGCCGGTTCGCCGGCCGAGGACGAGCCGATCTCCCGCGGGGTTCCGGCGCAGCAGTCCCGGTAACGCCTGGGCGTTCCGCAGCAGGTGTTCGACAGCAGGTGTTCGAAGCCCTCTGCCACTCCGGTGGCAGAGGGCTTTGTCCCGTTTTAGCGTGGCCGCATGATCGAGCTCGAGGGGCTGACCAAGCGGTACGGCGAGAAGGTGGCGGTCAACAACCTCACCTTCGCCGTGAGACCCGGCATGGTGACCGGGTTCCTCGGGCCGAACGGTGCCGGGAAGTCGACCACGATGCGGATGATCCTCGGGCTCGACCGGCCCACCGTCGGGGACGTCCGCATCGACGGCAAGCACTACGACCAGCTCAGGGACCCGCTGATGTCCATCGGCGCGCTCCTCGACGCCAAGGCCGTGCACGGCGGCCGCAGCGCCTACCACCACCTCCTGTGCCTCGCGCAGAGCAACGGCATCCCGCAGAGCCGCGTGGCCGAGGTCCTCGACACCGTCGGCCTCACCGGGGTGGCCCGCAAGAAGGCCAAGGGATTCTCGTACGGCATGGGGCAGCGGCTCGGCATCGCGGGCGCGCTCCTCGGAGACCCGCGGATCCTGATGTTCGACGAGCCGGCCAACGGGCTCGACCCCGAGGGCATCCACTGGATCCGCACCCTGATGAAATCCCTTGCCGCACAGGGCCGTACGGTCTTCGTCTCCTCTCATCTGATGAGCGAGATGGCGCTGACCGCCGACCATCTCGTCGTCATCGGCCAGGGCCGGCTGCTCGCCGACACCTCCATGGCGGACTTCATCCAGCGGAACTCCCGGTCGTACGTCCGGATCCGTACGCCGCAGCGGGAGCGGCTGCTGGACGTGCTGTACGGGGCGGGCGTCGCGGCGGTCGAGGCGGACGGCGGGGCGCTGGAGGCGGACGGGGCGGGGCCCGAGCAGATCGGTGAGCTGGCCGCGCGGCACCAGGTCGTGCTGCACGAGCTGAGTCCGCAGCAGGCCTCGCTGGAGGAGGCGTTCATGCGGCTGACGGCGGAGTCGGTGGAGTACCACGCGCACGCGGGTGCCCTCCCGGTCCTGGACGAGGTGCCGGCGGTCCCCGCGCGGCAGGCGTGGGGCAGCGACTGGCAGAAGAAGGGAGCCTGAGCATGGCGGCGGTACAGGTCGTCCGTTCCGAGTGGACCAAGATCCGTTCGGTGGCGTCCACCGTGTGGACGCTCGGGATCGCCGCGGTCGTCACGATCGCTCTCGGCGTGCTGATCTCGGCGCTGGTCGACCGTGACTGGCGGAACATGCCCCAGGAGGACAGGCTCGCCTTCGACCCGACGTACGTGAGTTTCGCGGGGATGAGCCTCGGTCAGCTCTCGATGATCGTCTTCGGTGTGCTGGTGGTCTCGAACGAGTACAGCACCGGCCTGATCCGTACGTCGCTGGCCGCCGTCCCGCAGCGCGGCACGTTCCTCTTCAGCAAGATCACCGTGGCAACCGCGCTCGCCTTCGCCGTCGGCCTCGCGACCAGCTTCGTCACCTTCTTCCTCGGCCAGTCGATGCTCGGCGAGCACAGCACCTCGCTCGACGAGCCCGGTGTCCTGCGCGCGGTCATCGGGGGCGGGCTCTACATGACGCTCATCGCCGTGTTCTCCATGGGCGTGGCCGCGATGCTGCGCAGCCCGATGCTGGCGCTGGGTGTCCTGATGCCGTTCTTCTTCCTCGTGTCCAACATCCTCGGCAACGTGTCCGCGACCGAGAAGGTCGCCCGCTACCTCCCCGACCAGGCCGGCAGCAAGATCATGCAGGTGGTTCCACCGCTGGACGACGACGCGGTGTACGGGCCGTGGGGTGGCCTGGGGATCATGGTGCTGTGGGTGGCCGCGGCGCTGGCCGGGGGGTACGCGCTACTCCGCCACCGCGACGCGTGATCGCTGCGCCGGCTTGGCGGGGGCGCGTCTGCCGGGTTGTTGTGGGTGTCCGGGTGCGGGTCGTGGGTGGCTGGTCGCGCAGTTCCCCGCGCCCCTGAAAAGCCTGGAGCTCGCCCGGTGGTCTTCAGGGGCGCGGGGAACTGCGCGAGCAACCACGACGGACCCGCACATGGCCACCGGCAGAACCCGGCAGACGCCAGCCGCTCAACCCCCGGAGGGAACCGTCAGCTCACCGATATGCTCCTAACTCTTACGGGGGGCGTGTGCCCCGACACGTCCTGAACCTTGTGATGGGTGCGGAGCATGATCGAGGCAGTCGGCCTGACGAAGCGCTACGGCGACAAGACAGCCGTGTACAACCTTTCCTTCCAGGTGCGGCCGGGTACCGTCACCGGCTTTCTCGGGCCGAACGGTTCGGGCAAGTCGACGACCATGCGCATGATCCTCGGCCTGGACAACCCCACCACGGGACAGGTGACGATCGGTGGCTTTCCCTACCGGAAGCTGCCTAACGCCCCACGCCAGGTGGGCGCCCTGCTGGACGCCAAGGCCGTGCACGGCGGACGCAGCGCACGCAGTCACCTGCTGTGCCTCGCGCAGCTGTCCGGTATTCCGGCGCGCCGCGTGGACGAGGTGCTCGGCGTCGTCGGTCTGCAGGACGTGGCCAGGAAGCGGTCCAAGGGGTTCTCGCTGGGCATGGGGCAGCGGCTCGGGATCGCCGCCGCGCTGCTCGGTGACCCCCAGGTGCTGCTCTTCGACGAGCCGGTCAACGGACTCGACCCGGAGGGCATCCTGTGGGTGCGCAACCTGATGAAGTCCCTCGCGGCGGAGGGACGGACCGTGTTCGTCTCGTCGCACCTGATGAGCGAAATGGCGCTGACCGCTGATCACTTGATCGTGATCGGGCGCGGGCAGCTGCTCGCCGACATGAGCGTCAAGGACTTCATCTCGCACAACTCGGCCGGCTTCGCACGCATCCGCACCCCCGACACCGAGCCGCAGCAGCGGGAGAAGCTGACGGCCGCGCTGACCGAGGCGGGCGGCCAGGTGCTGCCCGAGGCGGACGGAGCGCTGCGCGTGACCGGGCTGCCGCTGCCGCGCATCAGCGATCTCGCGCACGGCGCCGACGTACGTCTGTGGGAGCTGTCGCCGCACCAGGCCTCGCTGGAGGAGGCGTACATGCGGATGACGCAGGGCGCCGTCGACTACCGGTCGACCATCGACCAGAAGGAAGGGCTGATGCAGCCGCTTCCGCCCGGCGCGCAGCCGCCGGTTCCGGTGCCCGGGCAGGGCCAGCCGGGATGGTACGCCCCGCCGCCGCCCCAGCAGGGCGGGCAGCCGTTCGCGATGCCGCCGGGGATGCCCCAGGGCCAGCCGCCCGCGGGGCCGTACGGCGCCCCGCCCGCGCCCGGTGCCCCGC
>NZ_VJZC01000316.1 GCF_009377185.1 Streptomyces spongiae
CACCCCACCGCCGCCCATGTCACGGCGGCCGTCGTGCTGACCTGGTGGCTGCGGCGAGGTGAGGCGGCGCTGTGGTCGCTGCTGCGCCGGGCGGTCGCGCTCGTGCCGGGGCTGGCCGCCTGGTGGCAGGCGCGAGAAGGGGTACGGCCCGTACCGGGCGCACCGCGCTTCGTACGACGGGTCGCCGACGGGACGAGGGCACTGCGGCAGGTGCTGCTGCGGTACGCCGTCCACCGGCGGGGTCCGCCCACGTCGATCCCGTACGCGAACTGACCCCAGCACGCCCTTCCCAGTACGGAGATCGACCACCCATGTCCCCGACACACATCCCGACCCACCCCCCGACACACACTCCGACACGCACCAGGACCCACATCACCCTGCGACGCGTCGGTGCCGTCGCCGCCCTGAGCGCCGCCACCGTCCTCACCGCGGCGGGCGCGGCCTCCGCGCACGTCACCGTCCATCCCGAGAGCTACGCCAAGGGCGCCACGGACGGCGTCCTGGCCTTCCGCGTGCCCAACGAGGAGGACACCGCCGACACCACGAAGGTGCAGGTGTTCCTGCCCACCGACCACCCCGTCCTCGGCGTCCTCGTCCACCCGCAGGACGGCTGGACGCCCAAGGTGACCACCACCAAGCTCAAGACCCCCGTCAAGACCGACGACGGCACCATCACCGAGGCCGTCTCCGAGATCACCTGGACCGGAGGGAAGATCGGGGCCGGTCAGTACGAGGACTTCGACGTCGCCTTTGGCCAACTGCCCGACGATACCGGCCGGCTGACCTTCAAGGCGCTCCAGACCTACTCCGACGGCAAGATCGTCCGCTGGATCGAGGCCGCGCAGTCGGGCGGGGAGGAGCCGGAGGACCCGGCGCCGACACTTGAGCTGACCGCCAAGGGCGCGGAGGGCGCGGAGGGCGCGAAGAGCGCGACGGCGGCCTCGGACACCAGTGAAGCCTCGGACGCCAGTGACTCGACCGCCCGTGGGCTCGGCGCCGCCGGGCTGGGCGTGGGCGTTCTGGGCCTGGCCGCCGCGGTGTTCGCGATCGTCCGAACCCGGTCAGGCGGGGCTCGGTCCTAGTCCTGTCCGGCGGGGCCGTCGATTGGCTCTGGAGTCCCAGCGACACGCCGTGCGTGCGGCGTGTCGCTGGGAGGCCGATCCTGGACCCGGGGGTCCGTTGGGGCAGTGAGGGAGGCGGTCGGTGTGCGGGAGCTGGCGATCATCGAGGCGCCGTCGGTGCTCGGACTGCGGCCCTCCGGCGTCGAGGATCTGCCGGAGGCGCTGTTCCGTGCCGGACTGCTGGACCACCCCGGCACGGTGAGAGCGGACCGGGTCGAGGCACCGACGTACGACCCCGGGCGCGACGAGGAGACGGGCGTCCTCAACCCGGTCGCCATCGCGCGGTACTCCGTCAGGCTGGCCGATGCCGTGGGCGCCGTCCTCGACCGCGGCGGGTTCCCCGTCGTCCTCGGCGGTGACTGCACGATCCTGCTCGGCAACCTCCTCGCCCTGCGCCGCCGCGGACGACCCGGCCTGCTGTTCCTCGACGGCCACACCGACTTCTACCAGCCGTCGGCGGAACCCAACGGCGAGGCGGCCTCGATGGAACTCGCGCTGGCGACGGGTCGCGGCCCCCGGCTGCTCGCTGACCTGGAGGGTCGCGGGCCCCTGGTGCACGACGAGGACGTCGTCGCCTTCGGCTTCCGTGACGCCGCCGAGTCCGCGCGGGCCGGGATGCAGCCGCTGCCGCCCGCACTGCACACGGTCGACCTCGATGGCGTACGGGAACCCGGCGCCGAGGCGGCAGCGCGTAGCGCCCTCGACCTGCTCGGCGCCGACCGGAGCAGCGGGTACTGGGTCCATCTCGACGTCGACGTCCTGGACGACGCGGTCATGCCGGCCGTCGACTACCGCCTGCCCGGCGGGCTGAGCTGGTCCGAGCTGGAGACCGTGCTGTGCCTGGCGCTGGCCGACGAGCGGGCCCACGGCCTCGACGTCACGATCTTCAACCCCCGCCTCGACCCCGACGGCAGCATCGCGGCCCGCCTGACCCGCTGCCTCCGCGGTGCGCTGTCGGCGCGCGGCGGCCAGGGATGAGGCGGGCCGGCCAACTGGCTCGGTCGCGCCCAAGCCGTCCTGGACGTCCTGGCCGTCCTGGCCGTCCTGGACGCACTGGATGTACAGGACGTACTGGAGTCGGAGGAGGCGTCAGCCGGGCGGCGGTCGCCCGCCGGGGCCGGTCAGTCCGCGTCTCCCGGTCCCGTGAGCACGGCGAAGGCCTCGCGGCGGTGCGCGGCGAAGAGGTCCAGGGCGGCCTCGGTGTCGCGGGCCCGCAGTGCGGCGACGAGTTCGCGGTGTTCGGCGGGGATGTGGGAGAGGTAGCCGTCCGTGCTGCGGCCGATCCGGGTGAGCAGGAAGAGATGGACCTGGCAGCGGGGGCCTGCCACGCCTCTTCGAGGCGCCGGTGCCGGGCCGCGGCGTAGACGGCGTCGTGGAAGGCGATGTCGCAGCACACCATCTCGTGCTCGTCCGCGGCGCGGTCCATGGTGTCGACGGCCTTCTCGACGGCCTTCTCGACGGCCGCGATGTCCTCGTCCGAGCCGCGGGCGACCACCTCCCGGACGGCGAGTTGCTCCAGCGCGCCGCGCAGGCTGTCCAGCTCGGCCACGTCGTCGGGGGACAACGTGGTCACCGTGGCGCCACGGTGCCATGCGCTGCGTACCAGGCCCTCG
This sequence comes from Streptomyces spongiae, assembly GCF_009377185.1. GTDB lineage: Bacteria > Actinomycetota > Actinomycetes > Streptomycetales > Streptomycetaceae > Streptomyces > Streptomyces spongiae. Next base: position 2,738 of record NZ_VJZC01000316.1, read on the forward strand.
CGCTCCAGCTTGAGCAGCGCCTCGCGGACCGGGCCGCGGCTGACGTCCAGCGCACCCGAGAGCTCGACCTCTCGCAGTTGTGCGCCCGGGGCGTAGGCGCCGCTGAAGATGGCCTCCCGGATGCTGTCGGCCACCTCGTCGGCCAGTCCCCGGCGACGCGCGGGGGCCACCTTGCGTTGGTCGCTCATGACTCCTGCCTTGCCCTCTGTCCTGCCCGCGTCATTTGTCGCAATGTCAACCTTCGGAGGTTGTCGTCGACGGCGATCACACCTTTGTAGGCGACGGCCCGGTTGGCTGCCACGCGGTCGGCCCACCCGGTGCCCCGGTGCCCCGGTGAAAAGGGCTCTGATGTGCTCCGGATCAGGGCACGGAGGGCCCGGTGATGAGTCGGCCTTCCTCGTCGTACGGCCAGACGTTGGGGACGCATCCGTTCATGCCCTTGATCTGCTGCATCATCGCCGGTGCCGGTTTGCCCTTGCCGGGGCAGCCGGCATGGCCGTGGCCGAGGAAGTGACCGACCTCGTGGTTGATGATGAGCGCGCGATAGGCCGTGATGTCCTTGGCGTACACGGGTGTTGCCAGGTGCCAGCGTTTGAGGTTGACCATGACGTTGTCGCCGACACGGCAGTTGACCTCGCCGCGGGTGTTCAGCCCGGACTCCCCGCAGATCTTGTCGACGGTGGTGGCCGTCGCGACCCGGACGACGAAGTCGGTGGCGCCTCCGGAGACCCGCTGGAACGCCGACCGGCCGTCCGTCGTCCAGCCGCGGGGGTCGGCCAGGATGCTTTCGACCTCCTCGGCGACGTCCTCGGGGGACAGATCTATGCCGTCCTCGACGTCGACCCGGTAGCGCAGGGCACTGCCCTTGCCCACCTTGCCGCTTCCGCCGGAGGCCGTGGCGAACGTTCCCGGCCCGGTGGAGGGGATGTCGGCCGGGGAGATGGAAGACGTGCTGGACGCGGTGGGAGACGTACTGGGCGTGGAGGAGGGGCTCCGGGGAGCGGTGGGGCTCGGCGTGGTCCGGGACGGCGCGGACGTGGGCCTGGCCTGCGTGGTGGAGCCGGCCTCGTCCGGTAACTCGCCCTCGCCTCCCGATATCCACCCCACAGCGGCGAATCCGACGGCCCCGAGAACGGCCACCCCCGCCAGCCCTCCCAGCCAGAGGCCCTTGCTCCGGCGGTTTCGACGCCCCCGGCGCCCGGGGGCTGCCGCCCGACCGTCCTGTCGGCGGCGGGAGTTGGAAGGCTTGGCTTTGTGCGCGGTCATGTTCTTTCAGAGTGTGATGAGCGTGTGATCGGATGTTGCGGGAATGATCACGAAACGATAACTGATGATCCGTGCGGGGGGTGGCGCTTCCGCGCTGTGGGCCCGCTGATCGTCAAGTGCCGCTTCTCACACGTGACATCGCGCCTCGGTGGTCAGCCGCGGAGCGGTGAGGCGGAAAGTGGTTCTGCCGGGCGGAGGAGTCAGCCGGACCGGCCCTGGGTGCGGCGGGCGTACGCGCGGGCGGCTCGGGCGCGGTCGCCGCAGCGGGTGGAACACCAGTGACGGCGGCCGTGGCGCAGCAGGTAGCGGGTGCAGGGGGCCGAAGGGCAGGCGGTGAGGCGCTCGGCGTCGGGGCCGGTCAGGAGGTCGGCCGCGTCGGTGGCCAGTACGGCCAGGGCGTGGTCGAGGATCTGGGTGACCGGGTGGGAGGCGGTGCGGTAGAGGCCCCGGGTGGGGTCCCAGTGCAGCAGGGCCGCCGCGGGGGCCTTGGTCATCGCGGTGTTGAGCGCGTTCAGGGCGTCGGCGGGAGCGGGGTGGTCGTCGACGTGGGAGGCGAGCAGGGCGCGGATCTGCTCGCGCAGGGAACGCAGTTGGGACGCGCACATGTCCCTGAGGCCCGCGTCGACCGGTGCGAGACCGTGCTGGAAGAGCCACTGGTTCGTGGCGTCCGGTGTGCCGAGGAGGTCGACGAACTGGCCGCCGGGCAGCGCGACAGCACTGTTGGCGAAGTCGAGAGCGGGGTGCTGCTCGGCTCCGGGCGCGGGTGGCGGAGCCAGGTCGTCGGTCACGGTCTCCTGCATGACTCTCATGGTACGGCTTGCGCCCATCCGTGAGGCATGGGTACGGTCTCTCACGGATAGAAGGAGCTGCATCCGTGATACTTCACTGATGTCGCCCTACCCGTGTCGCTCCACCCGTGCCACGTCACTGATGTCGCTCCACCCGTGTCACTTCATCCGTGTCACTTCATCCGTGAGAGGTGTGTGCCTTGACGACTCCTGCCACCCATGAGCAGATCCCCGCCCGCCTGCTGGGCGGCCCGACGGTGCTCCTTGAGTACGGAGGGCTGCGGCTGCTGACCGACCCCACCTTCGACGAGCCCGGCGAGTACCCGGTCACCGAGGACTTCTCCCTGGTCAAGACCGCTCCCGCCCTGGCCGACCCCGCCGATCTGGGCCCCATTGACGCCGTCCTGCTCTCGCACGACCAGCACGCCGACAACCTCGACCACTCAGGCCGGGCACTGCTGACGTCGGTCCCGGTCACGTTCACCACCCGCACTGGGGCCGGACGGCTGGGCGGCAACGCCCGAGGGCTCGCCGACTGGGAGTCCGCCACGCTGCAGGGCCCCGAGGGTGGCATCGTCACCGTCACCGCTGTGCCTGCCCTTCACGGCCCCGACGGCCTCGCGCAGCAGGTCATGGGCGATGTCGTCGGCTTCGTGCTGACCGCCGACGACCTGCCGGCCGTCTACGTCAGCGGCGACAACGCCTCCATGGACGCCGTCCGGCAGACAGCCGACCGCTTCGGCCCGGTGGACACCGCCGTGCTCTTCATCGGAGCTGTCAGGTCGCCCCGGGTGGGTGGTGAACTGATCACGATCAACAGCGAGATGGCGGCCGAGGCCGCGAAGATCCTGGGCGCCCGGCGTGTGGTCGCCGCGCACATGGACAGCTGGGAGCACTTCCTGGAGGACCGGGACGACGTCATCAAGGCGTTCGACGCGGCCGGCCTCTCGCACCTCCTACAGGCATGATCCCGCTCACCGTCCCGCTCACCCCCGCGGCCGCGCCCCGTGTGCGGTCAGCCGGCCGACTCGGAGATGTTGACCATCCACGGAATGCCGAAGCGGTCCGTACACATGCCGAAGACGTCGCCCCACATCTGCTTCTCCATGGGGACGGCCACGGAACCGCCGGCGGACAGCTTCTCCCAGTAGCCGCGCAGCTCGGCTTCGTCGTCGCCGCTGAGGCTCACCGAGAAGTTGTTGCCCGGGTTGTGCTCTCCGGTCGGCGTGTCGGCGCCCATCAGGGTGAGGCCGCTCGGCGTCTCCAGCATGCCGTGCATGATCTTGTCGGCGTCCGGGGTGCCCTCCTGGCCGTACTGCCCGTAGGTGTTGAGGGCCAGGGTGCCGCCGAACACCTCCTTGTAGAACTCCAGCGCCTGGCGGGCGTCTCCGGCGAAGGTGATGTAGGGGTTGAGTCGCGCGGCCATGATTACCTCCTGGAACGGGGTAAACCCTCGGATTTCCGAGGCTAGCGCCGACCACTGACAACGGCCTGCTCACGCGTCCGCGTCCGCGTCCGCGCGAAGCCATGTGGTCAGGGCCCACCACCAGTGCAGGGTGCTCAAGGGACCGGAGCGGTTCTCCGGCTGGGGATCGGTGGGCGGCTGGGGGTCGGTCAGTGACACTCCCGTGAGCTGCTGGAGCCGGCCGAGCCGGTAGCGGACGGTGTTGGGGTGCGTGAACAGGGCCGCCGCGGTCTGGTCCAGCCGGCGGCCGTTGTCGAGGAAGGCCTGGGCGGTGAGCGCGAGTTGGCGGTGGAAGCCGTCGGAGCGGTCCAGGCCGGCCAGGAGCCGCTCGCCCAGCAGTGAGCCCAGCAGCGGCTGGTCCGCCAGGGCGATCTCGGCGGCGAAGTCGGTGACGTCGTACAGGCCCCGCCGTTCCTGCCGCTCACCGATGCCGACGGCCCGTACGCAGAGCCGGTACATCGGGCGCAGCCCGTCGAGCGGAGCGGCGGGGGAGGTGACGACCAACGTGCTCGCCTCGATCTCCTCGCTCCGGGGGACCCGGGGGCACAGCCCCACCAGGCGTCCTTCCACCAGCCCGGAGATTCCGCGGAGTGCGGACAGGCGCCGGGAGAGGAGGCGTGAGCGGGCGGAGTCGCCGATGTCCGAGACCAGACAGTGGTACGGGCCGTCCGGGCGCAGCCCGGCCCTGGCCAGTTCCTCGGAGGACGGGACGACGCCGCCGACGAGCAGCTGCCGCAGCAGCCTCGTCCGGTTCTCGCTCACACCGTCGGGCGTTCTGCCCCGCTCGGCGGCGCGGTATCCGTTGATGACGTGGCGTTCGACGGCGTCGCCGTACTCCTTCAGCCGGAGGACCACGGTCAGCAGGGTGCTGTCGGGCACCCCGGCGGACCGGCAGCGGTCCAGGGTGATCTCCACCGCGCGGGTGAGCGCCGCCTGGACACCGCGCAGCACCGCCGTCATAGGGATGCCCTGGCCCGCCCGGTCGGCACCGAGCAGCAGGGCGGCGGCGAAGTCCTGTTCCTCGACCCGGCCGAAGGTGGCGAACCAGGTGCCGGCCGCGCGGATCAGGGCGGCGGCATGCGAGTGGGTCTCCGCCTCGGTGAGCCGGGCCACCTCGGGGGAGTGCGTTCTCGCCGCGTCGACCAGTTCGCCGCACACGTCCCTGTCGGCGGCCATGGCCCGCAGGATCTCGGCGACCGGCTCGCGTTCGTGAACGACAGTCATGAGCCCCTTCCCCGCTCCGGGCAATGTCGTCGGGCCACAACGAAAGGCCCCCGCGTTGACGCCCGGCAACTACCGCGCCGTTGCGGCGGCCTGCTTTCCTTGGCGGCTACCGACGGTAACAGGGCGACGGTCGGAGCAACACCCTCCCCTTGCCCGCAACCGTTTGGTCCCCTCAATCCGTTTGTCCCCCCCAACCTGTTCGTCCTGCAACCCGTTTGCCCCCAACCTTTACGTCCCGCAACCCGGTTGCAGCTCAACTCGGTTGTCCCGCAATGCGGTTGTCCGCACCCTGCGCACCTTTCCCGGAAGGCAGCCCATGGAGAACGCAGCATCCCCGGCCCGCATCAGCCGCCGCGGCGCCCTGACCGCGGCGGGCGGCGTGCTCGCCGGCGCCGCCCTCGCGTCGCAGACCGTACCGGCGTTCTCGGCCGAGTCGCAGGACGCCGACGCGATCGTCGTCGGCGGCGGGCTCGCCGGACTCGTCGCCACGGCCGAACTGGCCGCGGCGGGACGCAAGGTGCTGCTGCTCGACCAGGAACCGGAGGCGAGCCTCGGCGGTCAGGCGTTCTGGTCCTTCGGCGGCCTGTTCTTCGTCGACTCCCCCGAGCAGCGGCTGATGGGCATCAAGGACTCCAAGGACCTGGCCTGGCAGGACTGGCTGGGCACGGCCGGCTTCGACCGCGGTATCAGCGACCCGTCGGGCCAGGACTACTGGGCGTACAAGTGGGCCGAGGCGTACGTCGACTTCGCCGCGGAGGAGAAGCACGACTGGCTCGCGGGCCTCGGGATGCAGTGGTTCCCGATCGTCGGCTGGGCCGAGCGCGGCGGCGGCCTCGCGGACGGTCACGGCAACTCGGTGCCCCGCTTCCACGTCACCTGGGGCACCGGCCCGGCGGTCGTCGAGCCGTTCGAGAAGAAGGTGCGGGCCGCCGTCGAGGACGGGAAGGTGACCTTCAAGTTCCGGCACCGCGTGGACGACATCGTGACGACGGGCGGCGCCGTCACCGGCGTACGCGGCGCGATCCTGGAACCGAGCAACGCCCAGCGCGGCAAGCCCAGTTCCCGTACGGTCGTCGGCGAGTTCGAGCTCCGCGCACCGGTCGTGATCGTCACCTCCGGCGGTATCGGCGCCAACCACGACCTCGTACGGCAGAACTGGCCCGCCCGCCTCGGCGCCCCGCCCAAGTCCATGATCACCGGTGTCCCGGCGCACGTGGACGGCCGCATGCTGGCGATCACCGAGAAGGCGGGCGGACGGATCGTCAACCCGGACCGCATGTGGCACTACACCGAGGGACTCAGGAACTACGACCCGATCTGGCCGGGCCACGGCATCCGCATCCTGCCCGGCCCGTCGTCCATGTGGTTCGACGCGACCGGCAAGCGCTTCGGCACGCCCGACATCCCCGGTTACGACACCCTCCACACCCTCAAGTCGATCACCGACACCGGTTACGACTACTCGTGGTTCGTCACCACCCAGAAGATCATGGCCAAGGAGTTCGCGCTCTCGGGCTCCGAGCAGAACCCGGACCTCACCAACAAGAACGTCTGGCAACTGCTCTCGCGCATCTGGCAGACCCCCGAGCCCATCGAGAAGTTCAAGAAGAACGGCGTGGACTTCGTCGTCGGGACGTCCCTCTCGGAACTCGTCAGGGGCATGAACAAGCTCACCGGCGACAACCTGATCAAGCTGGACGACCTCAAACGCCAGATCGACGCGCGCGACCGGGAGATCGACAACCCGTACACCAAGGACGTCCAGGTCATGGGCATCCGCAACGCCCTGGCCTACCCCGGCGACACGCTCAGCCGCACGGCCTCGGCCCACAAGATCATGGATTCGAGCGCCGGCCCCCTCATCGCCGTACGCCTCAACATCCTCACCCGCAAGACCCTCGGCGGACTCCAGACCGACCTGTCGGGCCGGGTCCTGAACGACGCCGGCAAGGTGATCCCTGGTCTGTACGCGGCCGGCGAGGTCGCGGGCTTCGGCGGAGGCGGCGTCCACGGCTACCGCTCGTTGGAGGGCACCTTCCTCGGCGGCTGCCTGTTCTCCGGCCGCCAGGTGGGACGGGCTGCGGCGGAGGCGACGGGGGCCTGACCACCGCGGCGCCGGCGTCCTGAACACCGAGGCGCCGGCGCACTGATCGCCGAGGCAGGCAGTCAGACAGGGAGGCGAGGGCTTGGTGACCTGAGGGCTTTGCATGATCATGCGAAAGCATGCATACTCTTCCCATGTCCAAGGTCCTCACCTCCCTTCCCGCCGGCGAGCGCGTCGGCATCGCCTTCTCGGGCGGCCTCGACACCTCGGTCGCGGTCGCGTGGATGCGGGACAAGGGTGCCGTCCCGTGCACCTACACCGCCGACATCGGCCAGTACGACGAGCCCGACATCGCCTCGGTGCCCGGCCGTGCGAAGACCTACGGCGCCGAGATCGCGCGGCTGGTCGACTGCCGCGCGGCGCTGGTCGAGGAGGGCCTGGCCGCGCTCACCTGCGGTGCGTTCCACATCCGCTCGGGCGGACGTGCGTACTTCAACACGACCCCCCTCGGCCGTGCCGTCACCGGCACGCTCCTGGTCCGGGCGATGCTGGAGGACAACGTCCAGATCTGGGGCGACGGCTCGACCTTCAAGGGCAACGACATCGAGCGGTTCTACCGCTACGGCCTGCTCGCCAACCCGCACCTGCGCATCTACAAGCCCTGGCTGGACGCGGACTTCGTGACCGAGCTCGGCGGCCGCAAGGAAATGTCGGAGTGGCTCCTCGCCCACGACCTGCCCTACCGGGACAGCACGGAGAAGGCGTACTCCACCGACGCCAACATCTGGGGCGCCACCCACGAGGCCAAGACCCTGGAGCACCTGGACACCGGTGTGGAGACCGTGGAGCCCATCATGGGCGTACGGTTCTGGGACCCCGAGGTCGAGATCCTCACCGAGGACGTGACGATCGCCTTCGACCAGGGCCGCCCAGTGAAGATCAACGGCAAGGAGTTCGCCTCCGCCGTCGACCTCGTCATGGAGGCCAACGCCATCGGCGGCCGCCACGGACTCGGCATGTCGGACCAGATCGAGAACCGGATCATCGAGGCCAAGAGCCGCGGCATCTACGAGGCCCCCGGCATGGCCCTGCTGCACGCGGCGTACGAGCGCCTGGTCAACGCGATCCACAACGAGGACACCCTCGCCCAGTACCACGCCGAGGGACGGCGCCTCGGGCGGCTGATGTACGAGGGCCGCTGGCTCGACCCGCAGGCCCTGATGATCCGCGAGTCGCTGCAGCGCTGGGTCGGCTCGGCGGTCACCGGTGAGGTCACCCTGCGGCTGCGGCGCGGCGAGGACTACTCGATCCTCGACACCACGGGCCCGGCGTTCAGCTACCACCCGGACAAGCTGTCCATGGAGCGCACCGAGGACTCGGCGTTCGGCCCGGTGGACCGGATCGGCCAGCTCACCATGCGCAACCTCGACATCGCCGACTCGCGCGCCAAGCTGGAGCAGTACGCCGGGCTCGGCCTGATCGGCACCGGCAGCCCCGCCATGGGCGCGGCCCAGGCGGCCGCCACCGGCCTGATCGGCGCCCTCCCGGAGGGCGGCGCCGAGGCCATCGCCTCCCGCGGCGAGGTCTCCGAGGAGGACGCGGTGCTGGACCGCGCGGCGATGGAGTCCGGCACGGACTGACCACCGCGGCCGGCGACAACGCCCACGCACACCGAAGGACCGGCTCGACGCCATAGGCACCGAGCCGGTCCTTCCGGTTCTTCTGACACCCGGATCCCCCGGTCCTTACAGGCGCAGGACGATCAGGGCCGTGTCGTCCGTGGTGCCGGTGGGCGGGAGGAGGTCGGCGAGGAGAGCGTCGGCCAGGTCCTCGGGGTCGGACCGCCGGTGGCGCGTGAGGGCGTCGGCGAGTCGGGCCAGCCCCCTGTCGATGTCCTCGGTACGTCGCTCGATCAGTCCGTCCGTGTACAGGACCAGGACGGTGCCCTCGGTGAACGTCGTACGGGCCTGGGGGCGGGGGACGTGGTCGGGC
>NZ_VJZC01000317.1 GCF_009377185.1 Streptomyces spongiae
ACCCCTACCGGCGACTGCACTCCCGCACCCGGTTCGCGTATGGTCACGCTCATCTACCCCCGGCTAACCGTGGTGCATCCGTGATCCGATTCGACAATGTCTCCAAGGTCTACCCCAAGCAGACCCGCCCCGCCCTCAGGGATGTCTCCCTCGAGGTCGAGAAGGGCGAGTTCGTGTTCCTCGTGGGGTCCTCCGGCTCCGGAAAGTCCACCTTCCTGCGGCTGATCCTCCGCGAGGAGCGGGCCAGCCACGGCCAGGTGCACGTCCTGGGCAAGGACCTCGCCCGGCTGTCCAACTGGAAGGTGCCGCAGATGCGCCGCCAGCTGGGGACCGTGTTCCAGGACTTCCGGCTGCTGCCGAACAAGACGGTCGGTGAGAACGTCGCGTTCGCGCAGGAAGTCATCGGCAAGTCGCGCGGCGAGATCCGCAAGTCCGTGCCGCAGGTGCTCGACCTCGTCGGGCTCGGCGGCAAGGAGGAGCGGATGCCCGGTGAGCTCTCCGGTGGTGAGCAGCAGCGCGTGGCCATCGCGCGGGCCTTCGTCAACAGACCCAAGCTGCTGATCGCCGACGAGCCGACCGGCAACCTCGACCCGCAGACCTCCGTCGGCATCATGAAGCTGCTCGACCGGATCAACCGGACCGGCACGACCGTGGTGATGGCGACCCACGACCAGAACATCGTGGACCAGATGCGCAAGCGCGTCATCGAGCTGGAGAAGGGCCTCCTCGTCCGCGACCAGGCACGCGGCGTCTACGGCTACCAGCACTGACCGAGACCTCCCCGCATCCGTCCACGGAAAGGCCCGAAAAGACGCCATGCGCGCCCAGTTCGTTCTCTCGGAGATTGGTGTCGGTCTCCGCCGCAACCTGACGATGACCTTCGCGGTCATCGTCTCCGTCGGCCTGTCCCTGGCCCTGTTCGGCGGCTCGCTCCTGATGAGCGACCAGGTCAACCAGATGAAGGGCTACTGGTACGACAAGGTCAACGTCTCGATCTTCCTCTGCAACAAGAGTGACGCGGAGTCCGACCCCAACTGCGCCAAGGGTGCCGTCACCACGGAGCAGAAGAACCAGATCAAGGCCGATCTGGGCAAGATGCCGGTCGTCGACAAGGTGGCGTACGAGTCGCAGGACCAGGCCTACAAGCACTACAAGGAGCAGTTCGGCGACTCCCCGCTGGCCAGCAGCCTCACCCCGGACCAGATGCAGGAGTCGTACCGCATCAAGTTGAAGGACCCGGAGAAGTACCAGGTCATCGCGAGTGCCTTCAACGGGCGGGCCGGTGTGCAGTCCGTTCAGGACCAGAAGGGCATCCTGGACAATCTGTTCACGTTGCTCGGGTACCTCAACTGGGCGGCGCGCGGCGTGATGTTCGTCATGCTGGTCGTGGCGCTGCTGCTGATCGTCAACACGGTGCGCGTCTCGGCGTTCAGCCGTCGTCGTGAGACGGGGATCATGCGGCTGGTGGGCGCCTCCGGGTTCTACATCCAGGCGCCGTTCATCATGGAGGCCGCGGTCGCCGGGCTCATCGGCGGCACCATCGCCTGCTCGTTCCTCGTGCTCGGGCAGTACTTCGTGATCGACAACGGCGTGGCCCTGTCGCAGAAGCTCCAACTCATCAATTTCGTCGGCTGGGACGCGGTGCTGACCAAGCTGCCGCTCATCCTCGCGGCGAGTTTCCTGATGCCCGCGTTGGCCGCGTTCTTCGCGTTGCGCAAGTACCTGAAGGTGTGACGCACGCCAAGAGGGTCGTTCGGTCAACCGGCCGTACGACCCTTTTGCGTTGTCCTAGACTCACCGGCATGTCAGGCCAAGACCCGTTCTGTCGGCCCCGCTGCCTCCGCCGCGGGGCTGCCCTGACTTTCGTCTTCGCGAGTGTCCTCGCGACAGGCGCCGCGACCGGCTCGTTCGGTGGCCCCGGCGCGCCGGGCGCCCTGGACGGGACGTCGACCGCCGCGCTCCGCGCCACGCCCGGGGGGCACCGCCAGGCCGTCACCGAGGCCGCGGCCGAGGCCATGGCCGCGGGTGAGTCCCCCGTGGAGGCCGCCGAGCGCGCCGTCAGCCGCAGCGGGGACCGCTGGGGCGCGGTGTACTCCGAGGGCGAGTACGAGGAGTTCGAGGAGGCCCTCGACGGCGCGTACACGGGTGTCGGGCTGTGGGCCCGGCGCGAGACGAACGGCCGTATCCAGGTCACCCGCGTCCGGGACGGCTCACCCGCCGCCGACGCCGGCATTCGCCAGGGCGACCGGCTGCGCAGCGTCGACGGCAAGGGTGTCGACGGCCGGCCCGTCACCGAGGTCGTCTCGTTACTGCGCGGCGACGCCGAGGACGCCTCCGCCGGTACGACGGTCTCCCTGGGCCTGCAGCGCGGCACGCGCGCGTGGAGCGAGACCCTGCGCCGGGCCCGCCTCACCACGGACCCGGTGACCGTCCGCAGGCTCACCGGCGGGGCCACCGTCATCAAGGTCGCCGCCTTCACCAGGGGCTCGGGCGACCGCGTACGCACCGCCCTCGACCGGGCGCCCGCCGACTCCGGGATCGTCCTCGACCTGCGCGGCAACTCCGGCGGACTGGTCACCGAGGCCGTCACCGCCGCCTCCGCCTTCCTCGACGGCGGCCTGGTCGCCACCTACGACGAGAACGGCGCCCAGCGCGCCCTGCACGCCGATCCCGGCGGCGACACCACGAGACCCCTGGTCGCGCTCGTCGACGGCGGCACGATGAGCGCGGCCGAGCTTCTCACCGGCGCCCTCCAGGACCGCGGCCGCGCGGTCGTCGTCGGCTCCCGCACCTTCGGCAAGGGCTCGGTCCAGATGCCGAGCCGCCTCCCCGACGGCTCCGTCGCCGAACTGACCGTCGGCCACTACCGCACCCCCTCCGGCCGAGGCGTCGACGGCCGCGGCATCACCCCCGACCTGGAGGCCGACGAGGGAGCCCTGGAGCGGGCGGAGACGGTACTGAGCGGGCTGGGGCAGTAGCCCGCCCTTCTTCCTGGGACAGTGGCCCGCCCCTCTTCGCCGCCCGCGTTAATGCGCTTCCCGTACGCCCCCTCCGTAGTGCGAAAATGGACGGCACTATGAGCAAGGGAATGTACGTACCCAAGGAGGCCCAGCCCAAGAAGGGCGGGGCGGCCGCCAAGGCCAAGGACGGCGAGAAGGGCGGCAAGCGCAGGATCGTCGCGCAGAACAAGAAGGCCCGGCACGACTACGCGATCATCGACACCTACGAGGCCGGCATCGTGCTCACGGGTACCGAGGTCAAGTCGCTGCGTCAGGGGCGGACCTCGCTGGCCGACGGCTTCGTCCAGATCGACGGGGGCGAGGCGTGGCTGCACAACGCCCACATCCCCGAGTACGCCCAGGGCACCTGGACCAACCACTCCGCGCGCCGCAAGCGCAAGCTGCTGCTGCACCGCGAGGAGATCGACAAGCTGGAGTCCAAGTCCCAGGAGACGGGTCACACGATCGTGCCCCTCGCCGTGTACTTCAAGGACGGCCGGGCCAAGGCCGAGATCGCTCTCGCGCGAGGCAAGAAGGAGTACGACAAGCGGCAGACCCTCCGGGAGAAGCAGGACCGGCGGGAGTCGGACCGGGCCATCGCGGCGGCGAAGCGGAAGCAGCGCGGCCAGTAGGGCGAGGGCGCCGGGAATGCGGTGGCATCGCCGCGCGTTGGTCACGTACGATGGCAACGCACCTCACAGAGGGTGCGCGCCCCTCTCCGGAGGGCCCTCTCCGGAGGGATTGAAAAAACAACATGGGGATGATCGGTTTCGACAGCGGCTGTCGAAGCAGGGGAAGCGTGTCGAGGAAGCGGCCATGATCTCGTAAACCACAGGCCGAAAAAAATAATCGCCACTATCAAGAGCGATTCTCCCAAGGCGACGCAGTTCGCCCTCGCTGCCTGATCTCAGGTAACTAGGCAACTGCCCCTTACTTAAGGGAGTGTCAGCCCGGGGCTGTTCCCGACCCGGATCCTGGCATCAGCTAGGGGACTAAACCTTGATCCCGGTCACGGGGTGAAGAGGGAAATCAAACAGTGACTGGGCCCGTCGGCGACTTGTTCGCGTGATCGCCGGGGCCGAGAAAATCACAGCGAACTGCACACGGAGAAGCCCTGATTCCGCACCGTTGGACGCGGGTTCGATTCCCGCCATCTCCACACGATCGGGAGGTCCTGTCACCCAGACGGACCACCTAAACCCATGCGAGTGAAGGCCTCGCTGCTCTCGGGCAGCGGGGCCTTCGTCGTGTCTAGCCTTGATCCGTGACGCACCGGACGGGTGCGTCCTCCCTTCATTCCGGGCCCCTTCTCGTCGGGGCCCGGCCCGACGAGAGCGGTCCCGGGACGGTGACTGGCCGCCTCACGTCGAAGGGAGGACGCCCCTACATGGGCTGTCACGAGGAGCAGAAGCCGACTCTCGTCATCCGGCTGATCCGGCTCTTGCCGGAGCGGGCTGCGAAGCATGTGAGGAGGTGGCTGCTCTGGTGGCTCACCAGGTAGCCGGATATCCCCACACCGTCTGGGGACATCCGACTGGCTCCTGTTGAGCCGGGGCCCCCGTTCGGAGTTCACCGCTCCGGTGCGGGGGTCCACCTTCTCTGGTGGCTCAGCAGCTAGCCGGATGTCCCCTTCCAGGCTGGGGACATCCGACACGCTCCTGTTGAGCTCGGGCCTCCGCCTGGGTAATGCATCACCCGTCCAATGCGGCGCCCTCCTCGCGACCAAGTACAGCACACAGCCCACCCCCACGGCACCACACTCCAACCACTCATCACGCCACCGAGCGACGCCCCGTACTAGCCCTCTCCGTCAGCCGAGGCGCCAGCAGCGTCGCCTCCGGCACCCCCGCGCCGCCCAGCTTCTTCATCAGCAACTCCACAGCCCCGGCGCCCACCTCCGCCGACGGCACATCCACGGACGTGACCGGAAGCCGTGCGCGCCCGGCCAGCTCGTTCGGGCAGATCGCGGTGACGGACAGATCACTGGGGACGCGTAACCCGAGGCCCTCGAAGGCGTCGATCAGCGGCTCCAGGATCGCCTCGTTGTGCACGACGACCCCGGTCAGCGCGGGCCGCTCCCGCAGGAGCTGCTCGGCGACCGCGCGGGCCGCGTCCGGGGTCGCCTCGCAGGGGTGGACCGAGGACGACAGCCCGTGCCGGGTGGCGGCGGCCGTGAAGCCCTGGGCCACGCGCTGGGCGAACCCGGTCTCGCGCGCGTACACCTCGGGCGGTGACCCGACCAGCGCCACCACCCGGTGACCGAGCCGCACCAGATGCTCCACGCACACCTCGCCCGCCGCCCTGAAGTCGAGGTCGATGCAGGTCAGCCCGGCGGGCTCGGCGGGGAAGCCGATCAGGACCGAGGGTCTGTCCAGGGCGCGCAGCTCGGGCAGCCGGGGGTCCTGGAGCTGGACGTCCATGACGATCAGCGCGTCCACCAGGGCCGTGTCCGCGACCCGCCGCAGCCCGTCCTCGCCCTCCTCCTGCGTCAGCAGCAGCACGTCGTGGTCGTGCGCGCGGGCGGCGGTCACCACCGACACCGCGAACTGCATCACCACCGGTACGTGAATCCCGGCCCGCAGCGGCACCACCAGCGCCAGCACGTTCGATCTGCTGCTGGCCAGCGCCCGCGCGCCCGCGTGCGGACGGTAGCCCAGCAGGCGGATGGCCTCCTCGACACGCTGACGGGTCTCCTCGGAGATGGGGCGCTTGCCGCTCAGCGCGTAGGAGACGGTGCTGGGGGAGACCCCGGCGTGCCGCGCCACATCAGTGATCTTCACCATCAGCCCAGCTCCACTTCAGCCCGCTCCACATCGCCCCAGGTGCACATCAGCTCAGCTCCACTGTCAGGAACCCGCTCCCCGCCCGCGCCCGTACCTCGCGGTCACCCGTGGCCAGTCCCCACGGCGCCGAAGGATCACCGCAGGACGCCCGCAGCGTGTCCCCCTCGCGGGCCACGGTGAACGTCACGTCTCCGACGGGCACCGTCACCTGGGCCCCGCGCTGGAGCCCGTACGCACGCAGGGTGACCCCGTCGGCGTACGCGTAGTCGGGCCGGTCGTCCACCGCGCCCACCGGGATCACCGCGCCCGGCCGGACGAGCAACGGCACGCTGGTGAAGCCGTGGCGTTCGCGCACCCAGCGCGGTCCGGTCACCGTGCGCCCGCTCAGGAAGTGTGTCCAGGTGCCCTCGGGGACGTAGTACGCGATGTCCCCCTCGTCGCTGAACACGGGCGCGACCAGCAGATCCGGGCCGAGCATGTACTGCCGCTCCAGATGCGCGCACCCGGGATCGTCGGGGAACTCCAGCACCATCGCCCGCATCATCGGCACGCCCTCGGTGTGCGCGACGCGCGCGGCCTCGTACAGGTACGGCATGAGGCGCAGCTTCAGCCGGGTGAACTCGCGCAGCACGTCCACGGATTCGTCGTCGAACAGCCACGGCACCCGATACGACGACGAGCCGTGCAGCCGGCTGTGCGAGGACAGCAGCCCGAAGGCCAGCCACCGCTTGAACAGGGCCGGGGTCGGGGTGCCCTCGAAGCCGCCGATGTCGTGGCTCCAGAACCCGAAGCCCGACAGCCCCAGCGACAGCCCGCCCCGCAGCGACTCGGCCATCGCCTCGTACGTCGACTCGCAGTCACCGCCCCAATGCACGGGGAACCGCTGGCTGCCGGCGGTCGCCGAGCGGGCGAAGACCACGGCCTCCTCCTCGCCGCGGTGCTTGCGCAGCACGTCGAAGACGGTGCGGTTGTAGAGGTAGGAGTAGTAGTTGTGCATCCGTTCCGGGTCGGAGCCGTCCGCGTACGCCACGTCGACCGGCACCCGCTCGCCGAAGTCCGTCTTGAAGCAGTCGACGCCCTGCGCGAGCAGCGCCTCCAGCTTCGAGGCGTACCAGTCGCGGGCCGCCGGGCTCGTGAAGTCGACGAGCGCCATGCCGGGCTGCCACAGGTCCCACTGCCAGACGCTCCCGTCCGGCCTGCGCAGCAGATGGCCGAGCGCCTTGCCCTCCGCGAACAGCGGGGAGCGCTGGGCGATGTACGGGTTGATCCAGACGCAGACCCGCAGTCCCCTCGCCTTGAGGCGGGCCAGCATCCCCTCCGGGTCCGGGAACACGCGCGGGTCCCACTGGAAGTCGCACCAGTGGAACTCGCGCATCCAGAAGCAGTCGAAGTGGAAGACGGAGAGGGGGAGTTCGCGTTCCCGCATGCCCTCGATGAAGGAGGTGACCGTCTCCTCGTCGTACGAGGTCGTGAAAGACGTCGACAGCCACAGACCGAACGACCAGGCGGGAGGCAGGGCCGGACGGCCCGTGAGCGCGGTGTACTTGCGCAGGATCTCCTTCGGTGTCGGGCCGTAGATGACGTAGTACGTGAGCTGTTGGCTCTCCACGCTGAACTGGACCCGGGACACCGCCTCCGAGCCCACCTCGAAGGAGACCTTGCCGGGGTGGTCGACGAAGACGCCGTAGCCCGCGTCGGTCAGGTAGAACGGCACGTTCTTGTAGGCCTGTTCGGTGGCGGTGCCGCCGTCGGCGTTCCAGATGTCGACCACCTGGCCGTTCTTGACGAGGGGGCCGAAGCGTTCGCCGAGCCCGTACACCGACGTCCCGACGCCCAGGTTGAGCTGCTCGCGCAGGTAGTGGGCGCCCGTCGCGTCGCGCATGATGCCCATGGCCTTGGTGCCGCTGGTGGTGAGGGTGCGGCCGTGGGCGAGGAAGTCGACCTGCCAGGGGCCGGAGCGGGCGAACCGGAGGGAGAGGGCGCCCGCGGTGAGGGTCGCGTGGTCGTCGTCGTACGAGGTCTGGGCGGTGAACTCCTCACTGCCGACCTCGAAGTGGGGTCCGCGCGGTTCCTCCCCCTCGAAGTGGGTGAACGTGACGCCGATGACGTCGGGCATCGGCGCGTGCGCGCTGATCGTCACGACCGGTCCCTTCAGCAGGTCGCCGCGGTGGCGGATGGGCTGGGTCGGCGCGTGCAGTTCCAGGGTGCCCGGCCCGTCCTGTCCCTCCACCACGTCGAGGACCTGGTGCGGATGGGCCGCGGTGACGCCCTCGCGCAGCAGCCAGTAGCCGTCGGTGAACTTCAAGTCCCACACCCCCGAGATGGATTCGTCACTTGACCGCCCCCACGGCGATACCGCGGGTGAGGGTCCGCTGGAAGACGAGGAAGAAGACGATCGCGGGCAGGACGCCCAGGAGCGCGGCCGCGTTGGTCATGGTGGCGTCCATCAGGCGCTGGCCCTGGAGGACGCCGAGGGCCACCGACACCGTCTGGTTGTCGTTGGAGATCAGCATGACCAGGGGGAGCAGGAACTCGTTCCAGGTCCAGATGAAGAAGAAGACCAGCAGCACGCCGAGCGTGGGCCGGCTGACCGGGACGACGATCCGCCACAGCACCTGCCACCTGTTGGCCCCGTCGATGCGGGCCGCCTCGATGATCTCGCGCGGGAACCGGCCCAGGACGGCGGAGAGCAGATAGGTGCCGAAGGCGGCCTGGATGACCGTGAAGACGATGATCACGCTCAGCCTGGTGTCGTACAGGCCGGCTTCCTTGCTCAGGTAGTAGAGCGGGTAGACCAGCGCCTCCTGCGGCAGCACGTTGGCGAGGACGAAGAAGGCCAGCACCCAGGTGCGGCCCTTGATCCTGCCGATGCCGATCGCGTACGCGTTGAGGACGGAGAGCACGACGGCCAGCACGGCCACCGCGCCGCTGATCAGGAACGAGTTGACGAGCTTCTGGCCGAATTCGACGCGCTCCCAGAAGTCCTTCAGACCGTCGAGGTAGAGGCCGTCGGGGAGGCTGAGCGGGCCGTCGGCGGAGTACTCGGCGGGCGACTTCACCGCGTTGACCGCGACGATCAGGAACGGCACGACCATGAAGAGCGCGGCGATGGCGAGGGCCACGAGCACCGGGTAGCGGCGTACGGCTGTGCGTGCGGCTGGTCGTCCGGCTGGGCCTGCGGCTGTGCGTGTGGCTGTCGTCATGTGCGGAGCCCCTCCTCGGCGTCCTCGGCCCGTGTCTGGAGCCTGAGCCCGATCAGCGCCAGCAGCAGGACGAGCACGGTGAGGACCGTGGAGATCGCGGCGCCGTAGCCGACCTGGGTCTTCTCGAAGAACGTGGTGAAGGAGAAGTAGGAGGGGACGTCGGTCGCGCCGCCCGGGCCGCCCTTGGTCAGCACGTACACCGCGCCGAAGACCTTCAGCGCGGCGATCGTGCACCACGTCAGCACGACATGGATCTCCGGGCGGATCTGGGGGAGCGTGATGTGTTGGAAGCGGCGCCACCAGCCCGCCCCGTCCAGCTCGGCGGCCTCGTACAGCTGCGGGTCGACGCGTTGCAGGCCCGCCATGAAGACGACGAGCGGGAAGCCGATCTGCACCCACACCATCACGCCCATGACGCTGTAGAGGGCGATGTCGGGGTCGCCCAGCCAGTCCTGCTGCCAGGAGCCGAGGCCGACGGCCTCCAGCAGCTCGTTGAGCGAGCCGTCGTCGGGCGCGAGGATCCAGCTCCACACGATGCCCGCGACCGCGATCGGCAGCACCTGCGGAAGGTAGAAGCAGGCGCGGAGGACAGCGGCCGTTCTGCTGCCGAAGTGCTTGCCGATGAAGTCGAACAGCGCGGCGGCCAGCACGAGCCCGATGCCGGTCGGTACGACGGCCATGGCGACGACCATGAACAGGCTGTGCCGGAACGACTCC
Organism: Streptomyces spongiae; assembly: GCF_009377185.1. Classification (GTDB taxonomy): domain Bacteria; phylum Actinomycetota; class Actinomycetes; order Streptomycetales; family Streptomycetaceae; genus Streptomyces; species Streptomyces spongiae. Next base: position 9,703 of record NZ_VJZC01000317.1, read on the forward strand.
CAGAAGGCGGAGTCGTCCATCAGCTCCCGGTAGTTGGCGAGCCCGGACCAGTCGGGCGAGCCCACCCCCTGCCAGTCGGTGAAGCTCACCCCGGTGTTCATCAGGAACGGCACGACCACGACGGCGAGGAAGGCGAGGGCGCCGGGCAGGAGAAACAGGGCGTACGTGTCACGGATACGGGGGCGGGGGCGTCGGCCGCCGTGCGGATGCCCGCCCACGGCCCGCGCACCCCGTTCGACGGTCACCGTCATCGCTTCGGCGCGCCCTCGTCGTACGCGTCCTGCAAGGCGTCCAGATACGCGTCCGGCTTGGCGTTGCCCGTGATCAGCTTCTGGGTCTCGGAGACGAGGACGTTGTAGAAGTCGGGGACGGGCCAGTCCGGGTAGAAGGCCAGACCGTCCTTCTCCGACAGGGAGTTGAAGTCGGCGATCAGCTGCTTGGCCTGGGGGTCGGTGATGGCGGCCGGGTCGGCGGCCACCGGGACACCGCCCTTGTTGCCCAGCAGGTTCTGGATCTTCTTGGACATGGTGATGTCGATGAAGTCGTACGCGAGGTCCTTGTTCTTCGCGTTCTTGGGAACCACCCAGAGGTTGCCGCCGGAGCCGAGGGTGAGCTTCGTGTCCGGCCAGAGGAAGGTGCCCCAGTCGAACTTCGCCTCCGTCTTGAGGCGGCCGTACCACCAACTGCCGGAGAAGAGGATGGGGTTCTTGCCGGAGATGAAGTTGACCGCCGCGTCCTCGGCCTTCGCGCCGACGGTGTTCTTCGCGACGTAGCCCTTGTCCACCCAGTCGGCGAAGGTCTCCGCGCCGTACGTCCAGGCGGCGTCGCGGAAGTCGTTCTCGCCCTTGTACAGCTCGTACCGGTCGACCCAGGCGCGGTCGGCCTTGGTGAGGGCCAGTTGGTAGAGGTACTGGTGGGCGAGGTACTCGGCACCGGCGTTGGCGAGCGGGGTGACGCCCTCGTCGGTGAACTTGTCCATGGCGGCGGTGAGTTCGGCGAATGTGGTGGGTTCGTCGATGCCGTGCTTCTTGAAGAGATCCTTGTTGTAGTAGACCAGCGTGTACTCGGCGTAGTTCGGCACGCCGTACCAACTGCCGGAGCCCATGACGCCGTCCGCGTCGTACTGGCTGGTGGTACGGACACCCGCGCTGAGCTTCTTGTCCCAGCCGCGCTTCGTGACCTCCGCCGTGAGGTCGGTGAGGAGCCCCTGCTTCGACAGCTTGCCCGTCGTCGCGTTGCCCTTGTTGTACTCCATGAGGTCGGGTGCGTCGGAGGAGTTGAGGACCATGGGGGCGGTCTTCTGGATCTGTTCGAAGCCCTTCTCCTCGAACTCCACCTTCACGCCCGGATGCGTCTTCTCGAACTCCTTGACGGCCGCGTCCCACGCCACGCCCATCGCGCTCTCGGGCCCCTCGTAGTGCCAGAGCCGGAGCGTCTTGCCGTCTCCGGACCCGCTGTCGGAACCACCGCAGGAGGCCAGCAGGAGGGCCCCGCTCACAACCGTCGCGGCTAACGCCGCCTTGCGCCTACGCCTACGCCTTCGTGCCGTCAACATCCTGCGCCTCCGGGGGAGTCGGACGGGTATCGGGGCATCACGCAGCGGCCGTCCGGGAGTCGAACGGCGCGATCGAATCGCTTCGACAGATAAAGTCGAAGCGCTTCGACGAGGCGAAGGTATGTGCGGGCTGTGGGGGAGTCAATGGGGCGGGCGGGATC
>NZ_VJZC01000318.1 GCF_009377185.1 Streptomyces spongiae
CCCCCAACCCGCACCACCCCACCCACCTCGAACCACCCTCCCCGGGGGCATGGGGGCGGAGCCCCCGGGGATGGGACGGGTAGGGGCGGCGGGGGCGACTTCCCTCGGCCCCTCAGACCACCTGCATCTCCTGCTGCTCCGCCATGCGATGAACACACGGCCGACCCCCCGCCGACCTGCGACGCAGCAGACGGGGAAGCGCCAGATTGACAAACCCCTCCGCCTGCATCGCCGCCAACCCGAGACGAGGCAGATCCCGCGACGAGGCGTACACGACGAACCGAGGCTCCCACCGCGGCCGGAACTTCGCGTTGAACTTGTACAGCGACTCGATCTGGAACCACCGCGACAGAAAGACCAGCAGCCCCCGCCAGGCCCGCAGCACCGGCCCCGCACCGATCTTCTCGCCACGCGCCAGCGCCGAACGGAACATCGCGAAGTTCAGCGAGACGTGCTGGATGCCGAAACGGGGGGCGGCCTGGAGGGCCGCCACGATCAGCAGCTCGTTCATACCGGGGTCGGCCGAACGATCACGCCGCATCAGGTCCAGCGACGCCCCGTCAGGCCCCCAGGGCACGAAGTGGAGCACGGCCTTGAGATCCCCGTACGAGCCGGGCTCGGCGTCCGCCTTGTGCGCCGTGGCGATCAGGCAGTCACCGTCGGCCGCGTCCCCGATACGGCCCAGGGCCATGGAGAAACCACGCTCGGTGTCGGTGCCACGCCAGTCCTCGGCGGCCCGGCGGATCCGGTCCAGTTCGCCTTCGCCGAGGTCACGGGCTCGCCGTACCCGGGTCTCGTAGCCGGCCCGCTCGATGCGCTTCACCATCTGGCGTACGTTGCGCATCGCGCGCCCGGCGAGGGAGAAATCCGCGACGTCCACCACCGCCTCGTCGCCCAGTTCGAGGGCGTCGAGTCCGGTCTCGCGGGTCCACACCTCGGCGCCCGTCTCGGAACAGCCCATGACGGCGGGCGTCCAGGAGTGGGCCTTCGCCTCGTCCATGAAGCGCTCGATCGCGCCCGGCCAGGCCTCCACGTCGCCGATCGGGTCACCGCTGGCGAGCATCACGCCGTGCACGACGCGGTACGTGACCGCCGCCTTGCCGCTGGGGGAGAAGACGACCGCCTTGTCGCGGCGGAGCGCGAAGTGGCCGAGCGAGTCGCGGCCCCCGTGCTTCTCCAGCAGGGCGCGCAGCCGTGCCTCGTCGTCCTCCGTCAGCTGTGCCGCCGGGTGCTCGGGGCGGAAGGCCAGATAGATCGTGGTGATGGCCGTGAGCAGGCCCAGCGCGCCGAGGGAGAAGCCCACCGTCCACGAGGTGTTGCCCGTGTAGTCGACCGGGCCCTCGAAGCCGAACAGGCCGTACAGCACGTGCTCCAGACGGTCGGACAGGCTCGGGTCGCCCACCAGACGCGTGGTGTGGACGCTGACGATGACCAAACCGAGGAAGATCGAACCGGCGCCCATCACCACGAAGTTGGCGAGCGCGTACCAGCGGCTGCGCGGGTCCGGCAGAGCCCTGAACTCGTCGCGGTGGCGCAGCAGCGGAGCGAGCAGCGCCAGCGAGATGAGGATGCCGACGAGCGAGTGGCGGTAGGTGAACTGGGCGATCGCGCCCGCCGGCAGCAGCACCACGGCGGCCCGCCATGCCCGGCGCTTGCGGCGCCGCAGGCCGTGCGCGAGGAGCAGCAGCAGGACGCCCGCGCTGAGCGACAGGGCGGCCGCGAACGGGCCGAGCGCGCCGGGCAGCACCTCGGCGATCGCGTGCATGCGGCTGTTCCGGAAGCGGGGGAACACACCCGCCGCGATGTCCAGGAGTCCCACGAGGGTGCAGGCCCTGGCGACCAGGGCGGGAACGGCCTCGGGGCGCGGCCCGCTCAACACGCGCCGCAACCAGGGTGATCGACTCGGAACCTCACCCGACATTTCCCCATCTATCCTGACAGACATCGCATCCCGTAGTTCTGCAGAGAAGACTTTGAATCCGGTGCCATTCAGGCATCCGGCGACATTGCGCCCTCTAGGACGGTGTCTCGAGGGGAGAGGTTCCTTCCCTTCAGGAAAGCCGGTTCAAAGGCCGGGGAAAGGCCGTGGCAAGCCGCCGTGAAGGGAACGGTGGCGGACGCGGTGGCGGCTCGTCCCCCACAGGAAAGCGCAGGCAGGTAGAACCCCATGGGTCTCACGAGCAACAACGTGCTGGTGCTGGCGGTGCTGTCCGCCGTGCTTCTGTTCGGCGGCACGGTGTGGTGGTGGCCGCGGCTGGCGCGCCGCGGCTGGCGTGCCGTCGGCGGACGCGTCGGCATCCTGCTGGCCACGCAGGTCGCGGTCTTCGCCTCCGTCGGCCTGGCGGCGAACCAGGCCTTCGGGTTCTACGCCAGCTGGGCCGACCTCCTCGGCCGCGAGAGCGGTCAGGGCGTGGTCGTCGACCACGGCGGCACCGGAACGGGCGGGCCCCTCCAGGTGCTCGACACCCAGCAGGTGAACGTGCCGGGCGGCGACCTTCCCCGGAAGGCCGGCCAGATCCAGAAGATCGAGATCGTGGGCCGTACGACGCGCATCGCGTCCCCGGCGTACGTGTATCTGCCCCCGGAGTACTTCCAACCGCGCTACCGCACCCGCACGTTCCCCGCGGCCGTCGTCCTCACGGGCTACCCGGGCACCGCCGAGGCGCTCATCAAGGGCCTGCACTTTCCGCAGACGGCCCACCGGCTGGCCCGGAACGGCGAGGCCCAGCCGATGATCCTGGTCATGATGCGGCCGACCGTGGCGCCGCCACGCGACACCGAGTGCGTGGACGTACCGAATGGCCCGCAGACCGAGTCGTTCTTCGCCAAGGACCTGCCGGACGCCGTGGGGCACCACTACAGGGTCGGCAAGAAGCCGGGGAGTTGGGGCATCGTCGGCGACTCCACCGGCGGCTACTGCGCGCTGAAGCTCGCCGTCCACCACCCCGACGTGTACGCCGCCGGCGCGGGTCTGTCGCCGTACTACAAGGCGCCGCTCGACCCCACGACGGGCGACCTCTTCCATGGGAACAAGCGGCTGCAGAACGAGGCCGATCTGATGTGGTACATGAAGAACAGGCCCGCTCCGGACACCTCACTGCTCGTCAGCAGCAGCAGGAACGGCGAGGCCAACTACAAGGACACACTCGGCTTCATCGATCTCGTGAAGTCGAAGCCGCCGACGCGGATATCGTCGATCATCCTCGACAGTGGCGGGCACAACTTCAACACGTGGCGGCGGGAGATCCCGGCGACGTTGCAGTGGCTCAGCGGGCGGCTCAGCGACAGGTGAGCGTGGAACCGGGAGATCGGCGTACCCGAATTCGCGGCGATGCCCGCGGAATTCCGGAACGCCGTGGAGCAGAAGGAATCGATCAAGATTCGTGAGGTCTTCCGGAACTGAAGGGCGTGCCCTTGGCGTCGTTACCGGTGCCTGAGATGTGTGACGACCGTTGTGAACGTTTCGGAGTGGCTGTGTTTTTACCTCCGGGGTCACCATGGTTCCCCTACGCGCGGTAAGTTTCTGGCCATGCCACGTGGACGTCACCGCCATTCACCACCCCTGCACAGGCTGCTGCCTCCGTCGGCGATCGCAGGCGTCTCGCTCGTCTGTGCACTCGGGCCCTGGGCGTTCACGGAGTCGTCCGTGCTCCGGGTGTCGGCCGCGGTCGCCGCGGCGACCGCCGCCGTGGGCGCCGCGGTCATGCGCCGCTGGGACGTGGAGGCGGGCAAACGCGTCGCGGACCTCACGCGCGCGCGGGCGAGCGACGAGTGGCGGCACGAGGAGCAGGTCGCCGAGCTGGAGACCGACCTCGAGGAGTCGCGCGAGCTGCGCCAGAAGCTGGAGCACAAGCTGCGCGCCAAGCGGACCGAGCTGGCCAACCTGCGCAACGAGCACGCGGCGCTGCTGCGGCGGTACGCCACCGCGGAGACGGAGCGGGCCACTGCCCTGGAGGGCCGTCGCCGGCTCGCCATTGAGGCTTCGTCGTCGGGCTCCGGCTCGGCGAAGGCGCTGACGGCGGGCAACGAGGGTGAGTCCGAGGCCGCGCGTGAGGAGGAGGCCGTGGCGACCGCGTCCGGCAAGCTGGCCGAGGGCGCCGACGGCGCCGTCGACGCGAAGACCGGCGCGAAGCCCGAGGAGAAGTCCGGCGCGAAGACCGACGAGAAGACCGATGATGCGGAGCCGACGGCTCCGGGAGTCTTCTCCTCGGCCGGTTCGTTGCTGTTCTTGCAGGCCAACTCGGCGCTGGACCGGATCATCCAGGGTGAGGCCGCGAAGACGGCGCTCGCCGAGAAGGCCCGGCCCGCGGTGGACAGCGCGCCCAGAGGCGAGTCCGCGAAGGGCGACTCCGGCAAGGCCGCCGCGACGAACGGCGGCTCTCCGGACGGCGGTTCACCCCAGGCCGGTTCCGCGGAGGCCGAGGCGGCACCGGCCGCCGACGCCGCCGAGGAGGACGACCACCCGGAGACCCAGCCCGAGGCGGCCGAGGACCACGAACGCGCCGCCACCGAGCCCGCGGACACCGAGCCGGCGCCCGCCGAACTCGCGGTAACCGACTCCGACGTCACCGAGCCCACGGCGCCCGATCCCTCGCCGATCGTCCCCGCCCCGCGGCCCGCGCCGGCCGGCCGGCCCTCCGGTCACTTCACGGTCCCGACCGCAGTGGCCGTCGCACCGGCGCCCCCTCGCCGACGCCTGGCGATCGAGGGCGGGTTCGACTTCTTCGGTACGCAGAAGGGCGCGGCGGCCATCGAGGCCGTACAGAACGAGGACCTCGCGGACGTGGTCGGCCAGGAGGCGCTCGCGCTGCACAAGGCCGAGTCCGAGGCGCAGTTCAAGCCCGCGGACGAGGAGTCGCGCGGCGTCGGCCAGGTCATCGACCTGACGGCCCACGACGAGACGGAACAGATCGACGTAGAGGGACTGCGGAGCGCGGTGTCCTGAAGCGCCGACGGCGCCTCAGGCGTTCTCCGGCACCGGAAACGCGCTCGCGACGGTCCGGCACACCGTCCGGACCGTCGAAATCAAGCCAAGTCCAAGACTGTCCGCATGACCGTCCGCATCACGCCATCCACCGGTCCGGCAGCGCCTCCTTGCGCCCCGTGCGGGACCGGTCCGCCTGGGCCGCCAGCAGCCGGGCCGCCTCGTCCGCGTCCCGGAGCCGGGCGGTCACCGTCTTGTTGGCGCCCGTGTCCACGTGCACGTCGGCCAGGCCCTTGTGGCGCTCCCACGGCCCCTGCGCCAGCCGTACGCTCTGCACCTTCGCGTGCGGGACGAGCGACACGCTCCGCCGGAGCAGCCCGTGCCGGGCCACGAACACGCTGTCGGTGACGGCGAGCCCGTATCCGCGCCACCAGAACGGCACGCACCACCCGGCCCGCCGGGGCGGGCGGTCCAGGGACCGCGGCACGGTCACCCCGGGCAGCACCCGCTCGATCACACCCTCGGCCACGGCCCGCGGAGCGACCGGCACCAGCACCGAGTTCGACGAGCCCGCCACGTCCAGCTCCACCCGCACCCAGCCCCGCCGCCGCCACAGCAGCGGCTCCACGATCCGTACGGTCTGCACACGGCCGGGCGGCACCGTCTCGTGCGCGCGGTCGAGGAGGCCGTGGTCGATGCGCAGCCCGTCCGGCGACTCGCCCACCGTCCAGTCGTACTCCCCGACGAAGCGCCCCACGCTGCTCGCGCCCGCCGCGCCGAACAGCGGCAGCGCGGTCGCGAGGACCGTCCACACACTGTGCGTGGCGAACCACAGCACCGGCGGAACGACGACCGCGCCGACCAGGGTCGCCCAGGTGGCGCCGCTCAGGACGACCGACACCGCGAGCACGCCCGCCGGGACGTGCAGCAACTGCCGTACCGGGGCCTCGCCGACCTCGTGCGCGCTGTCCGGCTCGAAACCGGCCGCGCGGGCGAGGAGCTCGGCCCGCAGGGCGCGGGCGTGGGCCTCGCCCAGGTAGGCCAGTTCGTCCTTCTTGTCCGTCCCGACGACGTCGAGTTTGAGCTTGGCGACGCCCGCGACCCGGGCCAGCAGCGGCTGGGTGACGTCGATGGCCTGGATGCGTTCCAGCCTGATGTGCGCGGTGCGGCGGAACACCAGCCCGGTACGGATGCGCAGTTCCGTCCCGGTCACCGAGAAGTGGGTGAACCACCAGCTCAGGAAGCCGTACAGGGCGGCCGCCGGGACGACCACCGCGAGAGCGATCAGCAGCGTGGTCGTGGTCAGCCGGGACAGCTGCCGCTGCGTTCCGTCCGGGTCGTGCATGGCCCAGCCGAAGATCACGGCGATCGGCGCCCAGGCCCGCCGCAGCGGGGTCACGGGGTGCAGCCGGTGCTCGATCACCGGGTTCTCCGCGCCCACATCCTGGCCCACCTCCGGGCCCACCTCCTCGCCGTCCCGCTCGACGCCGGGCGCGCTCACAGACCGGCCGATCGTGCCTCGCCGAGCTCCGTCAGCCGGTCGCGCAGTCGCTCGGCCTCCCCCGGGTCGAGCCCGGGGATCCGCGCGTCCGTGGCGGCCGCCGCTGTGTGCAGCTGCACGCTCGCCAGCCCGAAGTGCCGCTCGACCGGCCCGGACGTCACCTCCACCAGCTGCATGCGCCCGTACGGCACGACGGTCTCCTCACGCCACAGCACACCCCGGCTGATCAGCAGGTCGTCGGCGCGCTCGGCGTACCGCCAGGAACGCCAGTTGCGGCCCAGCATCGGCCAGCCCCACAGCAGCAGGGCCAGCGGCAGCAGCGCGAAGGCCGCCCAGGCCGGCCCGGCGAGCAGACCCAGCAGCAGGGCCAGGCCGATGGTCAGCGGTCCCAGCCACACCACCAGCAACAGCCGGCGCATCCGCAGCAGACCGGACGGCAGTCCGGTCCACACCGGTTCGTGAGGTTCCCCGGGCTGCGTGCCGTCGTGCGGCTCGTGCTCCCCGCCCTGCCCCGCGTCGTCCAACGTCCCCGTCTCCATTCCGCCAGCGTACGTACGAGAGACTGTCCCCATGACTCCTACGACGGAGACCACGGTCGGTATCGGCGGCGCCGCCGAGAGCACCGACATGGTGCTCAACATCGGACCGCAGCATCCGTCCACGCACGGCGTGCTGCGGCTGCGGCTCGTGCTCGACGGCGAGCGCATCACACATGCCGAGCCGGTGATCGGCTATATGCACCGTGGCGCGGAGAAGCTCTTCGAGGCGCGCGACTACCGCCAGATCATCATGCTCGCCAACCGTCACGACTGGCTCTCCGCCTTCTCGAACGAGCTGGGCGTGGTCCTCGCGGTGGAGCGCATGCTCGGCATGGAGGTGCCGGAGCGCGCGGTGTGGATGCGCACGCTGCTCGCGGAGCTGAACCGTCTCCTGAACCACCTGATGTTCCTGGGTTCGTACCCGCTGGAGCTCGGTGGCATCACCCCGGTCTTCTACGCGTTCCGGGAGCGCGAGGAGCTCCAGAACGTCATGGAGGAGATCTCCGGCGGCCGCATGCACTACATGTTCAACCGCGTCGGGGGCCTCAAGGAGGACCTCCCGGCCGGCTGGACCGCCCGCGCGCGGGCGGTGATAGCCGACGTGCGCTCGCGGATGGACGTCTTCGACGACCTGGTGATCGGCAACGAGATCTTCCGGGGCCGTACGCGCGACGTGGGCGTCCTCGCGCCGGAGACGGTGCACGCGTACGGGGTGAGCGGGCCGATCGCCCGCGCCTCCGGGGTGGACTTCGACCTGCGCCGGGACGAGCCGTATCTGGCTTACGGGGAGCTCCAGGACACCCTCCGGGTCGTCACGCGCGAGGAGGGCGACTGCCTGGCCCGCTTCGAGTGCCTACTCGGCCAGGCGCACAACTCGCTGGACCTCGCGGACGCCTGCCTGGACCGCCTCGCCGAGCTGCCGCCCGGCCCGGTCAACCAGCGCCTCCCGAAGGTCCTGAAGGCGCCCGAGGGCCACACCTACGCCTGGACCGAGAACCCCCTCGGCATCAACGGCTACTACCTCGTCAGCAAGGGCGAGAAAACCCCGTACCGGCTGAAGCTGCGCTCGGCCTCGTACAACAACATCCAGGCGCTCGTGGAGCTGCTGCCGGGGACGCTGGTCGCGGACATGGTGGCGATCCTGGGGTCGCTGTTCTTCGTGGTCGGGGACATCGACAAGTAGGCGAGTACCGAGTTTCACCGAGGGCGCTGCGTCAGCAGTGTGTCCGGAATGCCGACGGGCTGCAGCAGCCAGCCGAAGTCGCCCAGCCCGCTGGATGCCGTGAGTTCGGCGGCCTCCCCTGCGCCCGCGAGGGCCCGTACGTACGCGGCCGGGTCGGTCGTCGCCAGAGACAGCGGCGGGCGGCCCCCGCTGACCCCGAGGGCGTGCAGGGCGGCTCGCTGGGTCAGGAGCCGGGCCCCCGGCAGGGCGCACGCGTCCAGCGCCACGTGGGCGGTGATGTCGCACGAGCCGTCCGGCACGGGAGCCGTTTCCCGGCCCTGCCGGTATCCGGTGAGCGTCCCGAACGGTGGCCGGGCCGCGGTGGTGTGCGCGTAGTCGACGGCGACCGCGAGCCCCCGGCCGACACTCGCGACGGCCGAGGCCCAGGCGGCGTCCCGAGGACGCCCGATCTCGGCCCGCAGTCCCTCGGCGGGCAGTCCCTCGACCCGCAGGCCGTCGGCCCGCAGTCCCTCGACCCGCAGTCCCTCGGCCCGTAGGCCGTCGGCCGGCAGCCCTTCGGCCGGCCCCTCGGTGGGCAGCGGCCACCACCGGTCGAGCCACTCGCCGTCCGCGCCCTCCACCCGGTCCCCGAGCCGCTCGGTTCCGTCCTGCCGTACGAGGACGAGGCGCCGTACGCCGTCGGGGTCCACCTGGGCGACGTCCAGGGGCACGTTGTCGAGCCACTCGTTGGCGAACAGCAGCCCGGTGGCGCCCTCCGGGGGCTCGGGGAGCCACTCGATCCGGTGAGCAAGGCCACGGGGCCGGTCGGCGCGCTCGACCGCGTACCCGCGCGCGCGGGAGGCCACCTCCGTGGGCAGGGCGGCCAGGACGCCCGTCACCAGCTCTCCCCGGCCCGCCGCCATGTCCACGAAGGCCAGCTCGGAAGGGTGCCCGAGCGTCTCGTCCACCTGGCACAACAGCCGCGCCACCGCCTCGGCGAACAGCGGCGACGCGTGCACCGACGTGCGGAAATGCCCGGCGGGGCCCTCGGGGCGCCGATAGAACCCCCGGGGCCCGTACAGCGCCTCCTCCGTCGCCTCGCGCCACCCGCGCCACTCGCCGCCCGCCGCACCAGTCACCGCACCCGTCACCGTGCCAGGCTAGGCGCCGGGAAGTGGGGAGCCTCCACCTTGGGGAGTACGCGCGCCGGTTGCGGATCGACCCTCCGGTTGACTCCTGCACACAGCACACGTCTTTACGCTGGGTTACGTGCAGCGCCTCTATGACTTCCTCCGCAGGCACCCGACATGGGTCGACAGCTTCTGGGCCGTCTTCCTGCTCGGGATCTCCGCCGTGGCCGGAACCGTCAGTCAGGAGGCGGACCGGAGCGACCTCCCGGTCGCCTGGATCCCCGTCACGTTCCTGCTCTGCCTGGTGATCGCCCTGCGGCGCCGGCTGCCCGAGCAGATGCTGCTGCTGGCCGCCGTGACCGGTGTGGCACAGCTGGTCACCGACGTGCCGACGATCCCGGCCGACTTCGCCATGCTGGTGATCATCTACACGGTGGCGGCGAACGGTGCCCGCTGGGCCTCCCGGTTCGCCCTGGCCGGCGGGCTGAGCGCGGCCACGCTGGCGCAGATGCGCTGGCCCGCGGCGGACACGGGTCCGGTCGGCGAGGTCGCGATATCGGTCGTCATGACCGTGCCGTTCGCCCTCGCCTGGGTGCTCGGCGACTCCCTGCGCACCCGCCGCGCCTACTTCGCCCAGCTGGAGGAGCGTGCCGCCCGCCTGGAGAAGGAACGCGAGGCACAGGCCAAGGTCGCCGTCGCCGCGGAGCGTGCCCGCATCGCCCGCGAACTGCACGACGTGGTCGCCCACAACGTGTCCGTGATGGTGGTCCAGGCGGACGGCGCCGCGTACGTCCTCGACGCCGCGCCCGACCAGGCGAAGAAGGCCCTGGAGACGATCTCCTCCACCGGACGCCAGGCCCTCGCCGAGATGCGCCGTCTGCTGGGCGTGCTGCGCACCGGCGAGCACCAGGAGAGCGGCGAGTACGTCCCGCAGCCCGACGTGGAGCAGCTCGACGAGCTCATCGAGCAGTGCCGCACCTCCGGTCTCCCGGTCGACTTCAAGGTGGAGGGCACTCCGCGGCCCCTGCCCAGCGGTGTGGAGCTCACGGCGTACCGCATCGTCCAGGAGGCCCTCACCAACACGCGCAAGCACGGCGGCCCGAACGCGGGCGCGAGCGTGCGCCTGGTCTACTTCGACGACGGTCTCGGTCTGCTCGTCGAGGACGACGGGAAGGGCGCCCCGCACGAGCTGTACGAGGAGGGCGGCTTCGACGGCCAGGGGCACGGCCTGATCGGTATGCGCGAGCGCGTGGGCATGGTCGGCGGAACCCTGGACGCGGGACCGCGCCCGGGTGGCGGTTTCCGTATCAGCGCACTGCTCCCGCTCAAACCCGCTCACTGACGACTGTTCATGTCGCTCGTTGACACCTGTAAGAGCACGTTTGCGCGACCCTTTGGTCCCGTTGTTCGTATGACCGCGTAATTGTTGGTAAGACCCCCCTGACGACCCTGTGATGGACAACGGAAACGGAAGAGGACCCGATGGCGATCCGCGTGATGCTCGTCGACGACCAGGTGCTGCTGCGCACCGGGTTCCGGATGGTGCTCGCCGCCCAGCCGGACATGGAGGTCGTGGCCGAGGCGGGCGACGGCGTCGAGGCCCTCCAGGTGCTGCGCTCCACCGAGGTGGACGTGGTCCTCATGGACGTCCGCATGCCGAAGCTGGACGGCGTGGAGACGACCCGCCGCATCTGCTCCGATCCCAACCCGCCGAAGGTGCTGATCCTGACCACCTTCGACCTCGACGAGTACGCCTTCTCCGGGCTGAAGGCGGGTGCCTCCGGCTTCATGCTCAAGGACGTGCCCCCCGGCGAGCTGCTGGCCGCGATCCGCTCCGTGCACAGCGGTGACGCCGTGGTCGCTCCGTCCACGACCCGGCGTCTGCTCGACCGGTTCGCACCGATGCTGCCGGGGACCGGCCAGGGGACCCAGCGCAAGGAGCTGGAGCGGCTCACCGACCGTGAGCGGGAGGTCATGGTGCTCGTCGCGCAGGGCCTGTCGAACGGCGAGATCGCGGCCCGCCTGGTGCTGTCCGAGGCCACGGTGAAGACGCACGTGGGCCGCATCCTCACCAAGCTGGAACTGCGCGACCGGGTGCAGGTGGTGGTCCTCGCGTACGAGACGGGGTTGGTGCGGGCG
>NZ_VJZC01000319.1 GCF_009377185.1 Streptomyces spongiae
GGCTTGGGGCTTGGGGGTGGCTACAGCGCCTCGTCCACTCCGTCCCGCAGTTCCGTGACCCGCTCCAGCAGGATCGCCTCCCACGCCCTGCGCAACTGCTTCCGCAGCAGCGGGAGCGGGCCCGTGTCGCGGCCCTGAATCCGTTCGGAGAGACGGATCACCGTGTCGCAGCGGGCCAGCCACAGGCCGCGCAGACAGGGGCGTGCGCCGTACCCGGCGAGCGTGGCGGCGCGCACCGCGGCCGGGGAGCCGACGGCGTGGGCGAGGCCGGCGATGTCCTCGGCGGGGTCGCCGACCACCGCGCCGGTCCAGTCGAGGACACCGCGCACCCGCCCGTCGGCGCTCACCACGAGGTGTTCGCCCCTCAGGGAGCGGTGGACGAGGACGGGGGCGGGCGCGGTGAGCTGGGCGGTGGCGGGAGCCGTGAGCTGGGCGAGCCGCGTGGGGTCGAACTCGTCGGCCTCGGCCAGGTGCTGGGCGGCGCGAACGGCAGCCTTGCGCAGTGCCTCCAGGGAGCGTGGCGAGATGCGCGGGACACCGAGCGTCTCGGCCTGCCGGGCGGGCACCTCGCGCAACCCAGTGAGGAGCCCGGCCAGATCGTCCTCGCCGACGGCGGACACGTCGTGGTCCTCGGCGGTACCGCCCGGCAGCCGGGTGTCGAGCGTGTAGGTCAGGCCGGCCGCCCACTCGCCGTGGGCGACACTCACCGGGACGGCGACCCCGAGGTGCGGGCGGACCAGGTCGCGCAGCCGCAGCTCCCGCCGCTGCCGCACGGCGGAGTCACGGTCCGGGGCGAGCCGCAGCACATGGCGGGTGCCGACCCACCAGGTGAAGTGCCCGCCGCCCTCGGCGACGGGGCGCACGTCGGGTCCGCCGCCGCCCGGCAGCAGGGAGCGGACCAGTCGGCGAACGGTGTCCGCGGTGGGGGTCGGTGCCTGGGTCATGGGTCGCGCCGTCGTCATCCGTGGGGGGCGGGGGCTGCTGGCTGCTCGGTCGGTACGGCGCAGCCGGCGGGGATACCGGGCACGCCGTACACGTCAGTCGACTATCGCCATCTCGCGCGCGGTGGTGTTGAGACGGCGTCCGCCGTCCTCGGTCACCGTCACGATGTCCTCGATACGCACCCCGAAACGGCCGGGGAGGTAAATCCCGGGCTCCACCGAGAAGCACATACCGGGCACCAGGGGCCGCTCCTCGCCCTCGACCATGTAGGGCGGTTCGTGCGTCGTGACGCCGATGCCGTGGCCGGTGCGGTGGATGAAGTACTCGCCGTACCCGGCCTCGTCGATCACGGCGCGGGCCGCCCGGTCGACGTCCTGGCAGGCGGCGCCCGGCCGGACCGCCCGGAAGCCCTCCTCCTGTGCCGCGCGCACGATGTCGTGCACCCTGCGCTCCTCGGCGTCCGGTTCGCCGACATGGACGGTGCGGGAGGTGTCGGAGCCGTAGCCGTGCTTCAGGCCGCCGAAGTCGAGGACGACCATGTCGCCGCGCTCGATGACTCGGTCGCCCGCCTCGTGGTGGGGGTTGGCGCCGTTCGGGCCCGAGGCGACGATCGTGAAGTCGACCTGGGAGTGCCCGGACTGCCGTAGCAGGCCGTCGAGATCGGCGGCGACCTCGGTCTCCCGGCGTCCGGCGAAGCGAACCTTCCGGATCTCCTCGTACGCCGCGTCCGCGGCCGCCCCCGCGGCTGCCAGCCGCTCCAGCTCCGCCGCGTCCTTGACGGCCCGCAGCATCGGCAGGGCCTCGGTGAGGGACACGTAGGCCGCCTCCGGCAGGCGGCTTTGCAGGCCGAGCAGGTGCATGGCCCAGGCGTTGTCGCTGACGCCGAAGCGAACCGTACGGCCGGTGCGTCCCGGGCCGGCGGTGTGTCCGGGGCTGTCGGCGCGTACGGGGCTGTCGGCGCGGCCGAGGAGGTCGGCGGCCGTCTCGTAGGGGTCCTTGCCGTCGGTCCAGTCGCGCAGGGTCAGCATGGGCGCGGCCTTCGCCGCGTCCGGCGCCTCCAGGGCCGGGACGACCAGCGCGGGGTCCTCGCCGGGCCGCAGCACCAGCAGCGTCAGCCGCTCCGTCTCCGGCGGCCGGTACCCCGTCAGCCACACCAGGTCGGGTCCGGGCGCGATCAGGACGCCGTCGAGACCGGCCTCCCCCGCGGCCCGCGCCGCGCGCCGCATGCGGGCCGTGTAGTCGTCGACAGTGAAGGGCACGGGCGTGCCGGTCATCGATTCCTCCGTACGTCCGGAGTTTCCCCAGGGCTCACGGGCAGCATCCTGCCCCTCCGCCGCAGCGTGCGCGAGCCAATTGCGGCGTGGCGTTGCCGACCGGCCCCGGCTCAGCTCTCCAGGGCCAGCCGTGCCCCGAGGAGCAGCAGCACGCCCCCGGAGACCTGCTCCAGACGCCGGCGCACCCCGCTGCGGGACAGCACGGCCCTCATACGGCCCACGAACCACACGTACACGCTGTAGTAGCCCGTCTCGTAGACCGCCCAGAGCGCCGCGAGCCCGATCATGGTGGGCAGGTGCGGGGCACCCTCGGGCACGAACTGCGGCAGGAACGACATCGCGAAGATCGCCGCCTTGGGGTTGGCGAGGTTGAGCAGCAGCCCACCCCGGTACGAGGCCCAGCCGCTCTTCTCGGTGCCCGTCCACTCGGTCTGCTCCTGGCCCTTGGCGCGGCGCGCCTGACGCAGCGTCTGGATGCCGAACACGACGAGGACGACCGCTCCGACGATGCGCATGGCGTCGTACGCCAGCTCCGACGCGGCGAGCAGCGCGGTGAGGCCGCACGCGGCGACGACGCCCCAGACGAAGACGCCCGTCTCGTTGCCGAGCACCGTCAGGAACCCGGAGCGCCTGCTGCGCAGTGACTGTTTGATGATCAGGACCGTGCTGGGTCCGGGCGAGGCGGCGATCAGCGTGCAGGCGCCGAGGAAGGCAAGAAGGGTGCTCAGCATGAGGCCCATCGTGCCTCAGGGCCGCCGGGCGTGGACAGTGGGTGTCAGGTGACGACGCCGGGGACCGTGGTCAACACCTTCCGGGTGCCGTTCGCGTGGCGCACCGCGAGCCTGACAGGTCTGCCGGGAGTCGCGGACGCCACGGCCCGTGCGAGGTCGGCGGCTCCGGCGACACGGGTGGAGCCGAAGGCGTGCAGGACGTCACCGCGGACGAGGCCCGCGGTGTAGGCGGGTCCTGGTACGTGGACGCCCACGACGAGCGCGCCCGCGCTCCCGGAGGAGTCGACGACCTCGACGCCCAGGGTGGTCCGCACGGGGGTGCCCACGGTGGTGGTGGCCGAACCGCCCTGCTGTCTGACGGGCTCGGCGGCGCCGGACAGCAGCGTGGAGCTGCCCGGCCGGGGTGGTGCACCCACCTGCCGGCCGGACTCACCGGGCACGCCCGCCGTCTGTCGCGGCTCCGCCGGCCTGCTCATGCCGTTGACGGTGGCGCAGACGGTGCCGAGTCCGACCCCCGTCAGGACCAGGACCGTGGCGGCGAGCACGGTGAGCAGCGAGGTGGTGAGCCGTTTCCCCCGGCGGGGTGCGGCGTGCGGGCGCCGGGTGGGGCCGGACGCGTCGATCGGGTCGGCGCCGCCGGGCTCCTGGCCGGGCATGGGCTTGGGTCGCAACACGGTCTGTTCCATCAGTCGATCTCCTCCGGGAGGCGTTCTACCCGGCGCACGACGGCGCGACGATCCTCGAAAGAGTGAGACTGGCGCTGGGTCGGCGACTCCGATGCGCCTGTACGGAGCAGGTTTGAGGCGCTCACGGCATACGGCGGCCCGGGCCGCGGTGGAGTTCGCGACCCGGGCCGTCGAGCAGTACCGGGACTGGGACCGGGACCGGGACCGGGGCGTCAGCCTGTGTGCCCCTCGTGGCCGCCGTGGCCCGTGCCGTGGTCGAACTTCAGGGCCTCCTCGGGCATGACGACGAAGGGCCGCATCATGCCCATGTCCTCGTGCTCCAGCAGATGGCAGTGGTACATGAACCGGCCGTACGCCCCGTCGAAGCGGCCCATCACGCGCAGCATCTGGTTCCCCGGCACCTGGAACACGTCCTTGTGGCCGCGCTCGTTGGGTGCGAGGGGAATGGGCGTGTCCGGCCTGAACGCGATCGGCCTCACCGTGCCGCCGATCGCCGGGTCGAACCCGGAGACGTCGTACGCGTCGCGGCCCAGCAACTGGAAGTCCGCCAGGTGGATGTGCATGGGGTGCACCACACCGGGCGGGGCGAGGTTGAGGAAGCTCCACTGTTCGTGAGAGCCCTCGGCGATGGTGAAGCCGAGTCCGTCGTTGAACGTGCGCGCCGTGCGGCGGTACGTCTTCGTGGTGCCGTCCTCGCCGGTGATCTGGATGATGCCGTCCGTGGGGACCTGGATGTCACCGGGGTCCTTGACCTCGGTCATCTCCCAGATCTCCAGGTGCCCGCCACCGCCCTTGGTGCCGGGGGCGGTGAGCACGATCATGCGGTGGCCGTGCTTGGTGGCGTGGGTCAGCGGGCGGAAGGAGCCGGAGAGGACCTCCGGCAGTTCGAAGGTGTCCTCCTCGAAGGTGTCCCCCTCGCAGATGTCGCGGACGCGGAACTCCATGACCTCCGGGTAGCGCACGTCGTTCACCGGGTCGGGCACTCCGGGCGCCTGTCCGCGGCCCTTGTTGACCAGCCGCAGCCTGCGGCCGGCGAGCGCGCGGAAGTCGACGAGCAGGTCGAACCGCTCGGCCGGGGCGGCGCTCAGCACGGGCAGGTCCCCGGTGAAGTCGATCGGCACGGGCCGCGGCAGCAGTCCGCCGTCGCTGCCGATCTGGTACATCACGCCCGGCACCGGGTTGTCGTCCTCGTCGACCAGGACCAGGTTGTAGATACGCGCGTTCGACGCGTTGACGAGACGGAAGCGGTACCAGGCGGCGTCCACGTCGGCGTACGGCCAGATGCGGCCGTTGACCGTCGTGTACGGGCCGGTGAAGGGCAGCGAGACCGGCTTGCCCGTCTCCGGGTTCTGCTCCTGGATGCGGACCGTTTTGTGCAGCAGCCGGCCGTTGAGGCGGCCCTCCTCGTCCGTGTCCAGGTTCCGGTCGGCGAGCAGCAGCGGGATCTCCCGCTCCCCGCAGGGGAGGTGGAGGGCGTCCTCCTCGTCATCCCGGACGAGGTACGTGCCGTACAGGCCCGTGTACACGTTCCACCGGGTGATGTTCATGGCGTGGTCGTGGTACCACCACTGGACCGCCTGGTGGTCGTTCGGGTACTCGGCGAGCTGGGCGTCGCCGAAGCCCACCGCGTTGTCCGCCCAGCCGTCGTTGCCGCCGCCCGTCTGGGCGCCGTGCAGGTGGGTCACCGACCAGGCGGGCAGGGCCGCCACGTTCGCGTCCGGCGCGACGCCCCCGCGGCCGGGCTCGGTGGTGGCCGGCGGGGTGCCCGGGGCGCGGACGGGCACCTCGACGGCGGTGACCGGGTACTCGCTGCCCTTCGGGATGCGGTTGGTCCAGGCGATGCGGACGCGCTGCCCGCGTCGCACCTCGATGGTCGGGCCCGGCACCTGCCCCTCGTACCCCCACATGAGGGTCGGCGGCAGCTGCGGGTGGAGCCGCACCCAGGTGGGGCGCAGCGCGATCTCGGTCTCACGCAGCACGTCGCCGGCCTTTGGCCGCAGGACGGGCGGGACGGGCAACGGTGTCACATACGGCGCCAGCTCCCCTGCGGCGTGTGCCTCCCCCTCGGTGATGCGGTCGGTGATCCTCTCGATGATGTCGGTCAAGGCTTGAACACCCCCGTGTTCTCGTGTCTGTTCCCCTTGTCTCAGAAGACTCCCGGCACCCCACGGAAGTTCCCTGAATATCCGGTTCAGTGAGAGAAGTTGCAAAGATTCCAATTGGAACCGGAAAATCCCGTTCTCACTCCCGAACCCGGGGCCCGGTCCGGGAGGAAGCCGTGGGCGCGGCGGGCCAGGGAGGCGGAGTCGTAGCGGCTGACGTCGCGGTGCCAGTGCACGATGCCGGACATCCAGTTCTGAAGTCCCGTCACGTACCCCTCCATGGTCGCGCGGGCCTCGTCCGAGAGGTCGAAGTCCTCGTAGACCACGGGGAGTTCGTTCTTCGCCACATGCTCGAACTGCTGCATGCGCTGGGTCATCAGGTCGTGGACGACACCGAGGGCGGTCGGGTAGTCGCAGCCGAAGAACGTCTGCACGACGAGGATGCCGTTGTGGACCTCGCCCTCGTACTCGATCTCCTTCTGGTACGAGAAGCAGTCGTTCACCAGGCACGCGTAGTCCATGGCCGCGGTCTCCAGCGACCGGACCGGACCGCTGCGGTAGACCTCCGGCGGGACGGACGGGCCGTGACCCATACGGCACATGCGGAGCGTGAGATCCGAGCCGAAGGTGGCGCGGCGCATCTCCAGGTAGTCGACCGGGTCCGGGACGCGGTGGTGGATCTGGTTGGCCAGCTCCCACAGCCAGCTCTCGGTCATGACGTTCACCGCCGCCTTCATGCCGCGGCGGTCGGCTTCGCCCATCTCCGCCGTGGTGCGCCGCCAGAGGTCGGTCAGGCCGCGCTCCATGCCGCTCGCGGGCACGAGGGGCGGCTCACCGTCGACGGGCATGCAGGCCGAGAGGCG
The DNA here is from genome assembly GCF_009377185.1 of Streptomyces spongiae. GTDB lineage: Bacteria > Actinomycetota > Actinomycetes > Streptomycetales > Streptomycetaceae > Streptomyces > Streptomyces spongiae. The sequence continues at coordinate 6,599 of NZ_VJZC01000319.1, forward strand.
CTCGGTGCACAGTTTGGCGCCGACGAGGTCGCGACGGGCGCCGAACACGAGCGGGTAGTAGTCGTCGGCGTACGTCCCCCAGGCCAGCCACCGGGAGCTGAGGTCGAGTGCCTCCGAGGTGCCGTCCGGGTCCAGGCCCGCCGAGCACAACGGCAGGTCGGCGGCGGCGAGTTTGTCCTCGTCCCAGACGCCCTCGCTGAGCATGCCCGTACGGTGCATCCAGGGGACGAGCCGCTCACGGGCCCCGTCCAGATGGGGGTTGAGGCGGACCTGGAACGGCATGTGGAAGTCGGGCAGCAGGGACGGACCGACCTTCTGGAACGGCACGTGGGCGTGGGCGCGCAACCGCTGCGCCGCGGCCTCGGCGAGGAGCGCGCCCATGTCGGAGGCGGACGTGCCGAACCCCGCCCGGCGGGCCATCGCCGGGCCGGAGAGCACCGCGCCACCGAGGTCCAGTGGTCCGCGCGTGACGCCGTCGTTCATGTACCGGCTGGACCGCATGTGCCACTCGTGGCCGCCCGACTGCCAGTCCTGGAGGCCCTTCGTGTACGCGGCGACGGCGGCGACCTCCTCCGGGGTGAGCCCCTTCTCCAGGGCCAGCGCGGGGACCTCGGTGAGCGCCGCGTGCTCGAACTGGTGGAGCCGTGACGTGAGGACGTCGTTGACGGTCTCGGCCGCCTCCTGGGTCGTACAGCCGAAGAAGGTCTCCAGGACGAGGACGCCGTTGCTGAGCTCGCCCTCGTCCTCGACCTCCCGCTGGTAGGAGAACAGGTCGTTGCGCAGGTGGACGGCGTCCGAGAACGTCTCCATCAGCACCCTCAGCGGCCTCGACCCGGCCACGGCCGCGGGCACTTCGGCCGTCGCGTACTCCACGAGCCCCGCCGACCAGGGGGCGCCGCCCACCTTGCGGCGCATCTCGATGTACTCGACGGGGTTGGCGATCCGCCCCTCGTTGATGTTGGACAGCTCCCACAGCGACTCGTTCAGCAGGTGCTCGGTGGCGACCGCGAAGCGCCTGCGCCAGTCCATGGACATCGACGGCACGGTGCGCGCCCACAGGTCCGCGAGGCCCGCCTCGACGGGGTTCTCCGGCTCCGGTACGCCGGCCGAGAGGTCCAGCGGCATGAAACGCGGCAGCCGGTCGAGGTAGGACTTGCCGCCGGCGCGGTCCTGGCTGCGCTTGAAGGTCTCCAGGAAGTGGTCGTCGAAGAAGAACACCCACACGTACCAGTCGGTGATGAGCGAGAGTGCCGGGCCGTCGCAGTCGGGGTGCGTGTACGCGCAGAGCAGCCCGTAGTCGTGCGCGTCCAGATCGGCCTGCTCCCAGACGCCGGAGCCCTCCAGCATGCCCATGTCCCGCGCCCACGCGGTCGAGTGGGCGCGCGCCTCCTCCAGGTGCGGGTTCAGCCGCGCGGGGTACGGCATGTAGAAGTGCGGGAGCTGGAACGGCTGCGTCATGGCGGGGCTCTACCCGTGGCCCTCAACGGGCATCCGCGGGGCAGCACATGATCACACCATCGCGTGAACAGGGACTTTACGGGAACCTTTTGCGTGACCTGCCGGTGTACGGGCGGAGGACGCTACTTCTCGTACGGCTGACGGATCGTAAGTGATGGGTGTGAATTCCCGTCGCCTCTTGTGACGCCCGCTTCTACGCGCGCAGACTACGGACGTTTCCTGTCCCGAGGAGCCCGAGGAGCCCTCTCATGAGCCCATCCCGAGCGTTCTCCCGTCGTACGGCGCTCGCCGGGCTGGCCGGTGCGGCCCTGGCCACCTCGGCCGCCGGCGCCGCGTCCGCCACCTCGTGGAAGCGGTCCGTTCGCTTCGCCACGTTCAACGCGTCACTGAACCGCGCTACCCAGGGCGCCTTGGTCACCGACCTGTCCACGCCCGGCAACGCCCAGGCGCGGAACGTCGCGGAGACGATCCAGCGCGTCGACCCCGATGTGCTGCTCATCAACGAGTTCGACCACGACGCGGACGGCTCCGCGCTCCGGCTGTTCCTGCGCAACTACCTGTCCGTCGGCCAGCGCGGCGCACGTCCCGTCCGCTTCCCGTTCCGCTTCACCGCTCCCGTGAACACGGGGGTGCCGTCCGGGGTGGACCTCGACGGCCGGAACGGGGTCGTGACGACGCCCGGTTCCGACGCGTACGGGCAGGACGCGTTCGGGTACGGGTGGTTTCCCGGGCAGTACGGCATGGCCGTGCTCTCGAAGTTCCCGATCGACATGCGCGATGCCCGGTCCTTCCAGCGGTTCCTGTGGAAGGACATGCCGGGGAACGTCATGCCCCAGGGCTACTACAGCGAGGCGGCCGTGGAGGTGCTGCGGCTGTCGTCGAAGAGCCACTGGGACCTGCCCGTCCGGATCGGGCACGAGACCGTGCACTTTCTGGTGTCGCACCCGACGCCGCCCACCTTCGACGGGGCGGAGGACCGCAACGGGCGGCGCAACCACGACGAGATCCGGTTGTGGGCCGACTACGTCGGAGGGCGGAAGCGCAGTGCGTACCTCTACGACGACAAGGGTGTCCGGGGTGGGCTGCGGTCCGGGGCGCGGTTCGTGATCGCCGGGGACCTCAACGCCGATCCGTACGACGGGGACAGCTACGACCACGCCGTACGGCAGCTTCTCGACCATCCGGCGGTGCGGTTGCCCTCGGCTCCGCCGGCCAGTGCGGGTGGGGTGGAGGCGGCGCGGTTGCAGGGTGGGGCGAACGTGTCCCATGTGGGTGACCCCGCGTATGACACGGCCGACTTCGGCGACAGCGCTCCCGGGAATCTTCGGGTCGATCACGTCCTTCCGTCGAAGGGGCTGGTTCCCTTGGCGAACGGGGTTTTCTGGCCTACGTCGGATGACCCGCTGTATCGGTTGGTGGGCGACGGGACGACGGTCCCGACCTCGGATCATCGGATGGTGTGGCAGGACGTGCGGGTGGGGTGAGTGCGCGAGGTCCCCGCTCACGGCTTCACCTGGATCAGCGCGTGTGTTCCGCTCGTTCGCCACTTCTGGCCCTCCGCCGCGACGAGGGCCGGCTCCGTGTGCTCGTCGAGGCCGACGATCACGTCCGACTTGAGGGTGCGCAGGGCTGCCACCGGGCCGGGGAAGTACGCCGTCGGGGTCGCGAACGGGGTGGTCGGGGGCCAGAGGCGGTCGCCGACGAGACGGCGGTAGTTGAGGTCGCCCTTCATGATCGTGAGGTCCGCGGCGGCGAACTCCTCGCGGAGATCGTCCGGGATGTCCGCGTACGGCAGCGGGCCGCAGGAGAAGGGGTGGGCGCGGAGGGTGAGGCGGCCGTCGGTCAGGGCGGACCACAGGCGCCGCCCGGCGGGCGCGTCGGCGGTGACCAGGTGGCTTACGGCGTCGACGACGTCGGCGGTCGTGGCGTCGGAGACGTAGTACGGGTACGGCTTGAGGTGCAGTACGGCCCGCTCGATGCGGTCGTGACGCAGGAGGTGGTCGACGAGGAGCAGGTCGGGGATGAGTTCACGGCCGGCGTTGTCGGCGACGACGACCAGGGTGCCCCCGGTCAGCAGCGGCCAGAGCGACTCGCTGTCGTCCGCGACGAGTTCGGAGGTGGCGGACTTCTCGTCGCCGGACTGGATACGGAAGCCGAGGTCCGCCCGGTTGCCCCACAGCGAGCCGTGCAGCAGGGCCTGACGCTGCTCTTCGGCAGGCCGGCCGTCCAGCCGGTCGAGCGCGGCGATCTCCTCCGCGGCCTCCGGGGTGTCGAGCTCGGCGAGCTTGAACGGGCGGAAGGGGTCGACACCCTGCCACGGGCCCGGCCCGAAGTAGCCGACGGCTCGCAGGAGTCGGCGGTAGAAGTAGCTCTCCGACCACAGGAACGGCACCTCGAACCAGGACCGGCCGACGTACGCGTCCACGCCCCACGTCTCCCACCAGACGTCGTCGTCCAGCGGTTCGACGGCTCCCTCGACGGCGCTCTTCAGCAGCGCGTCCAGCGCCCGGTGCTGCGCGGGGCCGTACGGGAAGGCGTCCCGTACCTTGCGGATGAGCGCGGGGTGGCGGTCGGCCAGGACGCTGTGCGGGAAGGAGGCCGGGTCGTCGCTGAGGATCACGGGGGCGTCAGGCATGGTCGGGGGCTCCTGTCTGGCGTACCGGAATGCCGGGAGGCAGGGTCACGTCCTTGACCTTCTGCTCCAGCTGCTTGTCGTAACCCGCTTCGGTCCACACGTACTTCTGGTACTGCTCGGGTGTCAGCGGCCCCTGCCAAGGGGTGCCGTCGGGATAGAACACCGACCCGCAGCCCGAGCAGTAGGACGCCGAGCGCCACAGTTCCCCGGCGCGCGTCTCCCCCGCCGCCACGGCACCGCGCACGCGTACCTCGCCGCGGATCACGACGATCGTGCCGACGAGCAGCAGCACCGCCACCAGCGAACCGCCGATCGTGTAGAGCGGCTTGTCGCCCTGCGTTCCGCTGTACGCGAGGCCGGCGCACACGCCGGTCATCAAGGCGCCCTCGACGAAGTGCAGGACGGAGTCGCCGCGGGACGCCGTGCCCGGTTGCCTCGCCAGCCGGTCGGACAGACCGCTGTGTACGGACTCCGGGTCGGCGCAGGTCTCCGGGACCGTACGCACGTCGGATCCGCCACAGCCGGGACACTTCGCTCCAACGGCCTCTCGGGCCCCCTCACTCTCCATGCGCCTACGGTAGGGCCTGTCTGGAGTTTCCCGCCTGCCCCGCGGCGTCTGGCACGCACGCTCGCCGCGTTGCCGAAACGCCCGAATAGCTCCGCTATTAGGGCGCTCCGGCGCCTTGCGATCG
>NZ_VJZC01000320.1 GCF_009377185.1 Streptomyces spongiae
GCCCACCGCCAAGCGGTGGGCAGGCCCCTGTGGAATGTCGCCGGCGGAGCGCTCAGCGGACCGCGTTGTTGAACTGCGAGGTCCGCACGAAGGCCAGAGCCACGACTCCCAGCAGCGGCAGGGCTGTGACCTGCAGCAGTCCGGCCCGGGTCCAGTCGGAGGAGTCCACCAGGGCGGCGAAGAGCAGGCCCGAGAACGCCGCCGGTCCGTAGTAGCTGGTGACGAAGAGGCCGGAGGCGCGCCCGATCTGGCCGGGGCGGACGGCCCGCTGCAGCGCGCTGTTGGTGTTGGGGTAGATGAAGCCCAGCCCGAAGGCACCCATGAGGAAGGCGAGCACGCACTGCACCCCCACGCCGGCGTGCGTCTCGTAGATGCACGCGCTGATGGCGGAGACGGCCAGCAGGCTCAGCATCAGCAGGTTGCGCTGGTTGAAGCGGTCGCCGAGCCAGCCGCCGAACACGGCCGTCATGCCGCCGAAGCCGAGGAAGCTCATGGCCAGTGCGGCCTGCTCGGCGGTGTAGTGCAGCGAGGTGATGAGGTAGGTCGGGTAGAGGCCGAGGAATCCGTAGATGGCCACACCGCTGATGACCGCGTGGACGGCCAGTGCGACGGTGTTGCGGTTGTAGGCGGAGGCGGGCATGTACTCGTACGTCCTGGTCGAGGCGACCTTCTCGGCGGAGTGCTCCGTCAGGCCGGTCTTCACGAGGAACAGGGAGGCCGCCGCGATCAGCAGCCCGGCCGCGCCGAACAGGTAGAAGGGGGAGTGCCAGGTGCCGTGCATGCCCGTGAGCCCGACACCGATCAGCGGCGCGATGAACACGCCGATCGAGTAGCCGACGCCGATGACACCGAAGGCGAGGCCGCGCCGGTGGGCGAAGAAGGCACCGATCGCCGCGAAGATCGCTGCCGACTGCATGCCCTCACCGAAGCCCGAGACGACCCGGTACAGGGTCATGTCGGCGAAACCGGTCGCCAGCGGCGTGGCCATCGTGCCCAACGAGTAGATCACGATGCTGACCAGCAGCACGGTCTTGCGGCGGAAGCGGTCCAGGAGGTAGCCGGCGGGAAGGCCGGCCAGGGCCATGCCGAGGGTGAAGTTCGTCGCCAGCAGCCCGCCCTGCTCCAGGGAGAACCCGTACTCCTCACGGATGTTGGGCAGCAGGGGAGGGAAAACCTGGCGGTCCATCGCGTTGACCATGTAGGAGAGGACGATCAGCAGGAAGCCCACGCCGATCATGGTGCGGGAAACGGGGGGTCTGCTGCTTTCCTGTGTTTCGTCGGCGGGCACCGCACTGGTGTCGACCTGCGCTGCGTGAGTCATAGCGGCTCCTGAGGAGGAATGGGCCACGGCGGACCGCGGCGGATCCATCGCCGTACGGGGTCGTAGGGCGATGACGAGAAGCGGTGAGCTGAACACGGACTTGAGCCGACGACGGCTGTGCGGTCGTCGACTGAAGGAATGGGGTGACGGCGGGCTGCCGCGCGGTCGGACGCCGCGTGCGGAATTCAGCTCTGTATCACCCGTCGGTGACGTCCGTGGCTATGACGTCTTCGACAGCCGGACTTCGTGCGGACACTCATCGGTCACACGGTCGGCGTTGGCAGAAACCATGAAGGGAAGTCCCGGGCGCGTCAAGATGCCAACAGTGGTTTTCTTCCGCGCCTCTCGTATTTCCCGTGATGGCGGGGTTTCTCCGCTCCGTTTGCGGGCTGTGGCGGGGTGTCGACGGTCAGGTGTGGCTCGCACTCTTGACGTGCCGAAGGCGGCGAATGCTATCGTTAGCATCACGTGGCTGTGACAAAGTGATTCGACGTGCCCCGGTATCCCGGTACCCCGTGATCCGTTCCAGGGGCGTCCAGCGGCGCCCGCCCCGACCACAAGTCGGCGAGTGCCGACGAGCCCAGTGACCCCCTCCGACCCACCCAAGGCGACCGACGGCCCATCGGACATGCCGTCGGCCGCCCCCCTGGTGGCGATCAAACCCGCTCACCGGACGCGACCGCGCGCGACGCCCGACCGTCCGCCGCGGCCGCACGATTCCGCGCCGCACGATTCTGCGAGGACGACCTGCTATGAGACACCCGAGCCGCCCAGGCACCGTGCTGCTCACCGACTACGCCTGGCCCGACGACTCCGTCGAGCGATCGGTCATCGAGGAGGCGGGCCACACCCTGGTGACCGGCCCCGCCGAGCCCGCCTCCGCCGAGGCCGTCGAGGAACTCGTGGCCGAGCACCGGCCCTCCGGGATCCTGACCTGCTGGGCGCCCGTCTCCGCCACCGCGATCGGCACGTCACCGGATCTGCGGATCGTGGCCAGACTCGGGGTCGGTCTCGACAACATCGCCGTGGAGGCCGCCACCGACCGGGGTGTCTGGGTCACCAATGTTCCGGACTACTGCGTCGAGGAGGTCGCGGACCACGCCGTCGGCATGGTGCTGGCCTGGACGCGCGGCCTGGCCGTGTTCGACCGGGAGGTCCGTGCGGGCCGTTGGAACCCCGCCAGTGCCCGGTTGCGCCGACTGTCGACGCTGACCTGCGGCATCGTCGGATACGGGCGCATCGGACGCGCCACCGCCGGTCGGCTCGGCGCGTTCGGCTGCCGGATCCTCGCCCACGACCCGCACCCGCCGAAGGACGCCCCCGGAGTGGAGATGGTGGGTCTGGAGGAGTTGCTGCGCCGCAGCGACGTGGTGATCCTCCATGTGCCGCTCACGCCGGACACCCACCACATCATCGGAGCCGGGCAGCTGGCGCTGATGCAGCGGGGCGGCCTGCTGGTCAACGTGAGCCGAGGTGGCCTGGTGGACACCGACGCCGTGATCAAGGCGCTCGACAGCGGGCACCTGGACGGGGCCGCCTTCGACGTCCTGGAGACCGAGCCGCACGTCCCCGACGGACTGCTGGCCCAGCCGGGCGCGCTGCTCACCCCGCACGTCGCCTTCTCCTCCGACGCCTCGGTCACGGAACTGCGCCGTCGCGCCGCCGAGGAAGTCGTACGCATCCTGGCGGGCGAGGAACCGGCCCACGCCCGCAACAGCCCCCGCGGCCTGACCACCGGGTCGGGTGACCGGCGATGAACTCGCCCTCCGAGCCGGTGAGCCCGAACCCGGTGCCGGACACTTCACTGGCCGACTTCCTGCTCGCCCACGGGCTCGCCGCGCCCGGCGAGGCCGCCCGCTGGACGCCGCTGACCGGCGGTGTCTCGTCCGATCTGTGGCGGGTGGACCTGCCGGGACGCTCCCTGTGCGTCAAGCGGGCCCTGGCCCGGCTCCGTGTCGCCGCCGATTGGCAGGCACCGGTATCGCGCAACGCCTACGAATGGGCGTGGATGCGGTTCGCCTCCCGGCACCGGCCGGACAGCGTGCCGGAGCTGCTGGCCCACGACGCCGAGGCCGGCCTCTTCGCGATGTCGTTCCTGCCTCCCGAGCAGTACCCGGTGTGGAAGGCGCGGTTGTTCGGCGGCCAGGTCGAGGTGGCGACCGCCGCGGCCGTCGGGGAACTGCTCGGCACCCTGCACGCGGCGAGTGCGGGCGATGCCGCCCTGGCCGCGGAGTTCGCCACCGACGACAACTTCCACGCGCTGCGCATCGAGCCGTACCTGTTGGCCACCGCGGCGGCGCACCCCGACCTGGGGGACATCCTCCAGGGCCTCGCCGACCGTACGGCCACGACCCCCCTCGCCCTGGTGCACGGTGACGTCAGCCCCAAGAACATCCTGGTCGGCCCGGCCGGGCCCGTGCTGCTGGACGCCGAGTGCGCCTGGTACGGAGACCCGGCCTTCGACCTGGCCTTCTGCGTCAACCATCTGCTCCTCAAGAGCCTGGTGGTACCCGGGCACCGAGCCGATCTCCTCGACTCCGCCCGGGTGCTGGCCGAGGAGTACGTCCGGTGCGTCGACTGGGAGCCCCGGAGCGCCCTCGAGGCGCGGGTCGCGTCACTGATCCCGGCGCTGTTGCTCGCGCGCGTGGACGGCAAGTCCCCGGCGGAGTACCTCACGGACGAGCGGCACCGGCTGTTCGTACGCACGGTGGCATCGGCTCTGCTGAGGGCGCCGGCTCCCACGACGGCGGACGTCCTGGACGCCTGGGCGGACGCGCTGGGGACCCGGGCCGAGCCCGGTGGCGGCATACCCGACTGACCAGACCGACCTGACAGAGGAGACACGCATGCGGAGAGTCGTCACCGGCCATGACGAGAACGGCAGGTCGGTCGTCGTCAGCGACGGCCCCGTGCCGCGCAGCCGGGAGTTCACCAGTCTGCCGGGCTGGGTGTCCCGCCTGCCGTGGGCCACCGACCCCGGTGAGCAGGTCAGCCGGACGGGGGAGGATCCCACACCGAAGGTCACCAGCCTCCTCCCGGCACCCGGCGGCACGAGGTTCATCGTCCTGACCTTCCCGCCGGACACCGCGATGGCCGACCCGGAGTTCGACCCCGTCGCCTTCGACCGGGAACAGCGGGCGGACTCACCCGGCATCGCCGACCTCATGGAGCCTGACGGCATGCACACGACGCCGACCGTGGACTACGGCATCGTGCTGCAGGGCGACATCGTCCTCGAACTCGACAACGGCCACCGCACCTCCCTCTCGGCCGGGGACATCGTGATCCAGAACGGCACCCGCCACAGCTGGCGCAACCGCAGCGACCATCCGGTCACGATGGCCTTCGTCCTCGTCGGCGCGGAGCGTGACGGCTGACAGGTCCGCCACACAGGTCAGACGTGTCGTGGGCCGGAGGTGAGGCATTCCTCGACGAACGCGAGGGCCTTGAGGTGGTGGGCGCGTGCGGTCCAGCCGAGGCTGATGTTGTGGCCGGCGTCGGACTGGCGGTCGATGACCACACGGGGAGTGGAGGTCAGGCGTGCGGTCAGCTCGGCGAGATCGTCATCGTCGTGGCTCCACCAGGTCTCGTGTTCGGCGAAGGTGAGCCGGACCGGGACGCGGACGCGGGGCAGGATCGCGGCGGACAGCCGTGTCCAGCCGGCCACCGTGGCGGCCTCGAGTGCGGGCATGGGCGCCACGACCGTCTGGCTCATGAGGAACGTGTCCGGCGGATACAGGTGCAGCGGCCCCCAGTTCAGCTTCCGTCGGCCCAGGCCGTCCTCACGGCCGACCAGGCCGGGGTTCACCGCCAGTCGCCCTCCGCACCCCGAGACGTCCACACCCAGTAGGTCGGAGGTGTCCCAGCGGGCGGCGGCTGCCAGGGCGACCTTGGCGCCGAAGGAGTGCGCGAGCACAAGGGTGCCGGCCCCCGGTGCGTGGCGCGCGGTGAACGCCGCGACAGCGGCTCGCACGGCGGTGGCTTGCGCCATCAGTCTCTGCCCCCGCGGGAGGTGTACGGCCGAGGCCCCGTAGCCCGGACGGTCCAAGGCCAGCACCGTGTAGCCCAGGCGCGCTCCCAAGGACAGGAGCGACAGGTCCGGGTGCGCCTGGCCGTCGAAATACCCCGCGTTCATGCCCCCGCCGTGCAGGGCGACGACGACCGCCCGCGGAGAGCCGTGCGGGGGCTCACTCAGCAGGCCGGACAGCGTGATGCCGTTGGCGTCGACGGTGACCGGGCGTACGCCCGGGGAGAGCCGCCGGTCAGACGTCCATGGCACCGTAGACCCTCCAGCATCGGTCCTCATGCGGGCGCACCTCGTCACATCCCGGGCTCACCGTCATCCTCATCCTCGATGCCGGAGACGGTACCGGCCACCCGGGCGTCACCCCACGACGCCGAAGGCCCACGGAGGAGCGACCACCCTCGTGACGCACTCCACACGCTCGCTCAGGAACCCTGCACCCAGCGGGCCCGACTTCTGTCACCGGTACGGCCCGGACCAGCCGACGCCGTACGACCCGATCTGGAGACCCGGTGATGGACGAGCCCCGACGATCCTCCTCCGGCACGAGTGCGGCCCTGTGGAAACCGGTGCCGCCGCCCGCGCTGTGCGGCTTCCTCCTGCTGCTGGCGTTGATGTTCGCGGTGTCGTACGCCGTCGGCGCCGCCGCGGGACCCGTCGCGCCCGGCATGAGCGGCACCACACAGAACGATGACGGGCGTGGGGGCACGAACATGGACGACATGGATGACATGGGCGACATGGGGGACGTGACCGGGGGTCGCGGCTGATGGCCACAGAACCCGACATCCTCCTCAGGACCACCGATCTGACCGTCGGCGGGATGACCTGCGCGGCCTGCGTGAGACGCGTCGAGAAGAAGCTCGGCAAGCTGGACGGGGTCACGGCGACCGTCAATCTGGCGACCGGACGGGCCCGTGTGAGCCATCCGGTGCACATCCGTCCCGAGGAACTCGTGGCGAGCGTCGAGCAGGCCGGATACACGGCCGGACTTCCGGAGCCGCCCGAGGAACGTGAGCGCGACACCGGGCAGGGCGAGGACGACGGCGACAGTGAAGCCGCACGTCAGGAACGCGATCGGTTACTGGTCACGGCGCTGTTGGCGGTTCCGGTACTCGCGCTGTCGATGGTGCCCGACTGGCAGTTCCGCAACTGGCAGTGGCTGTGCTTCGTACTGACGGCACCGGTTGCCGTATGGGGGTCGTGGCCGTTCCACCTGCGGGCGGTGCGCGGGCTGCGGCACTCGGCGGCGACCATGGACACCCTGGTGTCGCTGGGTGTGGTGGCGTCCTTCTCCTGGTCGGCGTATGCGCTCTTCCTCGGGGGCGCGGGCGACCCCGGGATGCGGATGCCGTTCAGTCTGGTGCCCTCGGCCTCGGGCGGTGCCGCCCACATCTACCTGGAAGCGGCGGTCGGCGTGCCGCTGTTCGTGCTGGCCGGACGCTTCCTGGAGGCGCGGGCCCGGCACGGAACCGGAGCCGCGCTGCGGTCGCTGGCCCAACTCGTTGCCAAGGAGGTGTCCGTACGGGACGGCGACACAGAACGACTCGTCCCCATTGATGAGTTGAGCATCGGGCAGGTCTTCGTGGTGCGGCCTGGCGAGCGGGTGGCCACGGACGGAGAGGTGGTGGAAGGCAGTTCCGCCGTCGACCTGTCCCTTGTCACCGGTGAGAGCGAGCCGGTCGAGGTCCAGCCGGGCTCGGGCGTGGTGGGCGGCGCCGTCAACGCGGGCGGGCTGCTGCTGGTCCGAGCCACGGCCGTGGGCGCCGGCACACAACTCGCCCGTATCGCCGGACTGGTGACGGAGGCTCAGGCCGGGAAGGCGAAGGCGCAGCGGCTGGCCGACTCGGTGGCGGGGGTGTTCGTGCCCGTGGTGCTGGCGCTCGCGGTCACCGTGCTGGGTTTCTGGCTGGGCGCCGGGGCCGACCCCCAGGCGGCCGTCACCGCGTGCGTCGCGGTGCTGGTCGTGGCCTGTCCGTGCGCGCTGGGGCTGGCGACGCCGACCGCGTTGATGGCGGCGACCGGCCGGGGCGCCCAACTGGGTGTGCTGGTCAAGGGGCCGCAGTCCCTGGAGGCCCTTCAGCACCTCGACACCGTGGTGCTCGACAAGACCGGCACACTCACCTCGGGGCACATGAACGTCGCCCAGGTCACAACGGTGCCGGACGGCCTGGGGAAGGACGAGGTGCTGCGGCTGGCCGGGGCGGTCGAGCAGGGCTCGGAGCATCCGCTGGGCCGCGCGATCGTCGCCCACGCCCGCCGGACCCTGCCCGGGCGGCAGCCGTTGCCGGAGCTCGGCGACTTCAGGGCCACCGCGGGCCGGGGAGTGTGTGGCCGGGTCGAGGGGCGGCTGGTCGAAGTCGTCGCGGCGGACGACGAGTTGCCCGCCGCGCTGGCGAGGGCCCTGCTGGTGGCGGAGGCCGCCGCGCACACGCCCGTCCTGGTGCGGGTCGACGGGGTGGCCGAGGCACTGATCGAGGTCGGTGACGTCGTACGACCGGGCAGCTACCGTGCCGTGGAGCGGCTGCGGCGCCTCGGCGTACGCCCGGTGCTCGCCACCGGTGACCGGGAGGCTCCGGCCCGGGCCGTCGCCGCCGCTCTCGGTATCGAGGACGTGCACGCGCGCTGTACTCCCGAGGACAAGGCCGAGCTCGTACGCGAGCTGCGGGAACGGGGCTGTCGGGTCGCGGTCGTCGGTGACGGGGTGAACGACGCCGCTGCGCTGGCCGGTGCCGACCTGGGCATCGCCATGGGCAGCGGCACCGACGCCGCGATCGGGGCCGCCGACGTGACCCTGGTGCGCGGCGACATCGAGGCCCTGGGCGACGCGGTCCTGCTCGCCCGGCGCACCCTGGGCACGATCCGCGCCAACCTCGTGTGGGCCTTCGGCTACAACGTCGTGACCGTGCCGCCGGCCATGGTCGGCCTGCTCAACCCGATGGTGGCCGCGGCGGCGATGTCGGTGAGCTCGCTGCTTGTGGTGGGCAACAGTCTGCGGTTGCGGGTCTGGCAACCGGCAGCCGCTCGCGGACTCCGGCCGTCGTCCGCCCGGAGCGGTGAGCGATGATCTCTTGCTTCCCGCCTGCTCGCAGGGATGTCCCTCCCGCTCGGCGGCATGTCCTGTCGGCTCGCCACTCCGTGGCCACGACCCGGAACCGAGGCGGCCGATGACCGTGCACCCGTGGCGTCCTACCCGCCGTCGGCTCGCCGACGCCCTCAGGGCCGCGCTCGCGCCTGTCGCCGCCTGCAGTGTCGCGCTGGGCGGTCTGACCACCTGGGCCTTGTCCGGCAACGCGGTCACCGCGCGGATCGCGGTCACCGACGCCCATGTCTACCTGCCTTACGGGAACACCCGGGACACCGCCGCGTTCTTCCGGATCACCAATTCCGGAGGCGCGGGCGACCGGCTGCTGAAGGTGACGATGGCCGGCGCCGGTGGTGGCACCGAGCTCAGTCGTCACCGTATGACCAGCGGCCGGGCGGCGTACGCGGAGACGGTGGACTCGGCCGAGGTCCCGGCCGGCGCCAGCCTCGCCATGTCGCCGTCGGGCCTGGACGTGACACTGCGGGCGAAGCCGGGGTGGCGCGAGTTCGACTTCGTGCCGTTCACACTGCACTTCCAGCGCAGCGGACGGGTCGAGGCGCTGGCGATCGTCGTCCGCCCGGGCAGGTTCGGAGCGTGACCGATGTGTCATTTCGGGCCTGCGGTCACAGGCACTTCGACGCTGACCTTTCCGCTGTGACGGAACCACAGGTTGTAGCGCACGGTCTGGCCGGGCTTCAGCGCCGGCGGGTCGAGGATGACGACCCCGAGGCCGCCGGGTGCCATACGCACCGTGCCGCCCGCCGGAACACTGACGGCCCAGGCCGGCTCCGTGCGACCCGTCCCGGTCCGGCGCGCCGTACGGCGGATGACGCTGATGCCGAGCTCCGGGGAGTCCGCGAACCGCAGAGTGTCCGGGGAGGCGCCGGTGTTGCGGATCTCGAAGTACGCGGCGGTGGAGCGTGCCCCCATGGGCGCGATGATCCGGGCGGCGACGACTTCGATCCTCGGCGGCGGGTCGCCTGCCGCCCCGGTCGCGGTGTAGCCGACCAGCAGGGCGAGTGCCGCGAAGCACGCGCCGACGGGTGCCGCAGCCGCCCGTAAGCCGCCCATGACCGGGCTGTTCCGCATCGTCGGACGCATCAGGTTCTTCCGCTCCTCAGTCACAGGAGTAGCTCCGCGGACGTGCGCCGACGGCGGCGCAGGGCTCGGATCAGCAGCGGGGGCAGCAGTGCGCACTGCACGGCGACCGTTGCCCAGAAGAGGCCGGGGTGACCCGACTGCTCGGCCAGCTTGTAGCCCTCGCCTCCCGCGATGCCGCTGGCGAACGCGCCGATTCCGGCCGCGAGGCGTTGGCGGCCGAAGACGACGGCGGGTGTGCGGGGTGACCGGGCGAGGGCTTCGAGGTCGTTCTTGAGGAAGAGGATGATCTCGCCGAGGCAGATGAGCAGGGCTCCGCCGAGGATGGCGGCCGGGTGACCGGCGGCGAGGGTGATCATGCCGCTGGACAGGGCCGTGAAGCCGAGTCCCAGGGCGCGGTTGTAGGGCATACGGGCGATCCAGGCCGACAGAAGGGGCTGCGCGACCACGAGGAGCAGGGCGTAGAGGGCCAGGACGAGGCCGTAGAAGACCGTTGAGGTGCGGGGTACGGCGTAGACGGCGAGGTAGTGCTGGAAGAACATGAAGACGTACACGCTCAGCACGGTGATCGCGAAGGGGAGCACGGGTAGTCCGGCGAATGCCTTGGCCCGGCCTGCTCGGCGCGGGGGCGGCTGCTCGGTGGCGGCCTCTTCCTCCGGTCCGGACGGTTCGTGGTCGGGGATCTCCGCGGGCAGCAGGACATGCCCCACGGTGATGGCCGCGAACAGTACGGTGACCGTGGCGAAGAGCTCCGCGGAGGCGCTGAGCACGAAGGGCGCGGCGGCGATCGGGCCGAGCGCGATACCGGCGTTGAGTGCGGAGCTGCTCGCGGACAGCAGCAGGGGGCGCTGTTCCTCCTCGACACGGTGGACCAGGTACGCCTTGTTGGCGGGCAGATAGAGCGCGGCGCCGCTGGAGACGAGGAAGAGCGCCGTGACTGCCGCGCCCGCATGGCCCAGCCCCGGCAGGAAGCCGGCGAAGCCCGTCGTACGGATCACCAGGGCGAGCACCATGGTGCTCTGCAGCCCGATGCGTTCGGCGATCGCGGCCCCGACGATGCCGCCGGAGAACTGCATGAACGAGGCGACGGCGAGCACCACGCCCACGGTGCCGAGCTCCATCCCCAGTCGCTCGTGCAGCAGGACCGACATGAAGGGCAGCACGGCGAAGCTGCCCAACGGGATGAGGAACGATCCGGCCAGCAGGAAGAGCTGCGGTCCGGTCAGTCCCCTGAGGCCCCCGAGTCCCCTGAGTCCGGTGGGTGGGGTGAGCCGTGAAAGGCCGGTGCGCAGCCGTGTACGAGGCTTCCTCTGCGGAGTCGGCGTCATCCCCGGTCGCGGTCGTCGTCGGCGGTGACGATGGGGCGTATGCTCCCGGCCGCGCTGAGGGCCCGGTGCAGGGCCAGTTCGGCGGTCCCGGCTTCGGCCAGGACGATCCCCGTGCAACTTCGCTGGTCGCTCAGGTGCTCCACACGCCGGCCCGGGACGGCGGTGGGATACCACTCGGGCGAGCCGGGGAAGGCGGACAGACCGTCGAGGCCGGTCCAGCCGGTGAGCGTACCGGGGCGGTCGGGGTAGACGAGCACGAAGCCGGTGGCGGGGCCGGTGGAGGAACCGGCAGGGGTGTCCAGCAGGGCGGGGCGCCGGCCGAGAGCGGTGTCGACCATGGCGTCGTAGACGTTGGTGTCCAGCCGGCGGCACAGTGCCTCGCCGACGAGCGCGCCGCCGATACGACGGTTGATCTCCACCAGTTCCGGGCCCTCGGTGGTGAGGACGAACTCCACGTGTGCGAAGCCGCTGTCATGCCCGGCGGTCGCCAGGACGCGCCCCACC
>NZ_VJZC01000032.1 GCF_009377185.1 Streptomyces spongiae
CCCCCGCCCACCCGCTGAGCACGTCGTTCTCGTGGTCCCAGTGCCCGTCGGGACCGTAGGTACGCAGGGGAAAGGGGAGTTCGGGAATCTTCACGTCCATTGAGAGAGTGTCCCAGCTCCCGAACGAGGGCGCGGCACCGCGCCCCGTTTAGGGGCGCGGTAGCGCCAGGGGCGCGGGGAACTGCGCGACAAGCCACAACGAACCGGCAGCCGCCAACGAACCCCGCACCCCAACGGCGTTACGAGCGATTACCGCTCCAGCCGCCCGTTGAACCGCCGCGGCAGCCCCAGCGGGTTGTCATCACGCAGCTCAGCCGGCAGCAAGGCCTCAGGCGCACCCTGGTACGCAACCGGCCGCAGCCACCGCTCGATCGCCGTCCCACCCACAGACGTGGACGTCGACGTCGTAGCCGGGTACGGCCCTCCGTGATGCTGGGCCGGAGCAACAGCCACACCCGTAGGCCAGCCATTCACCAGCACACGCCCCGCAAGCGGCGTCAGCTCGGCGAGAATCTCCGCACCACGCCCCTCCCCCGCGGCCTCCTCGGCAGAGAGATGCACCGTCGCCGTGAGGTTGCCCGGCAGACGCGACAGCACCGCCTGCGCCTCGGACTCGTCCTCGTAGCGCGCCACGACAGTGAGCGGCCCGAAGCACTCCTCCAGGAGCAGATCGTGCTCACCCTCCGCCGCCAGCTTGGTCGCGGGCACGGTCAGGAAGCCCGGGCTCACCGTGTGCTCGCCGCCCGCACCCGCGGTGACCGGGGACTCCACGTCGGGCAGCTCGGCACGCTCGGCGACACCGGCGATGAAGTTGTCCCGCATACGGTGGTCCAGCAGGACCCCGGAGTCGACATCGCTCACGGCGTCGGTGAGCGACTTGACGAGCCGGTCACCGGCCGCACCGGTCGGCGCCAGCACCAGCCCCGGCTTGACACAGAACTGGCCCACGCCCAGCGTCATCGAGCCCGCGAGCCCGGACCCGATGGCCTCGGCGCGCTCGGCGGCCGCGGCCTCGGTGATCACGACGGGGTTCAGGGAGCCCAGCTCACCGTGGAACGGGATCGGCACCGGACGGGCGGCCGCCGCGTCGAAGAGCGCACGACCGCCCCGTACGGAGCCGGTGAAGCCCGCCGCGGCGACCAGCGGGTGCCTGACCAGCTCGACGCCCGCCTCGAAGCCGTGCACGAGACCGACGACACCCGCGGGGATGTCGTGCTCGGCGGCGGCCCGGCGCAGCGCGGCCGCGACCATTTCGGACAGCGCCGGGTGGTCGGGGTGGGCCTTGACGACGACGGGGCAGCCCGCCGCCAGCGCGCTCGCCGTGTCGCCACCGGCGACGGAGAAGGCGAACGGGAAGTTCGACGCGGAGTAGACGGCCACGACGCCCAGCGGCACCTTGTAGCGGCGCAGGTCCGGGATCGGCGGGGTCGCGGTGTCGTCGGGGTGGTTGATCACCACGTCGAGGAAGGCGCCCTCGTCGACGATGTCCGCGAAGGCCCGCAGCTGGAAGCAGGTGCGGGCGAGTTCACCGGTGAGCCGGACCGGACCGAGCGCGGTCTCCGCGTCGGCGGCCTCGACGAGGTGGTCCTTGGCCGCCTGAAGCTGGTCGGCGGCCGAGCGCAGGAACGCGGCGCGGACCGTACGGTCGGCGAGGGCGCCACGCGCGGCGTGGGCGGCGCGGACGGCCTGGTCCACCTCCTGGGCCGTGGCCTCCACCGCAACCTGTTCACGCTGCTTCCCGGTTCGGGGGTCGACACTCCAGACTGGTGCTGCTGCCACCGCGGGTCCCTCCACATTGAATGCCGCTTGCTCTGCCGCTTGCTCTGCCGCAGTTGTTACTTATTCACCAGGGGCGTTCGATATGCTGAACACCGTCTCTGATGATGAATATGCTGTTGGAGACTATTTCCCGTCGAACGAAGGGGTCAAGGGCGATGACGGTTGGCGAGACGGGTGGCGGGGCACAGGTCAAGTCCGCCGTACGCACCGTGGAACTGCTGGAGTATTTCGCCGGCCGCCCCGGAATGCACTCCCTCGCCGCGGTGCAGGAGGCGGTGGGCTACCCCAAGTCCAGCCTCTACATGCTGCTGCGCACGCTCGTCGATCTCGGCTGGGTCGAGACGGACGCGACGGGCACACGGTACGGCATCGGGGTGCGCGCGCTGCTGGTCGGTACCTCGTACATCGACGGTGACGAGGTGGTGGCCGTGGCCCGCCCCACGCTGGACCGCCTCTCGGACGACACGACGGAGACGATCCACCTGGCGCGGCTGGACGGCACGAACGTCGTCTACCTGGCGACCCGCCAGTCCCAGCACTATCTGCGCCCCTTCACGCGTGTGGGCCGCCGCCTGCCCGCGCACTCGACCTCGCTCGGCAAGGCCCTGCTCGCCACCTGCACCGACGAGCAGGTCCGCAAGATGCTCCCGGAGACCCTCCCCGCGCTGACCGAGCACACGATCACCGACCGCGAGAAGCTCATCGAGGAGCTCCACCAGGTCCGGGAGCAGGGCTTCGCCGTCGACCGCGAGGAGAACACGCTGGGGCTGCGCTGCTTCGGCGTGGCGATCCCGTACCGCACGCCCGCCCGCGACGCCATCAGCTGCTCGGTGCCGGTGGCCCGCCTCACCCCCGCCCACGAGCAGATGGTGAAGGACGCCCTGTTCGACGCGCGCGACCGCCTGACACTCGCCACCCGCAGGCTCTGACCGGCGGCGCGGGGGCCGGGCGTCTCCCCCGTGCGGCGGAGGTGGATCGTCTTCGGGCACGACGTGGGCCGAAGGCGGGGCGCGGCAGCGTGGCGGCATGACGCAGACACGCCCCTCCCCGCCCCGGTCCGAGCCGTACGCCGTCAGTCCCCCGGGGAGCCGCCCCGCCGAGCGGACCAGCCCGGCGCGGCGCGTCCTGCGGGCGGTCGCCGTCCTCTCCTGCCTCCCCTACCTCGCCCTCAAGATCGCCTGGATCGCCGGGAGCCACCTGGGGATCCCCGAGGGCAGCTCCCTGCTGGAGCACCGGGGAGCCATGGCCGCCGTCAACGGCGTCACCGTGGCCATGGACGGTGCCGTCATCGTGCTGGCGCTGCTGCTGACCCGGCCCTGGGGGATGCGGATCCCCGCATGGTTGCTCGCCCTGCCCGTGTGGGTCGCCACCGGGCTGCTCGCGCCGATCATGGCCGGGTTCCCGTTGCAACTGATGGTGGAGGCCCTCGGCGGACAGGTCGGCGGGACGACCGGCGACGGACAGGCGCCGTTGCTCGACGCGTGGGTGTTCGGGGTCGTGTACACCGGGTTCATCGTGCAGGGACTGGCCCTCGGCGCACTGTTCGTGCTCTACGCCCGGGACCGGTGGGCGCATCTGTGGCAGGGACGGCTGGGGAACCTGCCCAGGGGTACGGCCGGCGCGGCCCGGCGGCGAACGGCTGTCGCGGCGGCCGTACTCGCGCCGGTCCCCCTGGTCGGCAAGCACGTCGCGGACCCCGCGTACGACGTACTCGCGGCCGTCAGTGTCGTCTTCCTGACAGCCGCCGTCCTCGGCGCGTGGGCCCTCGCCTTCCGGCGCCCGCGCCGCCTGCCCGTGGTGGTGCCGCTCGCCCTGGCCTGGACCGGGTCGGGAGCCGTCGCCTGCTGGGGTGCCTGGCTGTCGGCGGCCTCGCTCGCCGACGTCGGCGACATGGCCGAGCGCCCCACCCAGCTCATGTACCTCACCTACGCTGGGCAGATGATCGTCGGGGTACTCGTGGCCACCGTCGGCGCCCGTTTCCTGGCCGAGCGCTCCGCCGCACGGTCGCGGCGCGCGGTGTGAGCGGTTTCGCCCGGTTCCTCTTCGGGCGGCGGGCGCGGCGCCGGTGGATCCATCTGATCCTCGGCGGCGCGCTCGCGATGCCGTACGTCTTCCTCGGCGAGCTCGTCGTCGGTCCGGCCCTCGGTTCGCGCTACGAATTCAACTCCCTGCCCCTGCAACTCGCCTCCTTCGCCGTGGGGTTGCCGCTCGCCGCGCTCACCTCCGTCTTCCCGCTCACCCGGCCGATGTGCGTGGCGGTGGTGCGGGCGCTGTGCGGCGTGGACGGGGAGCGACTCGCGGACGGGCCCGCGCGCGGCGGGGGCGCCCGGGGCCGGACCGCCGCGTGGTTCACGCTCCATCTCGGACTGGGCGGGGTCGTCGCCGGGATGTCGCTCGCGGTGCCGCCGTTCGCCGCCGTGCTCATCGCCCTGCCGGCCTTCGCGGCCCTGCGGGACTCGCGGCTCGGGCTGCCCGAAGTCCTGGACCGGACCTGGGCGTTGGCACTCGCGCCGGTCGCGGGCGTCGCGACCCTCGTCGCCCTCGCCGCGTGCGCCGCGCTCGCCGGCCGTCTCCTCGCCCACTGGGCGCCCGCGCTGCTCGGTCCCACGCCCGAGGAGCGCCTCGCGGCGGCGGAGGCCCGCGCCGAGGACCTCGCCGCACGCAACCGGCTCGCCCGCGAACTGCACGACTCCGTCGGCCACGCCCTCAGCGCCGTCACCCTCCAGGCGAGCGCGGCCCGCAGGGTGCTGGACACCGACCCGCGGTTCGTCCGGGAGGCCCTCGTGGCGATCGAGGAGACGACCCGCCGGACGGTGGGCGAACTCGACGCCGTACTGAGCGTGTTGCGGGACGCCGAAGCGTCCCCCACCGCACCGGCGCCCACCCTCGCCACCGACCTCGACGGCCTGCTCCACCGCACCCGCGCGGGCGGCACCCGCCTGACGGCCACCGTCGAGTGCGACGCGGGTTCCCTGTCCCCGCCGGTCTCCCGCGAGGCGTACCGCATCGTGCAGGAAGGTCTGAGCAACGCCCTCAAGCACGCCGGCGGCCAGGTCGCCGTCGCCGTGCGGATCGAGGCGACCGGCGAGCATCTGGAGATCACCCTGGAGAACCCGCTGCACCACGACACCGCACCCCGTTCCGACACCGCACCGCGTTCGGACACCTCACCCCGTTCCGACACCTCACCCCGTTCCGACACCTCACCCCGTTCCGGCGGCGGCCACGGCCTGCGCGGCATCGCCGACCGTGCCCGGCTGCTCGGCGGCACGGCCGAGGCGGGCCCGGTGGAGAGCACCTGGAGACTGCACGTCCGTCTGCCGTTGGAGGCCCCCGCATGACGCCCGCCCCGATCCGCATCGTCCTGGCCGACGACGAGCGCATGGTGCGCACCGCGCTGCGGGTCATCCTCTCCGCCGAGCCCGGCCTGGAGGTGGTGGGCGAGGCGGCGACCGGGGCCGACGCCGTCTCCGTCGTACGGGAGCTCGGGCCGGACGTCGTCCTCATGGACGTACGGATGCCGGAGATCGACGGCATCCGCGCCACCGAACAGATCCTGACCACGCTCGACGCGCCCCCGAGGATCGTCGTCGTGACCACCTTCGAGAACGACGCGTACGTGTACGAGGCTCCCCCAGAGCTAAACGCCTGGGGGCTCCCCCAGCGCGTCGGCGCCTCCGGGTTCCTGCTGAAGCGGGCGGACGCCGACGAACTCGTCCAGGCCGTACGGCTGGTCGCGCGCAGCGACAGCGTGCTGTTCCCGTCGGCGGTGCGGACTCTGGCCGCCGAGCACGCCCGTGGCCGGCGCCGCCGGGCCCCGTGGGTGGCGCGGCTCACCGGGCGGGAGAGCGAGGTGCTGCGGTACATGGCGGCCGGACTCACCAACGCCGAGATCGCCACCCGCATGGGCGTCGGCCCCGCGACCGTGAAGACGCACGTGGCGGCCGTCCTGGCGAAGACGGGCGCCAGGGACCGTACGCAGGCGGTGATCGCGGCGTACGAGTCGGGCTTCATGAAGACACCATGAGAAACCCCTCAGAAAGGAACGATTGATCCCATCCCGCTCGTCTTTCCGAGCGCGATGAACAAGACGATCAGGCGGACCGCCGTCTTCACGCTGCTGCTCGTGTTCTCCCTGTTGATCAGGGCGACCTGGGTGCAGTTCTACGAGGGCCGGGCGCTCGCGGACAACAAGGACAACCGGCGGGTGGTGATGCAGCAGTACGCACAGCCGCTGGGGAACATCATCGTGGCCGGGGACGCGATCACCGGCTCGACGCGGACCACGGGCAGCGACCTCGCCTACAAGCGCACGTACAAGGACGGCGCGCTGTACGCGGCCGTGACCGGCTACAGCTCGCAGGTGTACGGGGCGACACAGCTGGAGGGCGTCTACCGGGACCTCCTCGACGGCACCGACACACAGCTGAAGACCCCGCTGGACGTCATCACCAACAAGCGCGCCGCGGGAGGCGACGTCGTCACGACCATCGACCCGGACGTACAGAAGGCCGCGTACGAGGCGCTCGGTGACAAGAAGGGCGCGGCCGTCGCCATCGACCCGGCGAGCGGGAAGATCCTCGGGGTCGTCTCCACGCCGTCGTACGACCCGGGCACGATCAGTGGTACGGGCGACGGGGCCGCCTGGACGAAGCTGACCAAGGACGACGACAAGCCGCTGGTCAACCGCGCTCTGCGGCAGCCTCTGCCGCCGGGGTCCACGTTCAAGCTGGTCGTCGCGGCCGCCGCGCTGGAGGACGGGCTGTACCCGTCGGTGGACGAGCGGACCGACAGCCCCGACCCGTACACGCTCCCCCTCACGAACCGCGAGCTGTCGAACGAGAACCCGAGCGCGCCCTGTGAGAACGCCTCGATCCGGGTGGCCCTGCAGTACTCGTGCAACAACGTCTTCGCGAAGATGGCCGTCGACCTGGGCCAGGACAAGGTCAGGGCGATGGCGGAGAAGTTCGGCTTCAACGACGCGACGCAGGACGTGCCGGTGCGGGCGTACGAGAGCGTGTACCCGAAGGACATGGACAAGCCGCAGACCGCTCTGTCGGGCATCGGCCAGTTCGACGTGACCGCCACCCCGCTGCAGATGGCGATGGTGTCGGCGGCGATAGCCAACGGCGGCAAGCTGGTCTCTCCGCACATGGTGGACCGGACCAGTGACGCCGAGGGCAACGTGATCGAGGACTACGACAGCAAGGCCGGTACCAAGGAGATCGTCAGCTCCTCGACGGCCGAGCAGCTCCAGTCCGCCATGCGGACCGTGGTCGAGAAGGGCACGGGCACCAACGCCCGGATCTCCGGGGCCACCGTCGGCGGCAAGACCGGTACGGCCCAGCACGGCGAGAACAACAGCCAGACGCCGTACGCCTGGTTCACGTCGTACGCGAAGTCGGACTCGACGGGCAAGGAGGTCGCCGTCGCGGTGATCGTCGAGCAGTCGGACGCGGCCCGCTCGGAGGTCAGCGGCAACGGGCTGGCGGCCCCGGTGGCGAAGGCGATGATGACGGCGGCACTGAAGAACTGAGTGCCAGGAGTGAACCTCCGCCCCCACGAAGACCATCTGAAAGGACGGGCCGCCCCTTCCCCCCAGGGGCGGCCCGTCGTCGTTCGGAGACCTACCGCACGCCGAGCAGCTGCTCGATCGGGTCGATCGCGAAGTACACCAGGAACAGCGCCGACGTGGCCCACAGCAGCCAGTGCACCTGCTTCGCCTTGCCGAGCACCGCCTTGATGAGGACGTACGCGAGGAAGCCCGCGCCGATGCCGTTGGTGATCGAGTAGGTGAACGGCATCACGGCGATCGTCAGGAACGCGGGGATGGCGATCTCGTACTTGTCCCAGTCGATGTGCTTGACCTGGGTCATCATCAGGAACCCGACCGCGACGAGCGCCGGGGCGGCGGCCTGCATCGGGACGATGGTCAGCAGCGGGGTCAGGAACAGCGCGCAGGCGAAGAGTCCGCCGGTGACCAGGTTGGCGAAGCCGGTGCGCGCGCCCTCTCCGACGCCCGCCGCCGACTCGATGTACGAGGTCGCCGAGGACGAGGACGCGGCACCGCCCGCGACCGCCGCCGCACCGTCGATGAGCAGGACCCGGCCGAGGTTGGGCACCCTGCCCTCCTCGTCGAGGAGTCCGGCCTCGGCGCTGATGCCGACGACCGTGCCCATGGTGTCGAAGAAGTCCGACAGGATGAGGGTGAAGACCAGCAGGACGACCGTGATGACGGTGGTCTCGCCGAACGCGCCGAACAGGCTGAAGTTCCCGAGCAGCCCGAACTCGGGCGCGGCCACGATGTCGTCGGGAACCTTCGGCGTGGTCAGGCCCCAGCTCTTGATGTCGGCCGCCGAGTTGATCACGATCGCGACGACCGTCATCACGAGGATGCTGATCAGGATCGCGCCCTTGACCCTGCGGGCGAGCAGACCGATGGTCAGCAGCACACCGAGGCAGAAGACGAGGATGGGCCAGCCGGACAGGGCGCCGCTCGCGCCGAGCTGCACCGGGACGGTCGTGTTCGCGATGTCCGGGATACGGGTGACGAACCCGGCGTCGACGAAGCCGATGAAGGCGATGAACAGCCCGATGCCGACGCTGATCGCCTGCTTGAGCGGTTGCGGGATGGCGTGCATGACGGCCTCGCGCAGCCCGGTGACCACCAGGACACAGATCAGCAGACCTTCGAGGACCACCAGGCCCATCGCGTCGTCCCAGCTCATCAGCGGGGCGATCTGGAAGGCGACGACCGCGTTGAGGCCGAGGCCGGCGGCGAGCGCGAGCGGCAGGTTGCCGCCCACGCCCATGATGATCGTCATCACCGCGGCGACGAGGGCGGTGGCGGTGGCGAGTTCGGCGCCGTCGAGCTGGTGCCCGAACTTGTCCTTGGCGCTGCCCAGGATGATGGGATTCAGGACAAGGATGTACGCCATCGTGAAGAACGTGGCGAAGCCGCCGCGTATCTCCCGGGCGAAGGTGGAGCCCCGGGCGGTGATCCTGAAGAAGCGATCGACGCTGCTCGCCCCGGGTGGCACGGCATCCTGCCGATCGGCCACCTTCTGTGCTTCGGACATGGCGGTACTCCTCGTAACGTGCGTGCGGGTTGCACGGATTGCTGGCTGGATTGTTCCCGTGTTGAACGCGTCTCAGGTTTTCTCCGTGTTACGGAATCAGAGTTCTGCCTGCAAGATGCCGTTCGAAGCCCCGTACGAACGTCGTTCACGATCACTGCTACTCTTCCGGATCTCGCCACGGTCATCCACGGATGAACACGTGTCATTCACATGACACACAAGGCACCCGCCAGGCGCAAGGAGCCGCAACGAGGAGAGAGGTCGCCCGTGGGCACAGTCGTCGACGACGCCGCCTCCGCGGAGTTCCACGCCTTCTTCGAGCGGCACTACGCCGAACTGGCCCGGCTGGCCCATCTGTTGACGGGCGAGGCGGACGCGGCGGACGATCTGGCGGCGGACGCGCTGCTCGCCCTGTGGCACCGCTGGGACCGGGTGCGCGCGGCCGACCATCCCGTGGCGTACGCGCGCGGCGTGGTCGCCAACCTGGCCCGTACCCGCATCCGCAGCGCCGTCCGTGAGCGCCGCCGGATCACCCTGTTCTGGTCGCAGCGCGAGGAGAAGACCGAGAACCCCGACGTACCCGGCATGGTCGACGTGCAGGAGGCCCTGCGCAGACTGCCCTTCCGCAAGCGGGCCTGTGTGGTGCTGCGCCACGCCTTCGACCTCTCCGAGAAGGACACCGCGCTCGCGCTGGGGGTGTCGGTCGGTACGGTGAAGAGCCAGACGTCGAAGGGAATGGCCGAGCTCCAGCGGTTGCTCGGGACGACGGACCCCCCGCGACAGATGCACAGGGCGGCGTTCGGGGCCACCGGAGGTAGGAACCGATGAAAGAGGTGCGGGACGTGCACGAGGAGCTGCGCGCCCGCCTGCGCGACGCGGGCGAGGCGCACGAGCCCGACCGCGCCCGCATCCTGGCCCGGATCGAGCGCGGTATGGCCGGGGACGCCCGTCCCGAGCGCCCCGAGCGTCCGCCGCTGGCCGGCTGGGCCCGGGTGGTGGGAGCGACGGCCGCGGTGGCGGGTCTCCTCGCCGTGGGCGGGTACGCGGTGGCCTCGGCGGTGAAGGGCGACGAGCCCGCGGACCGGACGGTCGCGACCTCCCCCACGCCCACGCCGTCGCCGGACGCGACGTTCCGGAAGCCGGTGAAGCCGGACCCGTCCCCTTCGGCGGACAAGCCGAACAATTCAGACAAGAAGCCGAGCGCCTCCCCCTCACGCACACCGACCGCCGAGAACTCCGCCCCGGCCGCGCTTCCCGAGACGTCGGACAACGAGGACGGTCCCGTCTGGTCCGACGGCTCGGTCGACCCGCACAGCAACGACTTCTGGGCCCAGAGCAACCTGACCCTGAAGACCGACGAGCAACTCACCGCGCTCACTGTCGAGTTGCGCATCACGCTGACCGACGGGGTCAACTCCGCCGGCGCCTGGCGCTCGCTGCCCGAGGAGGACTTCACGCAGACGGTCGGCGAGGACGACGGCTTCCTCGTCTACCGCTGGGTCCTCAAGGAGGGTCGTACGGTGCCGAAGGGCGAGTTCGTCTTCGCGGGCCAGTACGACCACGCGCGCGGCGGCCGGGACGCGAAGGACGACCGGTACGCGATGACCGCGACGGCGGACGGCAAGCAGTACACGGTGGGCGGCGACTTCGCCCGCGGCGGGGACGAGGACACGGACGAGGGCGACTCGTGACGCCCCGCTGACGCGCTCCTGACCAGCACGTGAAACCGGGCGGAAAAATTCTCCGGCACCCGGCAACCCTTTCCCACCCGGTGGCGACCAGCAGTCGCAAGCAGCAGCTCTGATCCCCCACCGAAGGAACGGGAATGACTTCACGTGCAGAGCACCGCGTGCACCACCGCCGTCGTTCGTTACGGCGGCGTGCCGTCGTCAGCGGCCTGGGCGCGTTCGCGCTGACCGGTGCCGCCATCGTCAGCAGCACCATGCTGTCGTCCGCGAGCGCGGCGAGCTGGCCGACCCCCACCTCCAGCCAGCCCGTGTCCTCGACCATCTCCGTGTCCGGCGTCCGCGACGGCGGCATGGTGCGGTACTACGGCAGCGGCGACCTGGCGGGCGACGGCCAGGAAGAGGGCCAGGACCCGATCTTCAAGCTCGCGGCCGGTGCGACGCTGAAGAACGTCATCATCGGCGCGCCGGGCGCCGACGGCATCCACTGCGAGGGCAACTGCACCCTGCAGAACGTGTGGTGGGAGGACGTCGGCGAGGACGCCGCGACCTTCCGCGGCGGGACCACTTACACGGTGACCGGCGGTGGCGCCAAGAAGGCCGCCGACAAGGTCTTCCAGCACAACGGGCCCGGCACCCTGAACGTCTCCAACTTCGCCGTCAGCGAGTTCAAGACGCTGTACCGCTCCTGCGGCGACTGCTCCACGGGGTACACGCGCAAGGTCAACCTCAGCAACATCGAGGTGACGGGGACGGGTTCCACCGCGCGGCTCGTCGGCATCAACGTCAACCGCAACGACGTCGCCACGCTCCGCGGCATCACGATCCTCAACGACTCCGGCCGCAAGGTCATCCCCTGCCAGAAGTACAACAACAACACGGCGGTCGGCACGGGACCCGACAGCACCAACTGTCTTTACTCGTCGTCCGACATCACCTATAGGTAAAACAACCACATCCCCAGTTTCAGCGTCCCTATGGATGCAAGGATCTGCTGGCCCGAGCCCCCCTCGGCCAGACAGAGGAGCGCTCCCACACCGGTGACGACCGGTGTGGGGGCGCTCGCGCCCCTTCAGGGGCGCGGGGCTGTGACATATGCGGCTCCGCCGCGTGGGCGCGACAAGCCACGACGAACCCGCAGCCGCAAACCGGCACTCAGTCCATCGTCGCTCCGATAGCGGTGGACCCCGTAGTCAGAAACCCGGTCGCCGGCAGCGACCCATCCGCCGTACGAGCCCCATAAACAGAAGCCGCATCCGTCGACTTGAACGACGGCACCGAAACCCCACTGTCCCAACTGTTCGCCGCCGAGACCGTCGACGACCCCAGCTTGGAGGCCCCCTTCTTGTTGCCCACGGAGAGATTGCGCGCCAAGCGCGCGGCACCCGTGGCGAAGTAGAACCCCTGCTCCGCATTGACATACGCGGTGTTACGGCTCAACAGAATCGCCCCGGTGTTGGAGTTCTCGGTGAACCCGTGCAGCGTGTTGTCCCAGGCCGCGTTGTTGTTGACGGAGTGCGCGACCGACGCACCCCCGCCACCGAGCTTGAACCCGTTGCCGTTGCCCTCGAAGTCGGCGTCGTTCCAGCGGTTCTTGCCGTTGCCGAAGGCCCAGGAGTGCTCGACGGTGACGGGCGAGGAGAACTGCCACAGGTCGAGCCCGTCGTCGGCGTTGTCGTACAGGCGGGCGCCCGTGACCTTGTTGCCCGTACCGGAGCCGAACTTGATGGCGATGCCGTCGGCGTTCTGCCCGTGGGTCGCGGCGTCGTAGTTGCCGTAACTGTCCAGGTTCTGCACGAGGTTGTCCGTGGTGCCGTCGCCGCGCAGGGTGAAGCCCGAGTCGCCGTTCTTCGCGGTGACCAGGTTCTTGAAGACGCCACCGACGGACGAGGTGGCGACGAAGCCCTGGGCGGGCGAGTTCTGCCAGGTGAGGTTCTGGACGGTCCAGTGGTCGCCGTAGATCCCGGCCAGCCAGGACCCGGCGGGCAGCTTCGAACCGTCGATCCTCACCTTCTCGCTGCCGTACGCCTGGAGTGTGATCCGGGCCGAACTCGTGCCGTTCGCCGTGGACTTGAGGGTCTTCGTCGGGTAGTACACACCGCCGCGCACCTGGATGACCGTACCGGCGGACGCGTTCGCCACGGCCGACTCCAGCTGGGCCGTGGAGGTGACGGTGACCGTACTGGAGGCGGCCTGGGCACCGTCGTCCGCGAGACCGAGGTAGACACCGCACGCCCCCGAGGCGACGGCCACCGCGGCGGCGATCGACAGGGTGCGGGTTCTGCGGTGGCGTCCCATGCTCTGACGCACTGGAGAGTTCCTTTCCTGGGGGACGTGGCGGGCGAAGCGGGCCGGAGGGGCCGCCCCGGCCCGCTTCTGTTCCCTGGTCGCCGCCATGACCGGGAAGGGTTGCCGTGGTCCAGACGAAAGCGATCGAAAATTTCGCTCAGGATCGTCACGCGCACACCGATTGACGCGCTGTCCCCCACTGGTGAGACTCCAGGAACCCTTATCCAACAGAATTCACCAGACTCACACAGGATGTGTCATGCGCCCCACCGCCCGTACGCTCCTGCTCCCCCTCCTGGCCCTTTTTCTGAGCCTGCTGGCCGCGCCACCCGGGGCGGCCCAGCCCGCGGCACAGCCGTCGGCACATGCCTCGAAACAGTCGAACGACTCGAACGACTCGGAACGGTCCGTGAAGAAATCCAAGTACGCCGGCTACCTCTTCGCCTATTTCACCGGCGAGGGCACCTCCGACGGCGAGCAGATCCGTTACGCCCTCAGCCGTGGCAACGACGCTCTGCACTGGCGGGAGCTGAACGCCGGCAAGCCGGTCCTCACCTCCACCATCGGCGAGAAGGGCCTGCGCGACCCGTTCGTGATCCGCGCCCCCGAGGGCGACAAGTTCTACATGATCGCGACCGATCTGCGCATGTACCAGAACAGCAGCGGCAGCTGGGACGACGTCCAGAGGCACGGCAGCAAGTCGATCATGGTGTGGGAGTCCACGGACCTGGTGCACTGGACCGACCAGCGCCTGGTGAAGGTGTCCCCGGACAACGCGGGCAACACCTGGGCGCCGGAGGCCTACTGGGACGACAGCCTCGGTGAGTTCGTCGTCTTCTGGGCGTCGAAGCTGTACGCCGACGACGACCCGGACCACACGGGCTCGACGTACAACAAGATGCTGTACGCGACGACGAAGGACTTCCGCACGTTCAGCGAGCCGAAGGTCTGGGACGATCCCGGCTACTCGGTCATCGACTCGACGGTCGTGAAGCACCAGGGCACGTACTACCGCTACACCAAGGACGAGCGGGACCCCACCTCCTCCAGCCCGTGCTCGAAGTTCATCACCGCGGAGAAGTCGACCTCGCTCACCGACACCTCGTACGACTTCGTCTCGGACTGCGTCGGCAGCGGCTCCATCGACCGCGGTGAGGGCCCGACGGTGTTCAAGTCCAACACCGAGGAGAAGTGGTACCTGTTCATCGACGAGTACGGCGGCCGCGGCTACGTCCCGTTCGAGACCACCGACCTCGACTCGGGCAAGTGGACCATGTCGAAGAACTACCAGCTGCCCGCGAGCCCGCGGCACGGCACGGTGATGCCGGTGACGCAGGAGGAGTACGACCGGCTGCTGGCCGCGTACCCGGTGAGCCCCACGTCGGCCGTGGACGCGACGGTGAAGGACCAGAAGGGGTACGCGGTCGTCAGCGAGGCCACGTCGAAGGTCGTCCTCCCTATGGAACCCGACGCCGACCTCAAGCGACTCGCGCCGAAGCTGTGGCTCGGTGAGGGCGCCACCGTGAGCCCGAAGTCCGGTACGCGCCGCGACTTCCGCACACCGCAGAAGTACACCGTCACGGCGGCCGACGGCACGAAACGCACCTGGACGGTCGAGGCGGTGCCGACCCGCAGCCCGGTCCTGCCCGGCCTCTACGCCGACCCCGACATCAAGTACATGGACGGCCGCTACTGGATCTATCCCACGACGGACGGCTTCCCCGGCTGGAGCGGCACGCAGTTCAAGGCGTTCTCGTCGAAGGACCTGGTCCACTGGACGGACCACGGCGTGATCCTCGACCTCGGACCCGACGTGTCCTGGGCCGACAAGAACGCCTGGGCACCCGCGATCGCCGAGCGCGACGGCAAGTACTACTTCTACTTCTGCGCCGAACAGCAGATCGGCGTGGCGGTGGCCGACTCCCCCGCCGGTCCCTTCAAGGACGCGCTCGGCAAGCCCCTCGTCGCCAAGGGCGGTTCACTGCAGGGCCAGATGATCGACCCGTCGGTCTTCACGGACGACGACGGGCAGTCGTACCTGTACTGGGGCAACGGGCACGGCTACGTGGTGCCGCTCGACGACGACATGGTGTCGTTCGACGCGAGCAAGGTGAAGGACATCACCCCGGACAACTTCCGGGAGGGCTCCTTCGTCATCAAGCGCAAGGGCACGTACTACTTCATGTGGTCCGAGGACGACACCCGCAGCGAGAACTACCACGTCGCGTACGCGACCGGACCGACCCCGCTCGGCCCGTGGACCAAGCGGGGCACGATCCTGTCCAAGCGTCCCGAGTACGGCATCCTCGCCACGGGCCACCACTCGGTGGTCAACACCCCCGGCACGGACGACTGGTACATGGTCTACCACCGGTTCGCGCTGAACGGCCCCGGCAAGTCCGGCGGGGACGGCATGCACCGGGAGACGACCATCGACCGCATGGAGTTCGCGGCCGACGGAACGATCAAACCGGTGGTGCCGACCCTGGAGTCGATCAAACCGGTACGACGGGGCTGAGCCGGAGCTCAGTTCATCGTCGCGCCGATGGTGGTGCTGCCCGTGGTCAGGAACGTGGTCACGGGCAGCGCGCCGCCCGACTGCCGGGCGTTGTACGTGCTCGACGCGTCCGTGGAGCGGAAGGCGGGCGTGGAGATACCCGAGTCCCAGTTGTTGCCGGCCGAGACCACCGACGAGCCCTTGTTCACGGAGCCGGAGCCGTTGCTCACCGCCAGGTTCTTGCCGAGCCGGGCGGCGCCCGTGGCGAAGTAGTAGCCCCACTTGGCGTTCGCGTAGGCCGTGGTGCGGTTGATGACGATGGCGCCCTTGTTGCTGTTCTCCGTGAAGCCGTTACCGGCGTTGTCCCAGGCCGCCGAGTTGTTGACGACGTGCGCGACGACCTCGCCGTCGCCGCCCAGCTTGTAGCCGTTGCCGTCACCAGCGAACGCCGAGTCGCCCCAGCGGTTCTTGCCGTTGCCCATGGCCCAGGTGTGCTCGACGGTGACCGGGGACGAGAAGGACCAGAAGTCGAGGCCGTCGTCGGAGTTGTTGTAGAGGCGGGCGCCGGTGACCAGGTTGCCGCTGCCGGAGCCGAACTTGATGGCGATGCCGTCCGCGTTCTCGCCGTGGTTGGCCGGGTCGTAGTGGCCGTAGGAGTCGAGGTTGCGGACGGTGTTGTTCACCGTCCCGTCCCCGGTGAGGGTGAAGCCGGAGTCGCCGCCGTTGATGGTCTTGATGGTGTTCCAGGTGGTGCCGGTGCAGGACTGGCAGACGACCGCGCTGTCCGGGGAGTTCTGGAAGGTGATGTTGGAGACGTTCCAGTAGTCGGCGGTCAGCTTGAAGATCCAGTCGCCGTCGGGGAGGCTCCCGCCGTCGATCTTCACGGTCTCCGAGCCGTACGCGGTGAGCGTGATCGGGCTGGAGGAGGTGCCGTTCTGGGTGGACTGGAGGGTGGCCGTCGGGTAGTAGGTGCCGCCTCGCACCTGGATCACGGTGCCGGCGGTGGCGTTCTTGATCGCGTTGGACAGGTCGGTGGAGTTGCTGACGACCACGGTCGCGGCCTGGGCCTGGGTGGGCAGGACGGCGAGGCCGGCGCCGAGGGCGAGAGCCGATGCGAGGGTGAGAGCGGTACGACGAGGCATGGAAGTGGGGTCCTTACGTCGTGAGTGGGGACGGTGGATCACAGGACGGTGTCGAGCCATGTGAAGACCTCGTCCTGCATGGGTGCGGTGAACACATGGCCCAGATCGGGCCAGACCTTGGTGTGCAACCGCTCCCCGGCGTGACGTGAGCGCCAGACGGCGCGCAGCTTCTCGTACGCGACCTGGACACCCTCCGCGGTGAACAGGGAGTCCTGGGCGCCGTGGAAGAAGAGCATCGGCTTGGGGGCGGCGATGCTCGCCACGTCGGGGAAGTCGAGATGCCGGGCGAGCCCGGGGTGGAGCATGTAGTAGGAGGACTGGCCGCGCAGGATGTTGTTGCCGGGCACCATGACCTCCTTCAGCCCGGTCATCCAGCACACGCTCGCCGCGGCCGCGACGTCGTCGCTGAGCGCGGCGGTCTGCCAGGCGCGGAAGGCGCCCATGGAGAACCCGAGGGCCGCGACCCGCCTCCGGTCCACCCGGTCGAGCCCGGCCAGGAAGCGCGCGGCACGCACGTCCTCCCTGGCCATGAGCCCTGCGAGCGACGAGCCGAGGTTGTAGAAGTTGCTCGCGAGGGCCTGCTGCTGCTCGTAGGTGACCGGCCCCCGGTCCCCCCAGCCGAGGGCGTCCAGGGCTAGGACGACGTACCCGCGCCGGGCCAGTTCGTCGCCGACGAACCGTCCGCTGAAGTACCGGTCCGCCCACGCCTGCGCGGAGGCGAGCCGCGTCTCGCCGTCGCCCCAGGGCCGGACCAGCTTCTCCTTGCCGATGTCGAACTTCGCGCCGTGGTCGTGGAGCAGCAGCACGGCGGGGAACGGTCCGGTGCCGTGCGGGGTGAGCAGGACTCCGCGGACACGCTCGTAGCGGGTGAGGGCGAGGGTGACCGACTCCCGTGAGTAGCCGTCGGCTTCGGCACGTGCTCCGAACTCGGGGGCGTACGGCGTCCCGTCGTCCGGGCCCACGAGCAGGTGCTCCTCGACCTTCGCGCGGGCGGCTCGCCGCCAGGCCCGGAAGTCCCGGATCGGAGAGGTGCCCCAGGCCAGCGGGAAGCGGAGCTCCTCCTTGAGCGCCGGGTGGAAGTCGGGCAGCGCGCCCTCCACGACGCCCGCCTGGGCACGGGAGGGCTCGGCCCCGGCGAACAGCGCCGCCCCGGCGGCCCCCGCCACGAACGCCCGCCGCCCCACGGGGTCACGGGCACTCATACGGCCTCCAGTCCCCGAGGTAGGTCTCCCGGGTGTGCGACCGGGCCTCCGCGTCGCTGAGCTGGGGCCGGTTCCCCGGCACCGAAATGACCGATCCGGGACCGGAGTTGGCGTACTCGCGAAAGCGCATGGTCTGCCACGGGTACTGCTCTCGCATGTTGATGTACGGCGTCACCGCGTCGATCCCCGGCCCCAGCCAGGTGTCCCTGACGACCAGCGACGGCCAGGCGGTCGTCTCGTACGTGGGCACCCACGGGCGCGCGATCTTGTACGCCGTGTCCTCGGCGCCGGAGGTGACGCGGCCCCGCACGGCCAGGAAGCCGTAGGGGTTCGCGCGGGCCGTCGAGGGCGCGAAGACCATGCCCTCCGGTGTGAAGTCGACGTCCCGGTCGAGGGCGTGGAAGTGGCAGTGCTCGAAGACCGCCCGTGCCCGCCCGAACACGAAGTCGACGTCGCCCTCGACGTAGCAGTCCCGGTAGTACTGCCGGTCGAAGGCGGTCAGCGCGGTCGTGTCCGCGAACAGCGTGTCCTGGTGGGCGAGGAACCGCACCCCCTCGAACCGCGAACGGTCCCCGGTGACGTACGCGGCCACCGCCTGCGTCCCCGTGATGTCGGGGTGGTCCGCCCGCAGCCAGTCGTTGGCGAGGGTCAGGTCGCGTACGGTCAGCCCGGGCGCCGCCGAGGTGAAGGTGGCAGAACCCGCGGTGCCGTACGTCGTGCCGTCGGGCTTCGTCGTGCCGTTGGCGTTGTCGTACACGATCACGGCGGCACGCGGATCGCGACTGGCGCCGCGAAGGGTCAACTCCCCCTTGTCGGCGGGGATGTTGACGACTTCGCGGTACGTCCCCGGGTGCACGACGATCGTCCAGCCGTCGCCGTCCACGGCGTCCACCGCGTCCTGGACGGAGCCCCCGGGGCGCACGTGCAGGACGCGGCGCCGTGCGTCCGCGAAGGCGGGGGTCGTGCCGACGGCCACCAGACCGCCGGCGATCCCGGTGAGCAGGGTGCGCCGCCGCATGTCAGCACCCCTTCCAGGGGGCCCAGTCGCCGAGGTACACCTCGCGGGTGTGCGACCCGGCGTCGGCGGCGCTCAGCTGGGGCCGGTTCTCGGGCACGGAGATCACCGCGCCCGGCCCGGTGTTGCGGTACTCGGCGAACCGCTGGTCCTGCCAGGGGAACCCGGAGGACATGGTGGTGTAGGGCGCCACCGCGTCGATACCGGAGCCGAGGCGGGTCTCGCGCACGGTCAGCATGGGGCGGGCGGTGGTGTCGGAGCTGGGCACCCACGGGCGGGCCAGTTTGTAGTAGCCCTCGGGCGCCTCACTGGTGACGCGGCTCCCGGTCACGAGGTAGCCGCGCGAGTTGGCAACCGCGGTGGACGGCGCGAAGACGAAACCGTACGGGGCCGCGGTCAGATCCGTGCGGGTCAGGGTGCGGAAGTGGCAGCGCTCGAACACGGCGGTGGCCCGCCCGAACACGAAGTCCACGTCCCCTTCGGCGTAGCACTCCCGGAAGTACTGGCGGGCGAACGTGCCGAGCGCCATCGAGTCGGCGTACAGCGTGTCCTGGTGCCCGAGGAACCGGCACCGCACGAACGCCGACCGGTCCCCCTGCACCTTGATGGCGACGGCCTGGGTGCCGCTGATCTCGGGGTGGTCGGCGCGGAGCCAGTCGTTGGCGAAGGTGATGTCCCGCGCGTTGAACCCGTCGGCCTGCACGAGGGTGGTCGCCGACCCGGTCGTGCCGTAGGTGCCGCCACCGGGCTTCGGGGTGCCGGCGGCGTTGTCGTAGACGACCACGACGTCCCGCGCGTCACCCGAGGCCCCGATCCAGGTCATCCCGGTACGGGCGACACTCACGGCGACCGTCTCGCGGTACGTGCCCGATGCGATGACCAGCGTGTATCCGCTCCCGTCGGCGGCGGTCACGGCGGCCTGGACGGTGGTGTGGTCACCGAGCCCGCCGGGATGGACGTACAGGGTCTTCTCGCTCAGCCGGGCGGACGGCGACCCGTACCGCCCGAAGGGGGACCGGCCGCGCGCGTGGGCGGTCCCGCCCGTCCCCAGGGCGAGCGCGGCCCCGACACCGGCGATCACGAACGAACGCCTGCTCAGTGATGTCAGGCTCATGTCAGCAGAAGCTCTGTGAGGAGTGGATGCCACGTCAGCAGACCTTTCCGGCACCCGCGCGGCTCCCGACGATCCCCGGCACGGCCCGCGGCGAGTCGACCTTCGTCCGCAGCGTCGGCGTCCACCCGGCACCGGACTGGAGGGTCTCCCCGGGGATCTCGGCGTTGTGGACCGCGATCAGATCCGTCAACTTCCCATTGACGTAGTTGTTCCCGGCGGTGAGCGGCGCCTCGTTCCACTTCTTCAGGGTCTTGCCGACGCCGACCCCCGCCGGGAGGGAGAACGCGTTGTCCGTGGCGTACAGCCGCGAGGACGCGCCGATGCCGAAGACGTAGGCGAACGGCTGGTCCTTCGTCACCACGAAGTGGTTGTTGTACGAGTCGACCTGCCCGAACCGGACACGCGGGGCGCGCTCGACGATGCCCTCGAAGCGGTTGTGGTGCAGCGTGACCTTGAGCTTGCCCGAGTCGGTGGAGCCGGCGCTGTCGCTGTTGCCGATCAGCATGGTCTTGTCGTGGTCCTTGAACGAGTTCCAGGACACCGTCACGTGGTTGGCGCCGCGCACGATGTCGACCAGGCCGTCGTGCTGCTGGTAGACCTTGCCGAAGTACGACGGCAGGGTGCTGTCCGGGTAGCGGCCGTCGGTGAGCGTGTTGTGGTCGATCCACACGTGGGTGGAGCCGTAGACGACCACGCCGTCGTACTCGGAGTTCCAGGCGCCGGTCTTGTTGTCGTCCGTCGGGTCCCACTGCGGGAAGCAGTCGATCGGGGCCTCGATGGTGAGGTTGCGGAGGATGACGTTGTCGACGCCCTTGATCTGGAGGCTGCCGCCGAGGATGCCCGAGCCCTTCCCGACACCGACGATGGTGGTGTTGGCGGGCACGTTGGCCTTGATGGCCTGGTCCTGGTTGGCGGCCGACGCGGCCCGCAGGTCCTCCTGCTCGCCGCTGACCGGATTGTCGTGGCCCCAGACGGCGGGGTCGTAGTCGGCGAGGTACTGCTGGAAGTCGTACCCCTGGGCCGCGAACGCGTCACAGCCCTCGGACACGGCGTCGATCACCCCCTTGACCTTGATGATCTTGGGCGCGCTCCCCCCGTCCTTGAGAGCGGCCTTGAACTCCTCCCAGGTGGTGACGGTGTAGACGTGCGCGGCATCGGCAGCGGAGCCACCGGTGGTACCGGCACCCTCGGAGCCCCACCCGTCACCCGCGGCGAGGGTCTCGCTTGCGAGGTCGCGGTCCTGCGCGTGGGCGACGGGGCCGGTGACGGCGAGGACGAGGGCGGTGCATCCAAGAACGGATGTCATGACATGGGCATGCCAGATACGGGGACGCATGTGTGCGGGTTCCTTTCGAAGAATGAGGGGGGCCGGTGCCGCATCAGGGGCGCGGGGAACTACGCCTCCGGCCAAGTGATCCAGGACTCCGGGATCTCGTCGTCCAGCCGACGGACATCCCGCGGCGTCAACACCCGCCGACGCAGCAACTCACCCGCCACCAGCCGGGCCACGGCGATCGCCCCCGGCGGATTGAAATGCGTGTTGTCCTGCTCGGTCCCGGTCCAGTTGAAGTACTTCTTGGTCTCCTCGACACCGAGCCGCTGCCACAGGGCGATGGACAGCGCCTGGATGTCGAGCAGTGCGACGCCCTCCTCCTCGGCGAGGGCCCGCATGGCCGCCGGATAGTCGCCGTGGGTCGGCAGCGCTTTGCCGTCCGGGTCGAACTTCCTGCGCTCGACGGAGGTGGCGAGCACAGGACGGGCCCCGCGGGCGCGCGCCCCGTCGACGTACAGACGCAAGTAGTCCTGGTACGTCGTCCAGGGCTCGGTGTAGCGCGCGGGATCGGCGGCCTTGGAGTCGTTGTGCCCGAACTGGATCACGAGGAAGTCGCCGGGCCGGACGACGTCGAGGATGGCGTCCAGCCGCCCCTCGTCGACGAAGCTCTTCGAACTCCGCCCGTTCACCGCATGGTTGGCGACCGGCACGTCCTTGCTCAGAAAGAAGGGGAGAGCCATGCCCCAGCCGGTCTCGGGGGCCGCGTCCGCGTACTTCTGGGCGGCGGTGGAGTCACCGGCGATGTAAACCGTCCGTACGCGACGGGAACCTGAGGAGGCCGTGGCGGGCGTAGCCGCGACGGCAAGAGGAACAGCGGCGAGCGCCGCGGTGGTGACCTGTCTGCGGGTGAGTGACACGGGGGTGCCTTTCGAAGTGGTGGGCGAGCCCCGCGCCCCTTTAGGGGCGCGGGGAACTGCGCGACAAGCCACAACGGGCCGTCAGCCGAAAACCCGACCTGCAGAACTACGAACCCTTCTGCTCATTCCACTCGGACTGCGCCTTGTTCAGCTGGTCGGCCAACGTGTCCAAGAACTCCTTGGCACTCATGGACCCGTTCACCACCTTCTGGAAGTTCGGCTCGTTGTCCGTCTTCGAGATCGTGTTCCAGTCCGGCAGGTAGTACGGCAACTGCACGATCGTCGTGGAACCGTCCGTCAGCGCCTCGGCAGCCAGCTTCGTCGGTTCGGACTTGGAGATCCACGCGTCCTTCGCGGCGTCGTTGTTGGACGGCACCTGCCCCGCGGACTCGTTGAACTTGGAGTTCTCCGCCTTCGAGGTGGCGAACTCGATGAACTTCCAGGCGGCCTCCTTGTTCTTGGATGCCTTGAACACGCCGAGCCCATCAACGGGGTTGGACACCTGGACCCGCTTACCGGCGGAGCCAACAGGCTGCGGGATGCCACGGAACTTGTCGACGCCGAGCGCCTTCACATGGTCCTGGTAGGAGCCCAGGTTGTGGTTCAGCATTCCGATGGTGCCGGAGTCCCACTGGGCGACCATCTTGGTGAAGTCGTTGTTGAGGTCGGCCGCGGGGGTGACCTTCTTGTAGAGGCCGACGTACTTCTCCAGGGCCTCCACGTTCTTCGGGTCGTTGACCGTGGTCTTCTCACCGCTGGAGTCCCAGAACGACGTGATGCCGGACTGCCCGTACATCGCGTCCAGCGCCTGCGCGATGGAGCCGGCGCCACCGCGGATGGTGTAGCCGAACTCGTTCTTGCCCTTGTCGGTGAGCTTGTCCGCGGCCTCGTAGAACTTGTCCCAGGTGGTCGGCTCGTCCAGGCCCGCCTTCTTGAACAGGTCGGTGCGGTAGTACAGGACACCGTTGTTCGCGGAGGTCGGGATCGAGTACAGCGTGCCGTCGCCCCCGCCCGCGGCCTTGAGCGACTCGACCATGTCCTTGTTGAGCTTGCCGCTCAGGGAGGACTTGGAGAGGCGGCTGTCGAGCGGCTCCAGCGCGTTCTGCGCGGCGAACCCGGCGAGCATCGCCGCGCCGACGCCTCCGACGTCCGGCAGTCCGCCGCCCTGGAGGGAGGTGTCGACCTTGGACTGGTACTCGGTGGCCGCGATCCCGACGTACTTGACCTTGATGTCCGGGTTCGCCTTCTCGAAGTCGGCGATGATCTCCTTCCAGATGTCGGTGCGGACACCGCCGTTGTTGTCCCAGAAGACGATCTCTCCCTTGCCGCTGCCCTCGGCGCCCTTGTCACCGGCCGCGCCGCTGCCGTCGTCGCCGCAGGCGGTGGCGGTCAGGGCGAGGGCGGATCCCAGGGCGACGGCGATGGCGGCGCGCCTGCTTCTGCGAATGCTGATCTTCATTGAACGGCTCTTCTCTTCTGGATCCAACGAGGGTTCGTTATGAAGTTGTGGGGGGTCAGCGGCGGCCGACGTGCGGCGCCCAGCCGTCCGTCCCCGCCAGGTACTTGGTGACGGTGTACGAGTCCGCGTCCGCCGCCGGCAGCTGCGGCCGGTCGGCGGTGACCGTGGCGCCGGGCCCGTACGTGCGGTACTCGGCGAACCGGGCGTCCTTCCACGAGAAGCCGCTCATGTCGGTCCACGGCGACGACTTGACCGCGGCGGGCAGCCGGGTGTCCCGGAACAGGACCTGGGCGACGGCGTTCGGCTCACCGCCCGGGTGCCAGGGACGGCCGAGGTGGAAGGTGTCGGCGGGAGCGTCACTGACGACCTTCGACTTCGTGATCAGGAAGCCGTACGGGTTGTCCTTCCAGGTCGAGGCGGCCGTGATGTAGCCGTTGTTGGTGGCCGAGTCGCGGCTCAGGGCCTTGATCACCGAGCGCTCGATGACCGTGGTCGCCCGCCCGTAGATGAAGTCGACGTCGCCCTCGATGTAGGAGTCGCGGACGTAGACCCGGCTGATCACGTCCAGCTTCGGGCTGTCGGTCATCAACGTGTCCTGGTTGCCCAGGAAGGCCGTGTCCTCGAAGACGATCCGGTCGCCCGTCGTCTTCATCGCCAGGGCCTGCTCGCCGTTCAGCTCGTGCGCGGCCTCGTCGAAGTCGTTGCTGAAGGTGAGGTGGCGGGCCGTCACGTCGTTCGCGAGGATGCGCACGGTGGCGCTTCCGTTGGAGCCGCCGTACGCGGCGGGCGTGTCGAAGACGATGACGGTGTCCGAGCGGTCCCGGCCGGTCCCCTGCAGCACGATCCTCGGCTTGGTCGCGGGGATCAGGACCTTCTCGCGGTACGTCCCGGGTGCGATCCGGATCGTGACGGTGCCGTCGTTGCCCTCTGGCACCGCGTCCACGGCGGCCTGCACGGTCGGGTACTCGGCGGGCACGTTCAGCACGGTGTTCGTGCCGAGCTGCTTCTGCGGCCCGGAGAGGCGGGTGACCAGGGCGGGGACGGCGGCGGCCGGGTCGAGCCGGTAGGCGTAGAAGTCCTTCGGGTCGAAGGCCGTACCCCACGCGTCCTGCCGCCCCGTCGTGTTCCTCAGGATCGACCCGCGCTGCACCAACTCGGCGGTGGTGTCGGCCTGGTAGGGGTGCTGGACGCCGTCGTAGTAGCTGTTCTCGATGACCATTCTGGTCCGGCCACGCGACCAGTTGCCGTAGGTCCACACGGGGTCGCCGTCCGCGAGCTGCGCCGAGAGGTAGTTGTTGTAGAGATGCGCGTAGGCGCAGTTGTCGGCGGACGGGTTGCGCTGCTTGGTGTCGCGGAACCAGTTGTGGTCGATCGTGATCTGCGTCCTGACGTTCGTGGTCCAGCCGATGCCGAACGTCTTGTTGTTCTCCGTGAACTGGTTGTAGGAGACGGTGACGTACTCGCTGTCCTTGCGGATGTCGAGCTGGCCGTCGCAGATCCGTGAGAAGCGGTTGTGGTCGATCCAGACGTGGTGGACGGAGTCCATCTGGATGCCGTCGAAGTCGGTGTCCTTGCAGTCCCAGTTGCCCTCGACCGCGGAGTCCCGGATGGTCAGGTTCCGGATGATCACGTTGTGGGTGCCGGGGTTGAGGTGGAACTCGCCCTGGACGAGCTCCCCCTTGGTGCCGACTCCGATGATGGTCTTGTTCGAGGCGACGACGACGTTCGCGCCGAAGGGCTCGGCCTTGATCGTGCCGGCGACCCGGATGATGTACGGCTCCTCGGCGACCGCGTACTTCTCCAGGGACGCCTGGTCGGTGACGGTCACCACCTTGCCGCCCGCCCCGCCGCTGGTCCCGCCGTCGAGGGAGGCGAAGCCGTGGGCCTTGTCGCTCCAGGTCCGGTGGGCCCCGGAGACGGACGCGGGCACGGCGGCGTCGGCCGGGGTGAGGGCCCCGAGTCCCAGCGAGGCCACCAGGACGGTGACCGCGGCCAGGGCCCGGCCGAGGCCCGGTCTTGGCCGGGCCTTCGACAAGCGCTTGCTACGGAGGTGCGTCATTGCGGCTCCCAACAGGCGTATCAGGCGTGCGGGTGGGGTGGGTTACGAGGGGAGGTGCGAGGGGGTGATCCGGAACTGCGTGAACGTGGCCGCCCCGGCATGTCCCCCGCCGGTGGGAGCGAGGGCGAACAGGCCGAGCAGGGCGCCGACCCAGCGCCAGGGGGTGGCGGCGAAGACCTGGCCGGAGGGCTGGAAGCCGTGGCCGTCCCCGGTGTCGTACGAGAAGCGGCAGCGCGCCCCGGCGCCGATCTCGATCCGCAGCCGGGCCCGTCCCTCGGGGGCCGGCCGGGGGTGGGCGGCGTCCCGTTCCCGGTCGGCGACCGACTCGCCGAACCGGTGCACGAGGTGCACGCTCCCGTCCGCGCCCCGCTGGAGCCCGATCCAGGTGAACGCGTCTCCGAGGACAGCGAGCCCGGCCCGGGCGCCCTCCTCCTCGCTGTCGAGCCGGAGTTCGACCTCCACGGTCACGGGGACGCCGGGCAGCCGCTGGGTGAGCACGTGCGGCAGCTTGCGCAGGTCGTGTGCGTCGACCGTCCGTACGCAGGTCAGCCGCAGTCCGTCACCGGAGTGGTGGGTGGCCCAGCCGTCCTGGGGGTTGGCGGTCCACTGCCACTGGCGTCCGAAGCGGCCGCCGGGGAAGTCGTCGTCGGTGGCGGGCGCGGCGGGCGGCTGCGGCGGCAGGTCGGGCTTGCGGTGGCCGGTGACGGGGGTTCCCTCGTCACCCATCACCGGCCACCCTCCCTCACTCTCGGCTTCGCTCGAGCGGGAGGTGCCCCCAGTCCTCCAGCACATGGGCTGGAGGTGTACGACCCGGCCGTACGCGCCCCGCTGCTGGAAGTGCAGGAACCAGTCCTCACCGTTCTGGGTGCGCACCCAGCCGCCCTGGTGGGGGCCGTTGACGTCGGTGTCGCCCTGCTCCAGGACGATCCGCTCCTCGTACGGGCCGAAGAAGCCGCGGGAGCGGAAGGCGCCCTGCCAGCCGGTCTCGACGCTCCCGGCCGGGGCGAGGATCCAGAACCAGCCGTCGTGCCGGTACAGCTTGGGCCCTTCGAGGGTGAACCAGCCCGGCAGCCGGTCCCCGTCGACGATCACCTTGCCCTCGTCCAGCAGGCTGGTGCCGTCGGGGTGCATCCGGTGCCCGGTGAGCCGGTTCTTGATCCCGGAGCGGGACTTGGCCCAGGCGTGCACGAGGTACGCCTCGCCGGTCTCCTCGTCCCACAGGGGGCAGGCGTCGATCAGCCCCTTGCCCGCCTTGATCAGGTGGGGGCGGGTCCAGGGGCCGCGTATCTCGGGGGCGTTGACCTGGAAGATCCCCTGGTCGGGGTCGCCCCAGAAGATCCAGAACCGGTCGGCGTGGTGCCGTAACGAGGGCGCCCACACGCCGCAGTCGTGCCGTGGCGTGCGGAACTCGCTCCCTGGCTCCAGGCGCTGCAGGGCATGCCCGACCAGCGTCCAGTTGACCAGGTCGCGGGAGTGCAGCAGCGGCAGTCCGGGGGCGCGGCCGAAGCTTGACGCGGTGAGGTAGTAGTCGTCGCCGACGCGGACGACGTCGGGGTCCGACCAGTCCGCGCCCAGGACCGGGTTGCGGTAGGTGCCGTCGCCAAGGTCGGCGCTGAACGCGGACGCTGCTTCCGTGCTCGTCACGGGCTCACCGCCTTCCGGACGAGGGCCGCCGCACCGTCCCGGTCGAGGGTGCCGTCGGCGACGACCGTCACGACCCGCCGTACGACGGTCTCCCCCGGCCCGATCGGCACGCGCTCGTCGTGGGCGAGGGAGGAGCCCACGCCGGGGTACTCCTCGGTGCGCACGAACCACGGGTCCTGGCGGGTGGCGTCGGTGGCGCCGGCGAAGACGAGCGTCCAGGTGGAGCCGGCGAGCGCGAGCCAGTCGGCGCGGGTGCCGTGGACCTGCGGCTCGCCCTCGCTGTCCAGGGTGAACACACGCGGCGCGTCGGCCTCCTTGCGGGCGCGCCAGAAGAAGCCGCCGTAGGCAGCGCCGGGCCGCCCGTTGGTGGCGGGGCTGCCGATCGACAGCGGGCCCGGGGTGATGTTGGTGAGGGAGAACGTGAAGTCCAGCGCCCAGGCGGAGTCGGTGAGTTCGGTGGCCGCGACCGTACGGCGCTCTCGTAACAGCTCGTCTCCGGCCGCCACCCAGCGCAGCTCCTCGACGAAGCCGTCGGGGTCGCGGAGCTGGAAGGCGGTGTGCCGCTGGGAGCCGTGGTTGTCGAGCTCGGTCGGGCCCTGGTCGCGGACGAAGGTGCGCCCGCCCCAGAAGTTGTGCCCCTCGACGTCGGGAACGGCGACACCGACGCCGAGGTGGTGCAGATGGTCGGCCGGACTCAGTTCGGTGACGGCCGTACCGGACAGGGTGGTGACGGGGTGCAGATAGGGGCGTGGGGAGAGCCTGGTGGGCAGCTCGGGGCGGGTGGTGTAGCGGCCGACCGGTCGGCCCGCGATGCGCAGGACCAGCGAGTCGTTGTTCGTCATGAGCTCACCTCTTTCGCGGAAGCTGTGGGGAGGGCCCAGGGGGCGCCCAGCTCGGAGTAGAGGGCGAGGGTGTCGGCGGCCGAGGCGACCAGGCCGTCGATGCCGTGCACGACGCGGCGGTTCTCGTCGGGCAGGAGGTGCCAGGTTCCGGCCGGCAGCGCGGCCGGGTCGGGTGCCTGGCGAATCGCTTCGACGACCTTCATGAAGGCGCCCGTCACGTCGGGTGTGACCAGCAGTTCAGTGCCGTCGACCAGGTGGTCGACGAGGTTCTCCAGCAGGTCGGTACGGCCGTACTCGGTCTCCTCGGGCCCGTGCCCGGCCCGCTGGACGAGGACGCGGTCCTGCTTGTACCAGAAGGTGATCCGGCCGCTGGTGCCGTGCACGACGACGTACGGCTCGCC
This sequence comes from Streptomyces spongiae, assembly GCF_009377185.1. Classification (GTDB taxonomy): domain Bacteria; phylum Actinomycetota; class Actinomycetes; order Streptomycetales; family Streptomycetaceae; genus Streptomyces; species Streptomyces spongiae. The sequence goes on from NZ_VJZC01000032.1 coordinate 28,398, forward strand.
GGGGTGCTCGGCGCACAGCGTGGCGGCCACGGTGACGCGGCCGTCGGCGGCCGTGGTGATCCGCACGCAGGAGGTGTCGTCGGACTCGATGTCGTTGGCGCGCAGCAACTCGGTCTCGATGCCGGTGACGTCCTCGGCGCGGGTGGCCTCCGCGAGCGCGAGTCCGGTGGCGACGGCGTGGGCGAGCGGGTTGGTGAGGGCGCCGTCGATGACGTCGACGCCGTTCAGTCGCCGCTTGCCCGCCCAGGGCGCCCGCCGGTAGTAGGCCTCGTCGCGTGCCCACGCCCCGGCCCCGCCGACGCCGGTGACCTCGCCGAGGGCGCCCTCCGCGATCAGCTCGCGGATCGCGGGCAGGGCGTGCGAGCCCAGCGACTGGAAGCCGATCTGGCAGGCCACCCCGGTCTCGGCGACCCCGTCGGCCATACGGCGGAACTCGGCGTACGACGGCGCCGGGGGCTTCTCCAGCAGGAGGTGGACGCCCCGCTCGGCCGCGGTGAGCGCGAGGTCGGTGTGGGTGGGGATGGGGGTGCAGATGACGGCGATCGCGGCACCGGTCGAGTCCAGCAGCGCCCCGAAATCCGGGGACTGCTCGGGCGTGCCCAGGCCCTCCAGCTCCTCCTCGGTCAGCGGGGTCAGCTCGCAGACCCCGGCGAGCCGGACGATCCCCTTGTCCGCCAGGCGGCGGATGTTGGCCAGGTGCCAGCGGCCGTGCCCGCGGGCTCCCGCCAGGACGACGGGCAGCGGGGTGTCGTAGGAGCCCTTCGGGGCCGTCGGAGTGGTCATCGGATCCTCCCGGCGCCCGCGCCGCGGGCGACCTCGCGGTCCGCCTGCCGGGCGCTGTCGATCTCCCCGTGCAGCGTGGGCGTCCAGCCGACGTCGGCGGTCAGGTCGCGTTCGCTGCCGGAGTTGTACGCGTTGTAGATGGTCAGCAGGTCGACGGGGTAGCCGTTGAAGAGGCTGCCGGTGGCGTGGAGGGCGGTGCCGTTCCAGCTCTTGACGAGGTCGGCGACCTCGATGTGTCCGGGCGCGGTGAAGGCGTTGTTCTCGGCGTAGACGGCGGACTCCGTGGAGACGCCGACCGAGTAGCGGTAGTCGTGCACGTCTTCAGGAACGACGTAGCGGTTGTTGTAGACGTGCACCTGCCCGAAACGGACGCGCGGCGCGCGCTGGACGACGCCCTCGAACTCGTTGTGGTGCAGGGTGACGCGCAGCTTGCCGCGGTCCCCGGTGGCCGTGTCGCCGTTGCCGATGAGCATCGCCTTGTCGTGGTCGGCGAACCGGCTCCAGGACACCGTCACGAGGTCGGACCCGTTGGTGATGTCGAGCAGCCCGTCGTGGCGCAGGTAGTTGCGGGCGAAGTAGGTGGGCTCGTCCTCGTCGGGGTGGCCCTTGTCGGACAGCGTGACGTGGTCGACCCACACATGGCTCGCGCCGCGCAGCCAGATGGTGTCGTACGCGGTCTTCCAGTCGCCGAGGCCGCCGTTGTTGGGCTGCCAGACGGGGAAGCAGTCGTAGGCGTCGCGGAGTTCGAGGTTGCGGATGATCACGTTGTCCGCGTCCCTGACCTGGAGGCTCGCGCCCTTGAGGACGGCCCGGTCGCCGAGGCCGACGATGGTGGTGTTGGAGCCGACGGCCAGCTCGACCCGCTCGGCCTGCTGCGCCGCCGAGGCCTGCCTGGCCTCCTCCTGGGGGCCGCTCGGCTTGGCGGAGCCCCAGGTGCGCGGGTCGTAGGCGGCCAGGTACTTCTTCAGGTCGTAGCCGTCACTCGTGTAGTCGTCGCAGTCCAGCTTGTCGCCGTCGTCGGTGGTGTTGGCGTCGATGGTGCCCGCGATCCGGATGATCTTCGGGGTGGCGCTGCCTCCGTCGAGCGCCCGGACCAGCTCGCTGCGGTTGCGTACGGTGAAGACGTGGGCGTCGTCGGCGGTGGAACCCCCCGTGGTCCCACCGTCGGCCGCCGCCCAGCCGTCGTCGGCGGCGAGTGTGTCACGGCTGATGTCGCGGGACTCGGCCCCGGCGGGGGTACTGAGCAGCAGACCCAACGCCCCGACGACGACCGCCAGTTGCAGCTGCTTTCTCATCCCTTCACCGCCCCCGCGCTGAAGCCGGTGATCAGCCACTTCTGGATGAAGGCGAACACGATCACTACGGGTACGGCGGCGATGATGCCCCCGGCGGCGAGCGCGCCCAGGTCGACGCTGTCGGCGCTGAGCAGGGTGTTCAGGCCGACGGGGATGGTCTGCTTCTCCTGGTTGGAGAGGAACATCAGCGCGAACAGGAAGTGGTTCCAGGAGTGCACGAAGGCAAAGGAGCCGACGGCGATCAGGCCGGGCCGCAGCAGTGGCAGCACGACCACCCGGAAGCCGCTGAACCGGTTGCAGCCGTCGACCCAGGCGGCCTCTTCCAGCGAGTACGGCACGTTCTTGATGAACCCGCTGATCAGGATCATCGACAGCGGCAGCTGGAAGACCGTCTCGGCGATGATGACACTGCCCAGCGAGTTGATCATCCGCATCTCGGCGAAGATCTGGAACAGCGGCACCAGCAGCAGCGCGCCCGGCACGAACTGGGAGCACAGCAGCGCCAGCATGAACGCGCGCTTGATCCTGAAGTTGAAGCGGGCCAGCGCGTAGCCGCCGGCGAGGGCGACGATCGTGGTCATGAAGAGGGTGGCGACGCCCACGAGGACGCTGTTCTGGAAGTAGGTGCCGAAGGACCGCTCCGTCCACACCTTCTCGAAGTGCTCGAACGTGATGGGCCACGGCACGAGCGAGGTGGAGCCGGGCTCGCGCAGGGCGAAGAGCAGGATCCAGTAGAAGGGGATGAGCGTGAAGACCAGGTAGATCGAGAGGGGCAGGTAGATCTGCCAGCGGGGTACCTCGTCCCAGGCGCGCCGGGCTTTCCCCGGTCGGCGCGGGGGCTCCTCGGCCTCGGGGGCGGGGGCCACCGGGGCGTCGCTGATCTCGGCGTCCTTGGTGATCACTTGTCCTCGCCTCCGAACTTGCTCAGCCGCAGATAGACCATCGAGCAGAAGAGCAGAATCACGAACGCGACCGTGGTCAGGGCGGACGCGTAGCCGAAGTTGTGGGCGTCGACGGATGTGTTGGCGATGTAGAGCGGGAGCGTCGTGGTCTCGCCCGCGGGTCCGCCGCCGGTCAGGGTGTAGAGCAGGTCGACGTTGTTGAACTCCCACACCGCGCGCAGCAGCGTGGACAGGATGATCGCGTCCTTCAGGTGCGGCAGTGTGATGTGGACGAACTGCCGGAAGCGGCTGGCGCCGTCGACCTCGGCGGCCTCGTACAGGTCCTTCGAGACGGACTGGAGGTCGGCGAGGATGAGGATCGCGAAGAAGGGCACACCGCGCCAGAGGTCGGCGACGATCGCGGCCGGGAACACGGTCGAGGTGTCGGAGAGCCAGCTGGTGCCGTACTCGCCGATGCCCATGTCCGCGAGGTAACGGGTGATACCTGTCTGGGAGTTGTAGAGCAGCACCCAGATCGCGGAGGTGAGCACACCGGAGACGGCCCACGGTGAGAAGACCATCGCGCGGCTCAGCGCCCGGCCCACGAAGCTCTGGTTGACGATCAGTGCGAGCGCCAGGCCGAACAGCAGCTGTAATCCGACCTCGACGACGACCCACTTGGCGCTGAAGACCAGGGTGTCCCAGAAGACGGGGTCCTTGGTGAAGGCGTGGACGAAGTTGTCGAAGCCCGCGTAACCGTTCCGCCAGGGCTTGGTGGGGTTGTAGTTCTGCAGGCTGTAGTAGAAGACGCTGATGACCGGGTAGGCGATGAAGCCGAGCATCAGCAGGCCCGCCGGCGCGATCAGCAGGTACGGGAGCCTGCGCGGCGTGGCTGATCCGCGACGCCGCCGGGGTGGCGTGGGCGGTTTCGCCACGGCTGCGGCTTGGGCCATGACTGGTCTCCGTTCAGTACGTCGTACGGTCTTGTGCGGGTGCTCTTGGTGCTCTTTGTGCGGGTGCCTCTTCGTGCAGGCGCCTCTTCGTGCGGGTGCCTCTTCGTGCAGGTGAAGCGCTTTCTTCGGGTGCACACGGCGGCGACGGCGGCGTCAGCCGTTGGGGGTTCAGCCCGCGTAGGGGTCGGCCACCTTGCCCGGACGGGCCAGGAACTCGAAGTCGCAGCCGGTGTCGGCCTGCGTGATCTGGTCGTTGTAGAGCGCGCCGTAGCCACGCTCGTACCGCTCGGGCGGCGGGGTCCACGCGGCCCTGCGGCGCTCCAACTCGTCGTCGTCCACGCCCAGATGCAGGGTGCGCGCCTCGACGTCGAGGGTGATGCTGTCCCCGGTGCGGACGAGCGCGAGCGGCCCGCCGATGTAGGACTCGGGCGCGATGTGCAGCACACACGCGCCGTAACTCGTGCCGCTCATGCGGGCGTCGGAGATCCGCACCATGTCCCGGACGCCCTGCTTCAGCAGGTGGTCGGGGATGGGGAGCATCCCGTACTCGGGCATGCCCGGGCCGCCCTTGGGACCGGAGTTGCGCAGCACGAGCACGCTGTCGGCGGTGATGTTCAGGGACGGGTCGTTGATGGTCCGCTGCATCGTCCGGTAGTCGTCGAAGACGACCGCGGGACCGGTGTGCTTGAGCAGGTGCGGCTCGGCGGCGATGTGCTTGATGACCGCGCCGTCCGGGCAGAGGTTGCCGCGCAGCACGGCGACCCCGCCCTCCTTCGCGACCGGGTTCTCACGGGTGCGGATGACGGCGTCGTTGTGGACGAGCGCGCCGTCGAGCTGCTCGCGCATCGTGTCGTACGACACCGTCGGCCGGTCCAGGTGGAGGAGATCGGTGATCCGGGACAGGAAGCCGGGGAGCCCGCCCGCGAAGTGGAAGTCCTCCATCAGGTACGTCTGTCCGCCCGGCCGGACGTTGGCCAGCACCGGCACCGTGCGCGCGATGCGGTCGAAGTCGTCGAGCGTGAGCCGGACTCCGGCGCGGCCGGCCATGGCGATCAGATGGATGACCGCGTTGGTGGAACCGCCGAGTCCTAGGACGGTGGTCACCGCGTCCTCGAAGGCGTCAGCGGTGAGGATCTCGGACAACTTCCGGTCCCTGCGGACGAGTTCGACGATCCTGAGGCCGGAGGCAGCGGCCATCCGGTCGTGCCCGGAGTCCACGGCCGGGATGCTGGACGCGCCCGGAACGGTGACCCCGAGTGCCTCGGCGGCGGCGGTGAGCGTGGAGGCCGTGCCCATGGTCATGCAGTGACCGGGCGAGCGGGCCAGTCCGCTCTCCAGCTCTTGCATCTCGCAGTCGCCGATGAGCCCGGCGCGCTTGTCGTCCCAGTACTTCCACATGTCGGTGCCGGAGCCGAGGACCTCGTTGCGCCAGTGGCCCGGCAGCATGGGCCCGGCGGGCACGAACACGGTCGGCAGGTCGACGGAGGCGGCGCCCATGAGCAGCGCGGGCGTGGACTTGTCGCAGCCGCCCATCAGCACGGCCCCGTCCACCGGGTACGAGCGCAGCAGTTCCTCGGTCTCCATCGCGAGCATGTTGCGGTAGAGCATCGGGGTCGGCTTCTGGAAGGTCTCGCTGAGCGTCGACACCGGGAACTCCAGCGGGAAGCCGCCGGCCTGCCACACGCCCCGCTTGACCGCCTGCGCGCGATCACGGAGGTGCACATGACAGGGGTTGATGTCGGACCAGGTGTTGAGGATCGCGATGACCGGCTTGCCCAGGTGCTCCTCGGGCAGATAGCCGAGCTGGCGGGTGCGGGCCCGGTGGCTGAAGGAGCGCAGCCCGTCCGTGCCGTACCACTGGTGGCTTCTGTACTCCTCGGGACGCTTCTCCGTCCGGTTCTCCCGGCTCGTCATACGGACCACCCGGCGGCGATGGCGGCGACCTCGGCCCGTTCGCCGTCGGGCAGCGCCCTGCTCGGCGGCCGGACGTCGCGGCGGCACAGGCCGAGCGAGGCGAGGGCCTCCTTGACCACGGTCACGTTGTTGGCGGAGCCGTTGGCGGCGCGCAGTTCCTCGAAGCGGCGGATCTGCTCCCACACCTTCATGGCGGCCGGGTAGTCCCCGGATCGAAGCGCTTCGATCATGTTCAGCGAGACGGCCGGGGCGACGTTCACCAGCCCCGAGGTGAAGCCGGTGGCGCCCGCGGAGAAGTACGAGGGCGCGTACGGCTCGGCGAGCCCCGCCACCCACACGAAGCGGTCGAGCCCCGCGTCCCGCGCGAAGGCGGCGAACCGGGCGGCGTCCGGCACGGCGTACTTGACGCCGATGACGTTCGGGCAGGCGTCGGCGAGTTCGGCGAGCCGGGCGCCCGGCAGCAGCGCGTTGCGCAGGTACGGGACGACGCCCAGCTCGGGCACGGCCTCGGCGACGGCACGGTGGTAGTCGACCCAGCCGGCGTCCGACACGTACGGGTGGACGGGCTGGTGGACCATGACCATCTGCGCGCCGACCTCACGGGCGTGCCGGGCGGAGGCCACGGCGGTGGGCACGTCGTGCCCGACCCCGACGAGGACGACCCCCCGGTCGCCGGCCTCGTCCATGGTCAGCTCGGTGACGAGCTTCCGCTCCTCGGGGGTCAGCGCGTAGAACTCACCGGTGTTGCCGTTCGGCGTGAGGGTCCTGATCCCGCCGTCGAGCAGCCGACGCAGCAGGGCCCGGTGGGTGTCCCGGTCGACGGTGCCGTCCTCGGCGAACGGTGTCACCGGGATCGCCACGACGTCGGCCAGGGCCGCCCGTTGGGTCTCGTACGTCACGCTGCTCATTGATGGCCTTCCTCTTCGTGGGCCTCGGGGAAGGCCCGCTGGACGAACGACGCGATGTGCGCGTGGAGGGCGGCGGCGGCCCCGTCGGCGTCGCCGCCGAGGGCGAGCCGCAGGATCTCCCGGTGCTCGGCGGCCTCCCGCTCCCAGGAGGGGTTGGCGGCCCAGGCGACCGCCGAGACGAGCGCGGCCTGGTCCCGTACCTCGTCGAGCATCCGGCCGAGGAGCGGGTTGCCGCAGGACGTGTACAGGGCGCGGTGGAACTCCCGGTTGGCGAGGGAGCGCTCCGCCGTGTCCGCCGCCCGGTCGGAGCGGGCGAGCGCGTCCCGGGCCACCTCCAGGGAGGCCCCGCGCCGCACTGCCCGCCGCAGGGCCTCCGGCTCCAGGAGCAGCCGTACGTCGTACACCTCGCGTGCCATGTCCGCGTCCACCATGCGCACCGTGACGCCCTTGTACTGGCTCATCACGACGAGCCCCGTCCCGGCCAGCGTCTTCAGCGCCTCGCGCACGGGCGTCTTGGAGACCCCGAACTGCGCGGCGAGCTCGGTCTCGACGAGCGCCTGGCCCGGCGTCAGCTGCCCGGTGAGGATGCGGTGTTTGATCCCCTCCAGCACGAACTGCGTGCGGGACGGGATCGGGGTGGGCACAGAGGTCATGCGCGCCTCTCGGATCTCACATATCGCGTCTCATATATGACGTACGAAGTACGACGCGTTGAAGGTAGGAGGGGTCCTGTGTTTCGTCAATGCTTCTGACAAACGAAGTTGGGGTGACGCACGGGGCCAGGGCTACGGAACTGGGCTTTCCCGTCCCGGGTTCTCACACGACCGTGGTGCCGCCCTCACGCGCGCACTCGGTCGGTCCGCCGAAGACCGCGGCGGCCCGCTCGGCCGCCGACTCGCGGGTGAGCGTGGGCCCGACATGGGTGACCAGGAGCCTGCCCGCGCCCTTCGCGTAGGCGCCCGCGTCCTCGGGGGTGAGGTGCACGCGCCGTTCGCCTTCGCGATGCCGGTCGATGTCCGCCTCGCACAGGAACAGGTCGGCGCCGGCGGAGAGGTCGGCGAGCGCGTCGCACGGTCCGCTGTCCCCGGAGTACGCCAGGACCCGACCCTGGCACTCGGCGCGCAGCCCGTACGTCTCGATGTCGTGGCTGACGGCACGCGCGCCGAGGTTGAGGTTCCAGTGCCGTACCGCGTGTCCGTCGTACAGGGGACGGAAGTCGAACACACCGCTCAGGAAGGCCGGGTCCGACCGCCCGAGGAACGCCGCGAGCCGCGGTCCGCAGTCGCCCGGCGCGTAGAGGGGAATGGGCGCGGGCAGCCTGAGCCCTCCGTACGCGAACCCGTACGCGGCGGCCAGCAGATCGGCGCTGTGGTCCGCGTGCAGATGGGAGACCCAGATCGCGGTGAGCCGTGTCGGATCCGTGTGCCGCTGCAACTCGGCGAACGTACCGAACCCCGCGTCCACCCACACCTCGGCTCCCCCGCCGCGCAACAGATACCCGGAGCACGGACGCCGTGGCCTCGGGTGCGGGGACGCGGTGCCGAGGACGGTGAGGCTCAGGGGCATGCGGGGAGCGTAAGGCGCCCCCGGGTGCCGCGTCCGTGGAATCGCGGCTCCCATAACCGTCCGTTAAGGCTGTCGTCCGTGAAGGCTGTCGTCCGTCAAGGCTGTCGTCCGTCAAGGCTGTCGGCGGGGCGCCGAGGCCGCTCCTCCTTCGTCCGGCCGTGGCCGGGGCCGCTTCAGGCCGCGGTGCGGGCCACGACGAGGCGGCGGCACTGCTCCGCGCGGTCGGCCGGTTCGCCGTTCATGGCGGAGAGTTCGGCCAGGTAGTGCAGCAGGTCCATGACGAAGGAAGCGTCCGGGCCCCGGTCGAGGAATGCCTCCGTCGCCTCGGTGACGGGCTCGTCCCGTTCCAGGAGGAGCACACGGAACAGCTCCAGGAACCTGATCTCCACCTCGTCCAGTTCCTCGTGCTCGGCCGGTCGCGCGATCAGGTCGGTCCACTGCTCGACACAGGCCGCGAGTCCCGACGTCACCGTGTCCAGCATGGCCTTCTCGAACAGGAGGACGACATCATCGGGGTCGTGCACGAGGGCCTGCTCCAGGTCCTCGCGTGCCTGCGCGTACTGGCCCGCCTCCCGGCGGGCGGCGCCTCGCGCGCCGAGGGCCCCGGCACGGGTCGGCTCGAGCTCGAGAGCGGCGGTGAGATCGGCGACCGCCTCGTCCAGGCGGCCGGCCTGGCGATGGACTTCCCCCCGTTCCACGAGAGCCCAGACATAAGTGGGGCTGAGGTGGAGCGCGGCGGTGAGGTCGGTGACGGCGACGTCCGGGCGACCGGCCTGCCGATGGGCCTGACCACGCCAGGCCAAGGCCCAGCGCGAACCGGGGTCGAGCTCCAGCACGGCCGTGAAGTCCGCGACCGCCTCATCGAAACGACCGGCCTCCCGATGGGCTTCCCCACGGCGCAGCAGAGCCCAGTCGTACACGGGGTCGAGGGCCAGCGCGGCGGTGAAGTCCGCGACCGCCTCGTCGAAGCGGCCCGCCTGACGATGCGCCTCTCCCCGCTCGGCGAGAGCCCAGCCGTACGCGGGGTCCAGCTCCACAGCGGCGGACAGGTCGGCGACCGCCTCATCGAGACGACCGGCCTGACGATGCGCCTGACCACGCCACGCCAGAACCCAGTCCCAAGTGGGCTTCAGAGCCAGCGCGGCCGTGAAGTCCGCGACCGCCTCGTCGAAACGGCCCGCCTCACGATGCGCCTCTCCCCGCTGGGCGAGAGCCCAGGCGTAGACAGGATTGATGTCGAGAGCGGCCGTGAAGTCGGCGACCGCCTCATCGAAACGGCCGGTCAGCCGATGGGTTTCTCCCCGCTGGGCGAGCGCCCAGGCGTACGGGGGGTCGAGATCGGCGGCGGCGGTGAGATCGGTGACGGCCTCTTCGTAACGACCGGCCTGTTGATGGGCCACCCCGCGTTCGGCGAGGGCCCAGGCGTAGGTCGGGTTGAGTTCGAGAGCGGCGGTGAGATCGGCGACAGCCTGGTCGTGCCGGTCGGCCGACCTGTGGGTGATCCCACGCTGGGCGAGGGCCCAGGCGTACGTGGGGTTGAGAACCAGCGCGGCCGTGAAGTCGGCGACCGCCTCGTCGAAGCGGCTCGCCGAGTGGTGGGCTCTTCCACGGGAGACGAGTGCCCACGCCAGGGTGGGGTCGAGGTCCAGAGCGGCCGTGAGGTCGGCGACGGCCTCGTCGAAGCGGCCGGCCTGCCGGTGGGCTCCTCCCCGTACGGCGAGCGCCCAGGCGTACGTGGGATCGAGGTCGAGAGCGGTCGTCAGGTCGCTGACCGCCTGATCGGTACGGCCGTGCCAGGAGTGGACCTCGCCGCGGTAGGCCCAGGGCCGGGCGTTGCGGGGGTCGAGGGAGACGGCCCGGTCGAGTTCCGTCATGGCTTCGTCGTCACGGTCGGCGAGATAGAGGTGCCAGCCCCGGTGGGCGTGCGCCCACGCCCGGGCGGCGGTGTCCAGCCGGCCGTGGGTGAGCAGGGCGGTCAGGACAGCGACGTTGGGTTCTGTGCCGGCGGCGGCTTCCCGGAGCCGCTCGGCCCAGGACAGGAGAGCGGGATCGGCGGTGTCGCGGGCCGCCTGCGCGAAACTGTGGTTCCACTGCTGCAGGACCTCCGTGTTGTCCCGTCCGGCGGCGTGGACGGCCTGCTCCAGCGCCGCCGGCAGGTGGACCGCGGGGTGTGCGCACAGGCGGTGGTACATCTCGTCCAGGAGGTGCCGGCGCCAGCGGGGGTCGCCCCATCGCCTGGCCTCGGGAACGCCCTGTTCGGCGTCCGTGCGCCAGGCGGTGTGCGCGCCCGCCAGCTGGAGGTGCACCGTGGTCCAGCCCTGCGGGGAGTGGGTGCGCTGCTGCCGCACCATGCTCGCGCGCACCACGGCGTGGTACTGCTTGAAGTCGCCGCGGCCGCTGACGAACGGCTGCTCGCACAGCCACCCCCACAGCCCCCGCGCCCGCGGCGGTACGGCGGCGGCGAAGATGTCCTCGTTCAGCTGCGGAGCGAGCGCGCACGCCAGCACCGACTGCTGGTGCTCGTCGTCCCTGATCCCCTCCATGAACCGCTTGACCGCCCTGTCCACCGAGTCCCCGTCGGCGTCGACGGCCTCGGCCGTTCCGGGCCGGTTGAACGCCATGAGTTCCACGAACAGCGGCAGCCCCATCGACAGCTGCACGACCGCCTCGACCACGTCGGGCTCCGTCACCCCTCGTACGGCCAGCAGCGCCCGCGTCTCCGCGTCGGTGAACACATCCAGCGGTACGTCCGCCACCAGCGCCCGCAGCGGTGCCCACTCCCGTTCCGCGAGCTCGTCACGCCCGGCCAGCACCACGATCACGTTGGCCGGAAGCGGACCGAAGGTGTCCTCCAGCAGGTCCCGCAGCCAGCCGTCCAGGTACCGTCCGGTCTGCTCCCAGGTGTCGAGGAACAGCACCACCCACGGGTAACGGCCGGACAACCGGTCCAGCTCGGAGACGAACGCCCGGTTCACGGCCGTGTCACCCGCGCGCCCCCGACGGCCCCTGGCGCGGACTCCCGCCCGGAGCCGGTCCAGCCCCTCGGCCGCCGCGTCCGGGTTCACCATCGTGGTCACGGCCCCGGCCCCGGGGATCACTGTGGCCACACCGCCCAGCGCGGCCTGCGTCACCACCCGGCTCGACACCGAGGCCTCGCTCTGGCCCGGCACCGGTTCGGCGGCCGCCTCCTGTTCCCTGCGGTACTGCTCGGCCGCCTTGTCGAACTCCTTCAGCGGCCCCGCCTGCTCGGCCAGCTGCCGGGCCAGCTCCGTCAGCGCCTGCTGCACGCCGTGGACGTCGTTCTCGTCCACCACCGCGGTGGCCGCACCCGCGCGCCGGGCCGCCTCCTGCCACTGGCGCAGCAGTGTGGACTTGCCCACCCCGCCCACTC
>NZ_VJZC01000321.1 GCF_009377185.1 Streptomyces spongiae
CTCCTGGGGGTGTGTACGGGTGGGAGCGGGATCAGAACTTGATGCCGCCTAGGAGGCTCGCGAGGCTCTCGCCGCCGGCCTCGATGCTCGGGGCGATGCCCGTGCTGGCGAGGTAGAAGCCGAACAGCGTGGCCACGATGGCGTGCGAGGCCTTGAGATTGTCCTTGCGGAAGTAGAGGAAGACGATCGTGCCGAGCAGGACGACGCCTGAGATGGACAGAATCATGTGTGCTCTCCTGGTCGAGGGGGACAGTCACCATGAGTTCTTCCAGGGTCACAAGATGTATCTATACGATAAAAGGGGTAAATGGGTTAAGTGGGGGCAATTTCGCCTGAATGGCGGAGTGGCCGCGGGGTTGTCCGAGCCGGGATGCTGCGCCTGACGGAGGCTCCTGTGAACTTTGCCTCGGGCGGCTCCGGTCATGTGCGCGCGCAGCCCAGTACTCTGGCGATTCACTCGTACGGCGGCACCGATCGGCCGTCGTACGCGCCCGAAGTTGTCCCTGGAGCCCGCCCGGGCTCGTACGCGCTCGCTGTGAGAGGCGGTCCGGCCCATGAGTGAAGCCCCCGACCCCGAGGTCGTGGAGCTCGCGACGAAGATCTTCGACCTGGCACGCCGGGGCGAGACCGAGGCGCTCGTGGCGTACGTCGACGCGGGCGTTCCGGCCAACCTCATCAACGACCGCGGCGACTCGCTCGTGATGCTCGCCGCCTACCACGGCCACGCCGAGGCGGTGCGCGCCCTCCTGGAGCGCGGCGCCGAGGCCGACCACGTCAACGACCGAGGCCAGACACCGCTCGCAGGAGCGGTTTTCAAAGGCGAGGAGGCGGTCATCCAGGTCCTCCTGGAGGGCGGCGCCGACGTGCTCGCGGGCACCCCCTCGGCCGTGGACACCGCCCGGATGTTCGGCAGGACACAACTGCTCGAACTGTTCGGCGCACACTGATCCGACTGTTCTGACCAGGTAAAACACGGAAGACGGGGGAGGCGGTACGGGGCCGCCGGAAATTTCGGTCGCGGCAGGAAGAACCCGCGAGTCATCATGACGTCGTGATTCACGGACACGATGGCTGGGCAGGTGTTGCCGCACCGCGTGGGCCGTGATGCGGTCCGCATGGGCCACCGACGAGAGGCAGAGGAAGATGGTCTTCAGCAAGCAAGAGACGGCGGGCGCTCCGACGTGTTGTCACGCGGCCAGGTAACGCGGATTCCCGGTTGCGTCGACGCTTGATGTGAGGCTGTTTCCCATGTTCGAACCGTTCATAGCGCCCAGCGGTACGCTGCTCGGCCTGCTCCAGCGGGGCCGCGGCGACGGTACGTTGCACGCGCTCACCGCCCCGCGGGCCGAGGCGCTCGCGGCGCTGAACCACTGTGTGCTGAGCGACCCCCGCCACGACTGGCAGGTGGAGAACCGCTCCCTGTACTACGCCCGTCTCTACCTTGACCTGAACGGCGAGCTGGACGAGATCGAGCGGCACCTCTTCGAAGCCGAGGACGTGCTCGACACCTGCGAGTCACGCACCGGGCTCGCCCTCGCGGTCCTCGGGCACCTCGCCTCGTACGGCAGGCGGGATGCGCTCGCCCTGTTGCGCAGGTATGCCGCATCCGGCACCAACTGGGCCTGGGCCCTCGACGAGCTCGCCCTCAGGGACGACGACGCCGGCCTGCGTTCCCTCGCCGCCCCCGTGCTGGCGCGCTTCGCCACCGATCCCGAGGGCGAGGCCGAGCTCGCCGCCGCCGTCCGTGACGCCTTCGAGCCGCGGCCCTGGCGGCTGTGGGCCGAGGATTCCCGCGCGTCGATCGCCACGCGCGTGCGTGCCGCCCACGAAACCGGGTCCTTCGACCGGTGGCAGCGCCAGATGCGACCATCGGGGCCCCGTCCGGGGTGGAGCGTGCAGGCTGTCTTCGAGTGGGCCCAGCAGGGCCTCGAGCGCGGTGCCGTGCTCCATGTGCCGGCCGCCCGCTGTCTCTCGGCCGTCGCGGGGCCCGAGGACCGTGCCGAGATCGTCGAAGCGTCCCGCACCGGCAGCGACGGCGCCCGCTGCACCGCCCTGCGCTACCTCGCCGACAGCAATGATCCCGACGTCCTCGACCTGATCGAGGGCGCCGTGGCGGACGGTTCGGCGGCCGTCGTGGACGCCGCCGTCGACGCCTTCGAACGGATGCGCAGCGTCGCGGCCATCGACCGGGCGCGCCGCTGGGCGCACCGCCCCGACGTGCTCGGAGCCGCCGCCGGACGCACCCTCGCGTGCAGGGGCGGCACCAAGGACAGTGACCTGGTCCTGGCCGCGCTCCGCGAGGCCGTGCGCGGCGAGGGACCCGACGCGCCCACCCTGTGGACCCTCGTCGACGGCACCGGACGGCTCGGCATCGTCTGCGCGGCACCCGTCCTGCGCCACATCTACCGCGAGACGGCCTCCTCCCACCTCCGCGGCCGCGCCGCCCGCGCGCTCGCCGCCACCGATCCCTCCTTCCCGGCCGGCTTCGCCGTCGAGTGCCTGTGGGACTGCGAGGAGTCCACCCGCGAGATCGCCGCCCGGCACGCGGAGACCGGGGACGCACGCGTCGTCGAACAGCTCCGCCGGCTCGCCGCCGACCCCGCCGAGGAGGCCGAGGTCCAGACAGCCGTACGCAGCCGGATCGGTCCGGACGCACCCGCCGTGTGAACACCCAGCGGTGTGAGGACTCGCTGGGTGAACCTTGGCAATACCCACCACGACAACGACCGCATGAACGATTGAACAACTGAATGAACGGCTGGTGACCTGGGAGAAAGACATGTGGAGCCGGGCGGGAGCGGTGCACAACGCTCACGCGTCGTTCCCCGCCCGGACAGATCCACGTTGACGCGGCCACGTCCAGCACGAGGACAACACGGGTATGCGTGTCGTCATCGTGACCGAGTCCTTTCCCCCCGATGTGAACGGCGTGGCCCACTGCGCCCTGCAGACCGCCAGGCACCTCGCCGCGCGCGGTCACGCCCCGCTCGTCGTGGCCCCGGCCACCGCCGCTGGTACCGAGGCCGACGCCCAGGCGCCGTGCCCCGTCGTCCGCGTCCCGTCCCTTCCGCTCCCGGGCTACCCCCAGGTCCGCGTCGCCCTCCCCAGCCGACGCGTCGCCGCGGCCATCACCGAGCACCGCGCCGACCTCGTCCACCTGGCCAGCCCCTTCGTCCTCGGCGTACGCGGCATGGCCGCCGCCGCCCGGCTCGGCATCCCCGCCGTGGCCGTCTACCAGACCGACCTCGCGGGATACGCCCGCACCTACGTGCACGCGGGCGAGAACGCCGCCTGGCGGCGTATCCGCTCCGTGCACACCGCCGCGAACCTCACGCTCGCCCCGTCCAGCGTGGCCCTGAACGACCTGGAGTCGCACGGTGTACCCCGGGTCAAGCTGTGGCCGCGCGGCGTGGACACCGTCCGCTTCCGCCCCGACCACCGCGACGAGGCCCTGCGCCGCGAACTGGCGCCGAACGGCGAGCTGATCGTCGGCTACGTCGGCCGGCTCGCCCCCGAGAAGCAGGTGGAGCTGCTGGCCGGGGTCTGCGGCCTCGACGGCGTCCGGGTCGTCGTCGTGGGCGACGGCCCCAGCGAGCCCGGCCTGCGCGAGACCCTGCCCGGTGCCGCCTTCCTCGGCCGCCGTACCGGTCACGACCTCGCCCGGATCTTCGCCTCCCTGGACGTCTTCGCGCACACCGGTCCCTTCGAGACCTTCTGCCAGACCGTCCAGGAGGCCATGGCGAGTGGGGTGCCCGTCGTCGCGCCCGCCGCCGGCGGCCCGCTGGACCTGGTGGCGCACGGGCGGACGGGCCTGCTGGTCCCGCCGCGCGACGCGGCCGCCGTGCGGGACGCCGTGGAGGTCCTGGTCGCCGACCCCGTGCTGCGGGCCGAGTACGGCGCGGCGGCGCGGGCGATGGTCGAGGGCCGCACCTGGGAGGCCGTCGGTGACCAGCTGATCGGGCACTACGCCGACGTGCTGTCCGCGCGGACGGCGGTGGCGGCATGAGCGAGTCGCTGCGCATCGTCCGGCTGGCGAACTTCGTCGCTCCCGCCTCGGGCGGCCTGCGCACCGCGCTGCGCGAACTCGGCAAGGGGTTCAAGGAGGCCGGGCACGACCCCGTCCTCATCGTCCCCGGCGAGCGCCACACCGACCGCGAGACCGAGCAGGGACGCGTCATCACCCTGCCGGGGCCGTCGCTGCCCGGCACCGGCGGCTACCGCGTCCTCGCGGACAAACGGCGCGTGGCAGGGCTCCTGGAGTCGCTCGTGCCGGACCGCCTGGAGGTCTCCGACCGGACGACCCTGCGGTGGACCGGCAAGTGGGCACGACGGGCCCGGGTGCCCGCCGTGATGGTCTCCCACGAGACCGCCGACGGGGTGATGCGGACCTGGGGGCTGTCCGAGGGCATGGCCCGGCGTGCCTCCGACGCCCTCAACGTCCGTACGGCCCACACCTACTCGAAGATCGTGTGCACCACCGAGTTCGCCGAGCGCGAGTTCGTGCGGATCGGGGCGCGCAACGTCGTACGGGCCCCGCTCGGCGTCGACCTGGTGGGGCGGCACCCCTCGTTGCAGGACCCGGGGCTGCGGGCCCGGCACGCGGGCACGGGGGACGTGCTGCTGGTGATGTGCTCCCGGCTGTCCGTCGAGAAGCGGCCCGTCACGGCGCTCGAAACGCTGGAGGCGCTGCTGCGGCGAGGGAAGCGGGCGGTCCTGGTCGTCGCCGGGGACGGGCCGTTGCGGGGCCGCCTGGAACAGCAGGCGCAGGGGCTCCCGGTGACCTTCCTGGGGCACGTGGCCGACCGGGAGATGCTGGGCGCCCTGCAGGCCTCCGCCGACGTGTGCCTGGCTCCCGGGCCCGCGGAGACGTTCGGGCTCGCCGCGCTGGAGGCGATGGCCTGCGGCACGCCCGTGGTGGCCAGCGCCTCGTCCGCGCTCTCGGAGGTCGTCGGGTCGGCCGGGGCCACGGCTGCCGACAACGGGGAGTCGTTCGCCGACGCCGTGGAGTTGTTCCTCGCGCGCCCGGAGCAGGAGCGCAGGGAGGCGGCACGCGCGCGTGCGGAGTGCTTCGGATGGACGACCGCGGTGGAGGCGTTCCTCGCGGCCCACGACGCGGCCGTACGGCGTCCCCTTCGTGAGGGAGCCGACCCCGTCCGGGAGGGCGTCGGATGAGACCCCTGCGGTTCGTGGCCCTCGGCGACTCGCTGACCGAGGGCATCGGGGACCCCGTCGGGGACGGCTGGCGCGGCTGGGCCGCCCTCCTCGCCGACGGGCTCGGCCCGGCCGTGGACTTTACCAATCTCGCGGTCAGCGGCTCCCAGACGCGTGACGTCCTGGAGCGGCAGACCCCCGCCGCGCTGGCCCTGCGACCGGGCGTGGTCTCCGTCGTCATCGGCGTCAACGACACCTTGCGCTGCACGTTCGACATCCACGCCGTCGCCGCCCGCCTCGACGAGGTCTACGGGGCCTTCCGCGCCCAGGGCGCCATCCTGCTCACCGCCTGCCTGCCCGACCCCGGGGCGATGCTCGGCCTGCCCGGCACCCTCGCCCGTCCGCTCGCCCGGCGGCAGCGCGCGGTCAACACCGTGGTCCACGCCCTGTCCGAGCGGTACGAAGCGGTTCATCTGCACGCCTCCGAAGGTGAGTGGCTCACGGACCGCGCCATGTGGAGCGCGGACCGGCTGCACCCCGGCGAGCGAGGGCACCGGCAGCTCGCCCTCCGCTTCCACGCGCTGCTCGCCGAAGCGGGCCTCGCCACCGGGGCCGGACCGTCCGCCGAGCCCGAGTTCCCCGTGCCCACCCGGTCGGCCAGTCTGTGGTGGCTGGCCACGAAGGGCACCGGCTGGGTCGCCCGGCGGTGCACCGACCTCCTGCCGCAGCTCCTCACCCTCGCCGCGGCCGAGATCCGCCACAAGGCCCGCGGCACCAGTGGCAGGCTGGACCTCAGCGCCTCCCACGCGGTGGCGTCGGCCCTTGCCGCGCTGACGGTGAGGGAGCGCACGGAGGCGGCGTGACCGGGCGCCTGCGTGGGATCCGGCCCCTCCGGGGTGCCTCAGCCCCTCCGGCGTACGGCGACGAAGCGCACCGGGGTGCCCGGCGCCGCCTGGGCGGTCGCGGGCAGGTCCGCCGCGTGGACGACCGCGATCACGGGGTAGCCGCCAGTGGTCGGGTGGTCGGCGAGGAACACGACCGGACGGCCGTCCGGCGGGACCTGCACAGCGCCCAGGACCATGCCCTCGCTGGGGAGTTCGCCCGGGACCGCCCGCTCCAGTGCGGGGCCCTCCGTGCGCAGTCCGATGCGGTTGCTCGCGGTGGACACCGTGTACGCGCGCGTGGTGAAGGTGCGGACGGCCGCCGTGGTGAACCAGTCGTCGCGCGGGCCCAGGGTCACCCGCAGGACGAGCTCGGTGGGCGGCGCCGGGTGCGGAACGACGTCCACGCGCGCGTGCGCCCTCGGCGGCGGCCCCAGAGGCAGCACCGTCGCGTCGGCCAGCGGAGCGGGTCCCAGTCCCGACAGCAGGTCCGTCGAGCGGCTGCCCAGCACCGGCTCCACGGCCACGCCACCGGAGACGGCCAGATAGCTGCGTACCCCCGAGCGGGCGGGCCCGATGTCGAGCAGAGCCCCTCCAGGGACCCGCAGTGCGGCTCCCCAGGGCGCCGGGCGCCCGTCCACGGTGACCGCGCAGGGGGCGCCCCCAACGGCCACGGTGAGTGTCGAACGCGTCCGTACGGCACATCCGTTGAGCGTGGTCTCCAGGACGGCCGCCTCCGGGGAGTTGCCCACGAGCCGGTTGACCAGCGCGGCCGCGGGCGCGTCCAGCGCTCCCGAGCGCGGCACGCCCAGGTGGGCGTGACCGGGCCGCCCCAGGTCCTGGACGGTGGTGAGGGCTCCGGCGCGTACGACGGCGAGGGCGCGATCGGTCACGGCGCCCCCACCGGGACGAAACGCACGCGCGTACCCGGTGACAGCAGAGCGGCCGGCACGCGCGCGTGGTCCCACAGCACCGCGTCCGTCGTGCCGATCAGCTGCCAGCCGCCGGGGGAGGAGCGCGGGTACACGCCCGTGTACGGGCCGGCCAGCGCGACCGAGCCCGCGGGCACGGCCGTCCTCGGGGTGGCCCGGCGCGGCACCTGGCGGGGCAGACCCGTGAGGTAGCCGAAGCCCGGGGCGAACCCGCAGAAGGCGACCCGGAACTCGGCCGCGGAATGGGTGCGGACGACCCCGGCCTCATCCATGTCCCAGTGCGCGGCGACGTCCGCGAGGTCGGGGCCGTCGTAGCGCACGGGGATCTCGACCACGTCCTCCGCGCGCGGGGGCACGGGCGGCACCTCCCAGGAGGCGAGCCGCTCGGCGAGGCGGGACGGGGCGTCCACGCCGTCCAGGAGGACCGTGCGGGCCGCCGGGACGATCTCGGCCACCGCCAGGTCGCCCGCGGCGCGGCGGCGCAGCAGTTCGGCGTGCAGGGCCTGCGCCTCGTCGCCGGTCCCCACCTCGATCAGGAGCGCGCGGTCCCCGACCGGCAGCGTCCTCATACGAACGCCTCCACGCGGACACCCGAGGACTCCAGCTCGCCCCGGACCTTGCGGGCGAGCTCCACCGCGCCCGGGGTGTCGCCGTGCAGGCACAGCGAGCGGGCGCGGACCAGGACGCGCTCCCCGGTGAGGGACGTGACCGCCCCGTCGCGCGCCAGGCCCACCGACCGCTCGACCACCTCGTCCGTGTCGGTGATCACGGCGCCGTCCTGGCCGCGCGGCACCAGCGTGCCCTCGTCGGTGTACGCACGGTCCGCGAACGCCTCGGTGACCACCGGCAGCCCGGCCCGCTCGGCCAGCTTGAGGAAACGCGAGCCGGGCAGCCCGAGCACGGGCAGCGTGACGTCCGCGAGCCGTACGCCCTCGACGACCGCTCCGGCCTGCTCCTCGTCGTGCACGACGCGGTTGTAGAGCGCGCCGTGCGGTTTCACGTACGCCACACGGGCCCCCGCCGCACGCGCGAAGACCTCCAACGCGCCGATCTGGTAGGCCACTTCGGCCGCCAGCTCGGCGGGCGGCACGTTCATGGCGCGCCGCCCGAACCCGGCCAGGTCGCGGTACGAGACCTGCGCGCCGATCCGTACGCCGCGCTCGGCCGCGAGCGTGCACACCCGCCGCATGGTGACCGCGTCCCCGGCGTGGAAGCCACACGCCACGTTGGCACTGGTGACGACGGACAGAAGCCCTTCGTCGTCGGTGAGACGCCAGCGGCCGAAGCCCTCGCCGAGGTCGGCGTTCAGGTCGATCGAGGTCATGGATCTGCGCAACTCCTGTTCCGTGTCTCCTTCTCAGGCCACGCGGTACTGCTCGTCGCGGGCGTCGGTCAGGAACATCTGGCCCGGTGCGTGGGTGATGGCGAACGGCGGGCGGGATGCCATCACCGCGGCCTGCGGAGTCACTCCGCAGGCCCAGAACACCGGGATGTCGTCCGGTTCGGCGTCCACCGGGTCGCCGAAGTCGGGGCGGCCGAGGTCGTCGATGCCCAGCGCCGAGGGATCGCCGCAGTGTACGGGGCTGCCGTGCACCGCCGGGAGCAGGCCGCTCTCGCGCAGGGCGGCCGCCAGGTGCTTCGGCGGCACCGGCCGCATGGACACCACCAGCGGGCCGTGCAGCCGCCCAGCCGGCCGGCACTGGCGGTTGGTCACGTACATCGGGACGTTGCGGCCCTGCTCGATGTGGCGGATGGGGACGCCCGCCTCGGAGAGCGCCCGCTCGAAGGTGAAACTGCAACCGATCAGGAAGGACACCAGGTCGTCCCGCCAGTGCGCGCGCACGTCCGTGGGCTCGTCCACCAGTTCGCCGTCCTGCCACACCCGGTAGCGCGGCAGATCGGTGCGCAGATCCGCCCCGTCCGCGAGGACAGTGGTCCAGGAGCCGGCGTCCGTGACGTCGAGGACCGGACACGGCTTCGGGTTGCGCGTGCAGAACAGCAGCATGTCGTACGCCCAGTCGGCCGGCACCGAAATCAGGTTGACCTGGGTGTGGCCCGCCGCGACGCCGGCTGTCGGGCCCGCGAGCCCTTCCCGGAAGCGGGCCCGGGCGGCTTTCGGGCTCCACGCGTGCGCGTGCTCGTCGACGAGGGTCAAGGGGCTGTCCTGGGCGGTGGTCGCGCGGTTCACACGAGTTCCTTTCCACGCGTCTCCGGCAGTCCCAGCAGCGCGATCGCCGCCAGGCCGTAACCGATCGCGCCGAAGACCAGCGCGCCGCCCACACCCCAGCTGTCGGCCAGGAAGCCCACCGTGGTGGGGAAGACGGCGCCCACGGCGCGGCCGGTGTTGTACGTGAAGCCCTGCCCCGTACCGCGCACGGCCGACGGGTACAGCTCGCTCAGGAACGACCCGAATCCGCTGAAGATCGCCGACATACAGAACCCGAGCGGGAAACCGAGCACCAGAAGCAGGGTGTTGGCGCCGCTGGGGATGTTCGCGTACGCCAGGATGCACAGCGCCGACAGGACCGCGAAGAGCCAGATGTTCCGCCGGCGGCCCAGCCTGTCGGTGAGGTAGCCGCCCGTGAGGTAGCCGATGAAGGCACCGGAGATCAGGAACGTCAGGTAGCCGCCGGTGCCGACGACGGACAGTTCCCGCTCGCTCTTCAGGTACGTGGGCACCCAGGTGGCCAGCGTGTAGTAGCCGCCCTGGACACCGGTGGACAGCAGCACGGCGAAGACCGTGGTGCGCAGCAGTCCTGGATCCGCGGCCGTACCCGGCTTGAAGATCGCCTTGAACGAGCCCTTCTCGCTGCTCCTCTCGCGCGCGGCCTTCGCCTCGGGGGCGTCCTTGACCTGGCGCCGCACCCACACGACGAGCAGCGCGGGCAGCGCGCCGGTCCAGAACATCACGCGCCAGGCGACGTCCTCGTCGAGGAACTGGAACACCAGCGTGTAGACGATGACCGCCAGCCCCCAGCCGACGGCCCAGGAACTCTGGATCGCGCCGAGCGTCCGCCCCCGGTGCTTCGCGCTCGCGTACTCGGCGACCAGGATCGCGCCGACCGCCCACTCACCGCCGAAGCCGAGCCCCTGGAGGGCCCGGAAGACCAGGAGGGTCTCGTAGTTGGGCGCGAAGCCGCAGGCCACGGTGAAGACGGCGTACGTGATCACGGTGATCATCAGCGCCTTGACGCGCCCGATCCGGTCCGCGAGCACGCCCGCTGCCGCTCCGCCGATCGCGGAGACGACCAGCGTGACCGTGGTGAACAGGCCCGTCTGGCCGCTGTCCAGGCCGAAGTAGGCCGCGAGCGCCACCATGCTCAGCGGCAGCGTGAAGTAGTCGTACGAGTCGAGGGCGTAGCCGCCGAACGCGCCCGCGAAGGCACGGCGGCCGCGCGGACCGAGGGCCCGCAGCCAGGCGAACGCGCCGTCATCGGCGCCGGTTTCGTCCGCTTTCGGGTGGGTTTCGCCGGTCACGGCCTGAGAGGGGGAGGGAGAGGGAGGAGTCGTGCTCATGGGCACCTCGCAATGAGGGACGGAGGGTGCGTGAGGAGACGGGCAGTTGCCTTGCGTTCCCAGCAAGGTAGGGGATCGTTGAACGATCCTTCAATACCTATGTTGTTTCGTTCTTGTATCTGCGATTGAATTCGAGGCATGGCAGAACTGACGGGACTGGCTGAAGACCGCGCGTTGTTGGGCCGCACCAGCACCGCCGAACGGGTCTCGGACATCCTCCGGAGCCGGATCGCCGAGGGCTTCTTCCCGCCCGGGACCCGACTGTCCGAGGACAGCATCGGCGGCGCGCTCGGCGTCTCCCGCAACACGCTCCGCGAGGCGTTCCGCCTGCTCACCCACGAACGCCTGCTGGTGCACGAGCTCAACCGCGGCGTCTTCGTCCGGGTGCTGACCGTCGAGGACGTCGAGGACATCTACCGCGTCCGGAGCATCGTCGAGTGCGCCGTCGTCCGCGGTCTCGGCGCGCCGCCGTACGCCGTGGACGGGCCTGCCAAGGCCGTCGCGGACGGGCAGAGGGCGGCGCGCGAAGGTGACTGGAAAGGCGTGTCCACCGCCAACATCCACTTCCACCGGGAGCTGGTCGCCCTCGCCGGCAGCGAGCGCACCGACGAACTGATGCGCAGCGTCTTCGCCGAACTCCGCCTGGCCTTCCACGTGGTGGACGACCCACGCCGCCTCCACGAGCCGTACCTGGCACGCAACCAGCAGATCCTGCGGACCCTGGAGTCGGGCGAACGCGACGAGGCGGAGAAGCTGCTGGAGGCATACCTCGCGGACTCGCTCACGGGACTGGTCGAGGTGTACGGGCGGAGGGTGGCTCCGTAAGGGGTGGGGGCGCCCCTGAAAGGGGC
>NZ_VJZC01000322.1 GCF_009377185.1 Streptomyces spongiae
CCCCTACCCCCCGTAAGCCGCCCGCAACGCATCCCGAACAGCATCCATCGCATCCAACTCGCTCAGCCCCAGCCTCCGCACCCGCTCCGCATACACCTGTGCCGCCGCAGCCCCCTCCCGCTCAGCCGCCGAGCCCGCGGCAGCGACAAACGTTCCGTTGCGCCCCCGCGTCTCGATCACCCCGTCCGTCTCCAGCGCACGGTAGGCCTTGGCCACGGTGTTGGCGGCCAGCCCGAGCTGCTCGGCGAGCCCCCGCACGGTGGGGAGCCGGTAGCCGACCGGCAACGTCCCGGAACGGGCCTGGTCGGAGATCTGCGCGCGTACCTGCTCGTAGGGCGCGGTCCCCTCGGTGATACGGATCTTCAAGGTCACGGACCGATTGTCCCGCACCCGCCCGGACCGATCACCCCGTACCCGCCGGAAAATCGGAGGCATCCGCCCGTACCCGCCCCGTAGCGTGCGATCACATGACAGTGATCGTGCGCGACTTCCGCCCCGAGGACGCCCCTGCCTTCGCCGAGGTACGGCGGCTGGCCCTGCCCGTCCTGATCTCCACCGCCGAGTCCGTCCTCCACGACGTCGCCCAGGCACACCCCGACGCCCACTACCGCCCTCTCGTCGCCGACGAGGACGGCGAGCTGATCGGCACGGTGCAGTTGGGGCTCGCCCACGACAGCCCGGTGCCGGGCCAGGGCTATCTGAACGTGTACGTGCACCCGAAGCGCGAAGGCCGCGGCGCGGGCACCCTGCTGGCCCGCACCGCCGAGGAGCGGCTGACCGAGCTGGGCGCGACGGCACTGTTCTGCTGGGTCCTGGACACCCCGGACAACCGCGCCTTCGCCGAGCGGCGCGGTTACCGCGCGAGCCGCTCGGCCCGCTTCCTCCGCCTCGACCTGGCGCACGCCACCCTCCCTCCGCTCGCCGCGCCACCCCCCGGCGTCGAACTGCGCGCCGCCGCGGACTTCGCCGACGACCCGCGCCCGCTGTTCGCGCTGCACGCGGAGACGACGGCGGACGAGCCCAGCGACATCGACGCGGAGCTCGACGACTACGAGCAGTGGCTCCGCGACACCTGGCACCACCCTCTCCTGGACCACGAGCTGACCACGGTGGCCGTGGTGGACGGCACCCCCGCCGCGTCCACCTCGGTCCGCACCGACGGCCTGGGCCGCTACTTCACCGCCATGACGGGCACCGCGCGGGCCTTCCGCGGCCGGGGCCTGGCCAAGCTCGCCAAGAACGCCTCGCTGCACCGCGCCCGCGCGGCGGGCTGCACGGAGGCGTTCACCGGCAATGACGCGGCCAACGGGCCCATGCTGGCGATCAACACATGGCTCGGCTACGAGGTGTGCGCGAAGGAGGTGCGCTATGTCCGCGACGTCGGCTGACACGACGGACGGCCGGAACCGGGCGACGGGCTGTCCGAACCGGGCGACAGGCCGCCGGAACCAGGTCCTGGACGTCGTCCTGGTCAAGGCCGGGCGCACGAAGATCCGCTACCCCGCCGAGCTGCTCCACGACGACGGCACCCGCGTCACCGTACGCGCCCCCTGGGCGGGTGACGGAGTCCGGGACTTCGGCTTCGTACGCTTCGAGCCGGGCGACGTCTTCACCGAGCACTACTGGCGCGACCGCTGGTACGCCGTCAAGGAGGTCCGCGACAGCGCGGGCACGCTCAAGGGCTGGTACTGCGACATCACCCGCCCGGCCACCGTCTCAGCCACCGTCCCGGCCGCCCCCTCCGGCACCGAACTCCTCGTCGAGGACCTCGACCTGGACCTGTGGCGCTCCGCCGACGGCAGCACCGTACTGCGCCTGGACGAGGACGAGTTCGCGGCGAGCGGTCTGACTCGGACGGACCCGGAGGCGGCGTCCGCCGCCGCGGCCGCCCTGGACGAGCTGGAGGCTCTGGCCCGCGAGGGCGGTTTCGAGGCGCTACTGGAGTGACGGCCGAGCCACCACCGCGTACCGCTCGTCCTCCACCTCCCGCCCCCACAGCCGGGCGTCGTCCGAGAGCGTCTCCACGCGTATGTCCCCGGCGAGAGGCGCGAGCAGTCCGGTCAACCGCCGCGCCGGTATGCCGACCGGGCTGACCGTCCCCCACACCCCTTCGACCAGCACCAGCCGCCCTCCGGGACGCAGCAGCCCCGACCATCCCCGCAGCACGCGCTCCGGGTCCGGCAGCGCCCACAGCACATGGCGGACCAGGACGACGTCGAACCGCTCCTCCCCCACCGGGGGCGCCGCCGCGTCCCCGACGAGGAACACTGCGGCCCGGCCGGCGAGTTTGGCGCGGGCCAGGTCGACCATCGCCGGCGAGAGGTCGACTCCCGTCACCCGGTGTCCCCGCTCCGCGGCGAGGAGCGACAGACTGCCCGTCCCGCAGCCGAGATCCAGCACGTCGGACGGGAGCGCGGGCAGCCAGGCACCCAGCCGCTCGGCCCAGGCCCGCCGCACCTCGGGGTCGCGCAGGCCGTGGTCCGGCTCGTCGTCGAAGGTGACGGCCTCGGCGTCCCAGTCGACGCCCGGCGGACTCTCGGGCATCCCGCTGTCACTGTTCGTAGTCATTCCGCAAGAGTGACACGCGCCACTGACAACCGAATCGTGACAGCCACCACTGACAGACCCGGGCCGATGAGGAACCCTCCCGGAAAGGGTCTACCTCCGCACGAACGACGAACGCGGAAACCGGTAGGCACAAGGAGGCAGCCATGCGCCGTATGACCGTGCAGAAGCCCCTGAAGAAGACCGACTCCCGCCGTGTGCGGGACGAGGCCGACGAGCGCCCGGCAGGGCGCCCCGAGGTGCGGAAGGACATCGCTCGCACCTGGTGGCCGGACGGCTGAGCAGCCGCCAGTCGGTCCAGCCGCCCGTCAGTCCAGCCGCTTGCGGTAGTGGATCCGGTCGTACGGCCCGTCCGCGCGACGCTCCACGACCTCGTACCCGAACCTCGGGTAGATCTTCTGGTTCTCCCACATCAGCGCGTTCGTGTAGAGCCTGACCTCGGACAGGCCGAGCACGCGCGCGTGGGCGTCCACGAACTCCAGCAGCCGTCGCCCCACGCCCCGTCCGTGCGCGTCGGGGTGGACGGCGACGCTGTCGAGGAACAGATGGTCCTCGTGCGCCTCGACGACCACGAGACCGATCACGGGATCTCCCGTGACGAACACCCGCCCCGCGGCCACGTTCGCCGCGTGGTCCGCCCCCATGGGCACGGGGGTCACCCCGATGCGCTCGACGTACGGCGTGAACGCGGCGTCGGTCACGGCCTTCACGGCGGCGACGTCGGCGGCGACGGCCTGCCGGATCCCCTCGTCGTTCATACCGGGCACGCTACCTACCTGAGCGCAGCCTGAGCACTTCCTTAAGGCGAGCATAAGGATCTCCCTCACCCGCCCCCAGCAGGCGATTTCGCGGTTCCTTGGGGCTAGTTTCAGATCGCCCCCACGGGATTCACCCCACGGCCCGAACCGGTTCGGATTCCGGGTTCTGTCCGGCGGCTCAGGCCGGACAGAACCCGGAGAAACACAGAACCCGGAGAAACACCGTGCACACGTGTCAGCCCAGCACCGAAAGGCATGTCGTCGGTGTGGCGTTGGCCGGGTCCAGGGCGTTGGTCACCTCGTGGAACGCGATGCGGTCGAGAAGCCCGATCGCGGCGTGCTCGGAGAGGTCGGACGCGCACAGGTCCTGGATCACGACGTTGCGCACGTTCGGTCCGTCGAGGAACTGCGACCGGTACGGCGTCACCACCTCGTCGTACTTGGTGGCGATGACCGTGTACTTGACGCCGGGCACGGTGTCGCCGCCCGCGTTGAGCTTGGTGAGGAAGGCGGAGCCGGTGATCTGGTCCGCGAGCGCGGGCGTCGCGGTGGAGAGGAGGTCCTCGGCGCCGGGGAAGTAGTCGAGCAGTTCGGTGAGGCCGCCCAGGTTCGTGCCGTGGCTGCTGGGCGCGATGCCGACGAGGGCGTTCACCTCCGCCGCTCCGCCGAGGAACTTGAGGTAGTAGCGAGGCATCATGCCGCCCTGCGAGTGACCGACGAGGTCGGCCTTGGGTGCCCCCGTCGCGGCGAGCACCTTGTCGACGAAGGCGTCGAGTTGCTCCGCCGACTTGTCGATGGGACCGAGGCCGCCCAGGAGCGGGACGCCGGGCAGTTGCCCGTAGTCGAGGGAGTAGACGCAGTAGCCGCGGTTCACCAGGTAGGGGGCGAGCGCGAGCCAGTTGTCGACGGAGTTCGCGAACGTTCCGTGGACGAGGACGACGGGACGGGGGTGGGCTGCGGAGGGTTTGCAGGAGTAGTCGTTCCAGCCACGGCTCGGGGCGGCGGCCGCCTCGGCCGTGGCGGCGGGGACGAGGGTGGCGGCGGAGGCCAGCAGCAGCGCGGCCAGCGGTCTGAGCACTCGCTTCCAGGGCAGCATCGAGTGATCTCCTTGCGGCTCAAGGGAGTTGCGACGACATACGCCCTGTGATCCGGATCACGAGGATGCTGTTCACTCGTCAAGTTACGGGCGAGTAGGTGAAGTTGGAAGTTACGCGTCAGTAAAAACTTCCAGTGACAGTTGCGATCCACTGGTGCGCACCGCTGGACATGCGATAAAGGGGTTACCGCGACACAGGAGCTACGAGGTCGGCGAGCGCGTCGAGCACGGTGTCGCCGGAGACGGCGGAGCTGTCCGAGGCCCAGCAGACGTAGCCGTCGGGACGGATGAGCAGTGCGGCGGCGCCCACACCGTCGGCGCAGGTGGCGCGGACGAGGTCGACCCGTGGCGGGAGCCGGAGGTCGGCCGGGACGGTTCCGGCCAGGTCGAGCAGGACGGCGTGCCCCGAGCCGAACAGCGCCGACAGCCGGGTGGGCCCGGCTTCGGTGACCAGGTCGGTGTCCGGCACGCGTTGCCCGGTGAGCGGGTGCTCCCCGGACAGTTCGTAGCGCAACGAGAGGCCGGACACCAGTCCCGCGATGTGGCGGTTGGTGTCGGGCAGGCGCAGCAGGTCGATGAAGATGTCGCGCAGGGCGGCCACGTCCTCGCTCGGGTTCGGACCCGCCAGGACCCGCTGGGCCGACGTGTGATGCAGGACCTGGACTCCGACCGGATGCCGTTCGGCGTGATAGCTGTCCAGCAAGCCGCTCGGCGCCCGGCCCTGGACGGCCGCGGCCAGTTTCCAACCGAGGTTGAACGCGTCCTGTATGCCGAGGTTGAGACCCTGGCCGCCCAGCGGCGCGTGGATGTGCGCGGCGTCTCCGGCGAACAGGACACGGCCCGCGCGGTAGTGCTCCAGTTGTCGCGTGGCGTCGGCGAACCGGGAGGAGCTGTCCACGGCACCGAGGACGGTCTCATGGCCGTACACGGCCTGCAGCGCGGCAGCGATCTCGTCGGAGGTGACGGGGGTGTCGCGAGTGGTGGAGTCCACCTGCTCCGCGCGCCCGAAGGTGAACCGGTACCGGTCTCCACCGAGAGGGACCAGCATCGCCCAGTAACCACCCGCATGACGAGTCAGACTGACCATCTGCCCCGCCTGCCCTGCCTGCCCCATCCGCTGCGTCTGCTGCGGCACCAGCGACGACACGGCGGACAGGCGGATGTCGGCCAACACCCCCTGATGGGTCCCGGACCTACCGGGAAACGGCAGTCCGAGCAGTTTCCGCACCGTACTGTGGCCGCCGTCGCACGCCGCCAGGTAGCGAGCCCGCACCCGCAGACCGTCCGCCGTCACGACCACGCCCCCGTCGTCCGGCTCGACCCCTGAGACGGCAGTGCCGCGCAGCACCCGCGCGCCGACGGCGATCGCCCGCTCTTCGAGCACTTCCTCGATCTCCCACTGGGCGATCGCGATCGGGACGGGGTGCCCGGTTCGCCAAGGGGTGCAGTCCAAGGGCACGGGCAGGATCGCGAAGCGCCCGCCGACCGGATCACGCGGCATGGCCCGCCGCAGCAACGGCTCCAGCAGCCCGCGCGACTCCAGCAGTTCAGCGGTGCGGGGCTGGATCCCGCCGCCCTTCACCTGCTCGATGCGCTGGGGCAACTTCTCCAGCACCAGCGTCTCGACACCGGCCAGAGCCAGTTCGTACGCCAGCATCAGTCCGGTCGGGCCGGCACCCGCGACGACGACCTCAGTCGTGCTCTCCGTCAACACCGTCACTCCTTCACTCCTCCTCGTCATCTCGTCTCTCACATCTCACCTCGGAGTAAATGTATACCAGGTGCAGAAATCGTCTCGGAGTAGTTTTCTGCTACGGTGAGCGCCGTGGACGGCAAGCCAGGGCTACGGGAACGAAAGAAGCAGCGGACTCACGCGGCGATCTCCGACGCGGCGATCACGCTGTTCCTCGAACACGGCTTCAACCAGGTCTCGGTGGCCCAGGTGGCCGAGGCGGCCGAGGTGTCCAAACGCACGCTCTTCGCCTACTTCCCGACCAAGGAAGACCTCGTGGTGCACCGCCTCGCCGACCACGAGACCGAAACCGCACGCGTCGTACGGGACCGCCCGTCCGACACCGTCCCGCTGACCGCGGTGCGCGAGCACTTCCTCAAGGGGCTGATCGAGCGGGACCCGATCACCGGGCTCAACGACCACCCCCAGGTGCGCAGGCTCCACCGGATGATCCTCGACGCGCCCTCACTGGTGGCCCGGATGGAACGGTTCAAGACCGGCGCCGAACGCGCACTGGCCCAGGCACTGCGGGAAACGGCCGACACTCCGGAACTCACCGCGCGCCTGGCCGCCGTCCAGATCGTCGCGGTCCAATGGGCGCTGGCGCAGGACAACGCCGAACGCCTGGCGTACGGGGAGCCGGCCGACGAGCGCTACGCGGGTGCGGTGGCCGACGCGGAACACGCGTTCGCGCTGCTGGAGAACGGATTGCGGCACGTCTTTATGTGAACGAAACAGTTTCGTTTACATAATGGGGTTGCGACTCCCCCACACGTCTCGTCGATGACGTGACGCCGCAGACGTTTCCCCGCCCAACAGGGAGGACAGGCCATGGTCTCCGTTCTCGTCGTCAACGACCAATCCCTCCAACGCCTCGCGCTGCGCATGCTCCTGACAGCAGAGCCCGACCTGACCGTGGTCGGGGAAGCCGTGGGTGGGGACGAGGCGGTCCGCGCGAGCACCGCGCTCCGCCCTGACGTCGTCCTCATGGACAGCCCCCTGTCCAGGCCGGACAGCATCGACACCGTCCGGCGCATCGCACGGCCCCCGCGCCTTGCCCGCACTCCCGAACCCGCCGACGCGGAAGCGTTCACATCCCGCGTCCTGGTTCTGACCGCGCCCGGCCAGGAGACATACGCCTACGCAGCCCTGCGCGCCGGAGCCGGCGGATTCCTCCTCAACAACGCCGCCACGGACGAACTGACCGCCGCCGTCCGTGTCGTGGCCGCCGGAGACGCCGCCCTCACCCCCGGCCTGACCCGCGCGCTCATCGAAGCCGTCCGACAACAGCACACCGTCCGCCCCCTCCCCCGCACCTCCGGGCTCGACACCCTCACCGGACGGGAGCGCGACATCCTCGTCGCCGTCGCCTCCGGCTGGTCCAACGCCGAGATCGCCGAGTGGCTGTCCATCGCCCCGACCACCGTCAAGAGCCACGTCAGCAACATCCTCGCCAAGATCGGCGCCCGCGCCCGCGTCCAGGCGGTGGCCTTCGCCTACGAGTCCGGCCTCATCCGGCCCGCAGCCTGACGCCAGGCGCACCCGACGGGCTTGTCGGCGTCGACTGATCAGTTCGAGGGAGAGGGAGGAGGATCCGGAAGGTGGCGCCCCGGCCGGGGGCCGAGTCGACCTCGACGTGTCCCGCGTGAGCCGTGACCAGGGAGTGGACGATGGACAGGCCGAGGCCGGCGCCTCCGGTGGCGCGGGTGCGGGAGGTGTCGGCGCGGTAGAAGCGTTCGAAGATACGGCCGCGCTGTTCCGGGGTGAGACCCGGGCCCTGGTCGGCGACCTCCAGGACGGCGTGGTCGCCGACCGTACCGACGCCGATCCTGAGGGGCGTACCGGTCGGTGTGTGCGTGACGGCGTTTCCGACCAGGTTGGTGACGACCTGTCGCAGCCGGGCCTCGTCGGCGAGGGCCGGTGCGGGGGCGGGCGGTCCGTCGCCGGCCGGGCCGGTCAGCGTGACGGTGCGGGCCGGGTCCAGGGCGCGTACGTCGTGGAGGGCGTCGGCGGCGAGAGTACGCAGGTCGGTGGGGGCGAGGTCGAGGCCCGGCGGAACGCCGGACCCACGGAAACCGGAAGGGCCTCCCATGGCCTTCAGCGCGTGTTCGTCGAGGCGGGCCAGCTGGAGCATGTCCTCGACGAGCCGGGTGAGGCGCTCGGACTCGCGGGCGATGCGGTCCATCGTGGCGTCGATCTCCGCCCGTTCGGCGAGGACGCCCATACGGTGCAGGTCGGTCAGCCCCTTGATGCCGGCGAGCGGGGTACGCAACTCGTGGCTGGCGTCGGCGACGAACCGGCTCATCCGCGCCTCCGACTCGGCACGGGCGGCGAAGGCGCCCTCCAACTGCCCGAGCATGCCGTTCAACGCGGCCGCCAGACGGCCCAACTCCGTGTTCGGACCGGCGAGTTCGGGAACGCGGCGGGAGAGGTCGCCGCCCGCGATCTCGGCGGCGGTCTGCTCGACACGGGACAGCGGGCGCAGCCCGGAGCGGACCGCGAACCAACCGGCCACGGCCAGGCTCGCGAGCAGGCCCAGCCCCGTGCTCTGGTAGATGCGCCACATACGGTTCACCGTGCCGTCCACCTTGGCCATCGTCGTCGCGACGAGCACGCTGCCGGAGGGGGAGGACGCCGTCACCGTGGCCCCCGGCAGACGCGCGCCGGTGGCCCTGGGCACGGCGATCACCCGCCAGCGCGTGTCGCCCGTCGTGCTGCCGACGGTGAACGGGCGGCCGTCGTGGGCGGTGACCGCGGCCGTGTCCATCCGGGGCAGTGCCGGGCCCCGCGCCTGACTGGTCGTGTTCGTCCCGGCGAGGGAGTCCACACTGGTCTCGACGGTGCCGTCCTTCCTGACGTACGTGATGACGGGATTGCCGAGGACATCCGTGCTGAAGTCGCTGAAGTCACTGAAGTCGCCGAGGCCCGAGGGCGGCTTCCGGGCAGCGCCGTTCTCCGCCGCGGTCGGCGGCACGAGGGCGAACACCTTGGCGGCAGCACGGAGTTGCGCGTCGACGCGGTCTTCCATGTAGCCGCGCAGGGCGTTCCCGGTGACCAGGCTGAACGCCGTGAACCCGGTCGCCAGCAGGGCCACGGCGAGCAGCAGCACCCGGCTGCGCAGGGAGGCCCGCACCCACACGGCACGGACCCGGCGGGACCCGGTCATGACTTGGGTCCGCGCAGTACGTACCCGACGCCGTGCACGGTGTGGATGAGCTTCGGGCCGCCGTTGTCGATCTTGCGGCGCAGATAGCTGATGTAGGTGTCGACGATGCCGGTGTCGCCGTTGAAGTCGTAGTCCCACACGCGCTGGAGGATCTGCGGCTTGGAGACCGTGCGGCCCGCGTTGGTCATCAGGTAGTGCAGCAGCCGGAACTCGGTGGGTGACAGGCGTATCGGTTCGCCCGCGCGGGTCGTCTGGACGCCGTCGGGGTCGAGTTCCAGGTCGGCCACGCGCAGCAGGGCGGTGGGGTCACCGCTGGTGCGGCGCAGCACGGCACGGATGCGGGCGATCAGCTCCTGGAGGTCGAACGGCTTGGTCACGTAGTCGTCGCCGCCCAGGACCAGGCCCTCGATCTTGTCCTGGGTGGCGTCACGGGCGGTGAGGAACACGACGGGGATGTGCCCGGCGCGGGGCCCCGAGGCGGGGCGGTGCTGCTCGCGCAGCCGCTGGATCACCTCGAAGCCGTCCAGGTCGGGAAGCATGACGTCCAGCAGGACCAGGTCGGGCGAGACCTCCCGCGCACGGTCCAGCGCCTCCTGGCCCGTACCGGCCGCAGCGACGGTGAACCCGGCGTGCCTGAGCGCCGCGCACAGCAGCTCACGCACGGTGGATTCGTCGTCCACGACCAGCAGGTTCACCTCCCCGGCAGTCGCCGCGCCGAAGTCGCCTCCAGCGCCGGTGCCGGGCAGGGCAGCACGCTCATTGGTTCTCAAAGGGGGCCTCCAGGCGACCGGGAACACACTCCCGGCCCCGCCACAGGCAGAGGGACACGGGGATACGGGGATACGGGGACACAGCAGAAGGCGCGCAGCCCGCGGCAGCCGGGATCCTGCCGGGCAGGATACGAAACCGGCCTGTCTCCACCACATAAAGCCCGCCGTCACCGCGCCCCAGCCCGTTGTCACCGCTCCTCAGCCCGTCGTCACCGCGCCTCGCGGACATCGCGCACCGCCGACAGGATGCTCCCGCCGAACCCGGCCAGCCCACCGGCGAGCAGTCCGAAGAGGACCGTCCGCAGCACGCTGCCGCTCAGCTCGGCCTGCATTCCTCCCATCTCGCTGCCGAACATGCTGATACCGAAGTGCCCGGACGCCCCCACCAGCCAGGCCGCCCCGCCCAGGACGACGGCCGTGACGACACCGAACCGCTCCGCCATGGCGAGGTGGCCGGCCAGCGGACCCCGGTAGGGAAGCATCGGAAGCTTGTGGCCGGGGTGCGTGGCGCGGGCCGCCCGGTAGGCACAGGCGAGCAGGATCAGGCCGGTCACCGTGAGGGCGACGAGCCACAGCGGCCATCCGCCCGCCGACAGGGACCTCAGGTGTTCGGTACGGTCGGGCTGCCGACCGCCACCCATCGCACTCGTGCCACCCGTACCGCCCATGCCGCCCATGCCGCCCAGGAGAGAGGCGAGCGGGTTGCTGCCGCCTTCGCTCCGCACCGGATGCACCGCGGCCGTCCACGAGGACCCGACGCCCAGTGTCAGGAACACGGCCAGGAAGTTGGGGGCGAGCAGCAGAGCGGCACCAGCCGCCGAGCCGGCGCGGCCACCGGCCACCGTCCCGACGACGGCCAGTGCCACCAGCGGTACGGCCGCCAGGACCAGAACCGTGCGGACCACGGCCGAGACACTCCGGCCCCACGACGCGCGAAACCCGTCCAGCGCACCGCCCAGCGGCAGCCGCACCCAACGGCTGATCAGACAGCCCACGCCGATCACGACGGCCACCCACAGCACCGCGCCGAAGCCGGCCGAGCCCGCGCTCACGTGATACGTCATCGCCGGCTGGGCCCCCGTACCACCGCCCATCAGACCGCCGAGCCCACCGCTTTCGCCGCCCATCAGGCCGCCCAGGCCACCACCGATCCCACCGCTCCCTCCGCCGAAGAGATCAGCCAGTCCACCCCCGCCGCCCTCGGC
>NZ_VJZC01000323.1 GCF_009377185.1 Streptomyces spongiae
GGCTTGAGGTGACTGTGGGGCGCGACAACGTTGTCCGACGGCCGGGGCGTGACTCTACCCCCTCAACGGACAACGATGTCAAGTGAGTTGGAGCCTGGGGCGCCGCCGCCGCACCGCCGCGCGGGACCGTCGTCGGCCGGGGAAGCGCCCGCCGATCGGCTCCCCGTGAGCCACCAAAGCCACCACTCCCCGGCACCCGCATCCGCACGGGGGCGCCCTCGTCGTACCCCTCCGGCCGCAGAACATATGGCGCCTTTGTCCAGGTATGCGATTCTGAGTATGGGTGCCCTGCCGCTCATCGGCGGTGCGGTCCGGCGTCGTCGGGTCATGCGCCCGCGCCGTCGCCGCCTGAGTTCCGGGGACCTCCACCTGCCGGCGCCTGCGGCATGGACGGGAGGTAGGTACGGACAATGCCCCATTACGGCGGTGCCCGGGCCGCAGTCTCGGGTCTGCGGGCACTCGGGGCCGGGGCGGAGGACGCCGGTCCGGCTCGTCCGGTGTCGGAGCCCACCGCGAGGGATCAGGTCCTGGCGTTCGCCGGGGCGGCGCTGGCGGCTGTCTACGTGCCGGGGAACGGAAGCCAGGAGTTGCGGCTCGTGGAAGTGGCCGAACCGGCCGGAGCCGACACCGCCGCGGGCCGGCTGCCGGAGCGCGTCGCGGTCTCCGGCGACTCCCCGGTGGCCGACGCCTTCCGCGTGGGGCGGCAGCTGTGGCTGAGTTCCGCGGTGTTCGCCTCCCGCCCCGAGGACGGCCCTCTCGCCGTGCTGCCACTCGGGGCGGCCGGCGGGTGGCTGGGCTGCCTCGTCGTCCTGGGCGACTCCGTCGACGGCTTCGGAGCCGAGCAGCGGGACTTCCTGGAGCAGTACGCCGACGCCATCGGCGGGCGGCTGCGCGGGGAGGCCGATCCGTCGGCGCCCGCGCCTCTGCTGGACCCGGCGCTGCGGAGCATGCGCGTCGGTTCGTTCGTCCTGGAGCTCGGCACCGGCAAGGTCGAGACGGACTCGACGCTGCTCGAACTGTTCGGTATCTCCGAGGACGACTTCGACGGCAAGACCGACACCCTGCTCTCGTACACCGTCCCGGAGGACCTCCCCTCGCTGATGTCGGTGGTGGAGCCGTCCACGCAGGCCGGCGGCCTGAGGGAGCTCGAGTTCCGTGTCCGCAGGCCCACCGGCGAGCTGTGCTGGCTGCGCCTGAGCTGCCGGGTGCTGCGGGGTGCGGACGACGGGCCGGAGGGGGTGGTGGGTCTGGTGACCGCCACCTCCGTGCTACGCCAGAGCGCCAGTGACGTCGCCCGGGTCCAGTGGCTGACCGCCGCACTCGACGACGCCACGACCGTACGAGACGTCAGCCGTGTGGTGGTCGCCGCGCTGCGCGAGCCGCTGGCCGCCGACCGGGTGGCGCTCGCCGAGCTGGTGGACGACCGGCTGGCGGTCACCGTCCTCGATCCGCCGGCGGCCGGCGCGTGGCCGGAGCTGTGGCGCTCCGAGTGGCGTTCGGAGTGGCCCGACGCGCCGGTCAGCGCCCTGCCCACGCTGCAGCAGGTGCTGCGGGACGGCCGGATGAGCCTGTGGCCCGCGGGTGCCTCCCTCGAACCCGGACTCACCGGGGTCGGCCCCGGCGGGCTGGCCGTCCTGCCGCTGCCGGCCAAGAGCGGGGTCGCGGGGGTGTGTCTGGTCGGCTGGGAGGAGCCGCACGAGTTCGGCCCGGAGGAGCGGTCCCTGCTCACCGCGACGGCGGGGCTGGTGGGGCAGGCCCTGAAGCGGGCGCACGCCTACGACGCCGAGCAGGAGCTCGCCACCCTGCTGCAGCGCAGTCTGCTGCCGCGCCGCCTCCCGGAGCTGCCGGGCGGGACGGCCGTGGCCCGCTATCTGCCCGCCCAGCGCGGGTTGCAGGTGGGTGGCGACTGGTACGACGTCATCGCGCTCTCCGAGAGCAAGGTGGCCCTCGTCATCGGTGACGTCCAGGGGCACAGCGCCGGGGCCGCGACGATCATGGGCCAGATGCGCACCGCGGTGCGTGCCTACGCCGTGGAGGGCCACCCGCCCGACGTGGTCGTCTCGCACGCGAACCGTCTGCTCGTCGGCATGGAGACCGACCTGTTCGCCACCTGCTGCTACGTCGAGCTGGACATGGAGGAGGGCAACGCGCTGTTCGTGCGGGCCGGGCACCTGTCCCCGCTGCTGCGCCACCCCGACGGCAGCACCGAGGAGGTGGCGGTCGAGGGCGGCATCCCGCTGGGCATCGCCGCGGACGCCGAGTTCCCCCTGACCGCGGTCGCGCTGTCCCCCGGCACCGTCCTCGCGCTGGTGACCGACGGCCTGGTCGAGGCGGCCGACCTGCAGTTGGACGAGGGCATGCTGCGCACGCGCGAGGCGCTCGCCGCCGCGGACCCCACGGATCCCGGGCGGATGGCCGACGCGCTGCTCGGGGAGAACGGCCGCCGTGAGGACGACGTGGCGTTGCTGCTGCTGCGCTACGACGGGATGAAGGTCCGGCCGGTGCGGGCGGGCTGGGTGGTGTGGCGGCTGCCCGACGCCGTCATGCACGGTCGGCGTTTCGCCGCACGCACCCTGCGGTCGTGGAGCATCGGCGACGAGGCCGACGCGGTGCTCCTGATCGTCTCGGAGCTGGTCACCAACGCGCTGGTGCACACCCAGGGCGCGGTCCGGCTCGACCTCACCCATGCCGGGGACCGGGTGCGGATCGCCGTGACCGACTCCTCTCCGCGCGCCCCCGCCAAACCGGTGGTCGTGGACTGGGAGTCGACCGGCGGCCGCGGGCTCTTCCTCGTCGAGGCGATGTCGGCGTCCTGGGGCTCCGTGCCGGTCGGCGGCGGCAAGCAGGTGTGGAGCGAGATCGTCGTACCACCGCCCGAACCGGAGCCGGCTCAGGACGGGCCCGCACCGGACGACGCCGGCCCCGGACGCGAGGACACCCGGTCCGGAAGGAAACGCGGGGGCCTGAGACGGAAACGAGGGGGTCTGAGATGAGGACCCGCACACGCAACGCCGTCACCGCCGTCGTCGCGGGGCTCATGGTCGTCGTGTTCGCGGCCGGCTGTGGAGAAGGCGACGGAGCCGGAGACGGGGACAACGCTTTCACCGTCGGCCTGCTGCTGCCGAGCCGCGCGGTCCCCCGCTGGGAGAACTCCGACAAACCCATGATCGAGAAGCGCGTGAAGGAGCTGTGCCCCGACTGCGACATCACGTACGCCAACGCCGAGAACGACGCGACGAGCCAGCGGCAGCAGATGAACTCCCTGATCACCAAGGGAGCGGGAGTCATCATCCTGGACGCCGTCGACCCCAAGGCGCTGCGCTCCTCGGTGCAGGCGGCGGAACGGGCGGACATCCCGGTCCTCGCCTACGACCGGCTCGCCGAGGGCCCGATCTCGGGCTTCGTCAGCTTCGACGGCGCCCAGGTCGGCAGGCTCCAGGCCGAGGGACTCCTCAAGGCCATGGGCGCGGAGGCGGACGGCGGCCGGATCGTCATGATGAACGGTGACCCTGCCAGCCCCAACGCGGCCTGGTACGAGGAGGGCGCCCGGTCCGTCCTCGACGACAAGGTGACGATCGGCAAGTCGTACACCACCCTGGGCTGGCGGACGGACAACGCCCACAACAACATGTCCGCCGCGATCAGCGCCCTGGGCCCGGACGGCATCGACGGTGTCCTGGCGGCCAACGACTCCATCGCCGCCGGTGTCGTCGGGGCCCTCAAGAGCGCCCGTGTCTCGCCGCTGCCGCCCGTCACCGGCCAGGACGCCGACCTCGACGCGGTGCAGCGGATCGTCGAGGGTGAGCAGACCATGACGGTCTACAAGCCCTTCAAACAGGAGGCGAACGCGGCCGCCGCCATGGCCGTGGCCCTGGGCCGCGGCGACTCGGTCGACTCCATCGCCACGACGACCGTGGACAGCCCGACCACGGAGAACGTCCCGGCCGTGCTGCTCACCCCGATCGGCGTCACCGTCGACACCATCGAGCAGACGCTCGTCAGGGACGGCGTGTACTCGATCGACGAGATCTGCACCCCGAAGCTCCGGCCCGCCTGCGACCAGGCCGGGCTCGGCGGATGAGGGGAGGCGGTCCCGGTGACGTTCCCGCCCGTCCTGTCGTTGCGCGGCATCTCCAAGCGGTTCGGCGGCGTCCAGGCACTCCTCGACGTGGAACTGCAGCTGAGGGCCGGTGAGGTGGTCGCCCTGGCCGGGGACAACGGCGCGGGCAAGTCCACGCTGATCAAGGTGAT
The DNA here is from genome assembly GCF_009377185.1 of Streptomyces spongiae. Classification (GTDB taxonomy): domain Bacteria; phylum Actinomycetota; class Actinomycetes; order Streptomycetales; family Streptomycetaceae; genus Streptomyces; species Streptomyces spongiae. The sequence goes on from NZ_VJZC01000323.1 coordinate 4,252, forward strand.
CTCGGGGGTCGGGCCCGCCGACCGGGGTGTCATCGAGTGGGAGGGCAGGCTCGTCCACATCAAACGGCCCCACGACGCCCACGCCCTGGGCATCGCGACCGTCTACCAGGACCTCGCGATGTGCGACAACCTCGACGTCGTCGGCAATCTCTTCCTCGGCCGGGAGATCGACCGGGTGGGCATCCTCGACGAGGTGGAGATGGAGCGCCGCGCCCGTGAGCTGATGCGCACCCTGTCCATCCGTATCCCCGATGTGCGCATGCCGGTCGCCGCGCTGTCCGCGGGGCAGCGGCAGGCCGTCGCGATCTCCCGCTCGCTGATGGGCGCACCGAAGGTCCTGCTGCTGGACGAGCCCACCGCCGCTCTGGGCGTCGAGCAGACGAGCCACCTCCTCGACCTCATCGAGCAGGTGCGCGACCGCGGTATGGCGATCCTCCTGATCAGCCACAACATGGGGGACATCAAGGCCGTCGCGGACCGTGTCGCCGTCCTGCGCCTGGGCCGGAACAACGGCCTGTTCGACGTGAGCACCGCGTCGCAGGAGCAGATCATCTCGTCCATCACCGGCGCCGCGGACAACGCCGTGGCCCACCGTACGGCGGGCACCGAGGAGGCATGGCCGTGAGCGGCGGCGGGTCGCCCCGGGACGCCGGGACGGGCGGCGGTGCCGGCACCGGGACCGCCACGCCCGGCCGGGGCCCGCGCACCCGGGGGTGGCAGCGGAGCCTCAAGGGGTACGCCGACGAGGTCCGCGGCCGGGTGCGGGTCGGTGAACGCGGCCCGATCCTGGTCGTCCTCGGGCTGATCGTGATCTGGCTCATCTTTCAGTCCCTCGACGACAACTTCCTCTCTCCGCGCAACCTGTCCAACCTCAGCGTGGAGATCGTGGGCACCGGTCTGGTCGCCGTAGGCATCGTGTTCGTGCTGCTGATCGGGGAGATCGATCTGTCGGTCGGCTCCGTGAGCGGTCTGTCGGGAGCCGTGTTCGCCGTGCTGAACGTGAACCTGGGCATGCCGGAGTGGCTGGCCGTGATCGTGGGGGTGGCCTCGGGGATGGCGGTGGGCGCCTTCCAAGGGGCCTTCTTCGCCTGGCTGGGGGTGCCGGCGTTCGTCGTCACCCTCGCGGGACTGCTGGTCTGGAACGGCCTGACGCTCTACCTGCTGGGCGCGAGCGGCACCATCAACATCGACGAGGAGGGCCTGGTCGCCTCGCTGACCAGCGAGTACTTCGGCGCCATGGCGGTCGCGTACGGACTGGCGGCCATCGGCACGGCCGGGTACCTGCTGGCCGCCCTCCGGCACCGCAACCGCAACAAGGCCGCCGGGATGCCGAACCGGCCGCTGAGCGAGATCTGGGTGCGCGGCGGTGCGCTGGCCGTGCTCGCCTTCGGCACCGCCCACACACTCAACCGGTTCCAGGGGCTGCCGCTCGCGCTGCTGATCTTCCTGGTGGTCCTCGTCGTGTCGGACTACGTTCTGCGCCGCACCCGCTACGGACGGAAGGTGTACGCGCTCGGCGGCGGCGTGGAGGCGGCGCGGCGCGCCGGTGTCGGTGTGGAGCGGGTGCGGATCGCGATGTTCATGGTGTCGGGGACACTGGCCGCGATCGGTGGCCTGTTCGTGGCCTCGGGGCTCACCTCGGCGAGCCCCACGACGGCCCGCGCCGCCGGCTCGGGCATGCTGCTGATCAACGCCATCGCGGCGGCCGTCATCGGGGGCACGAGTCTGTTCGGCGGGCGTGGCTCCCCCTGGTCCGTGCTGCTCGGTGTGCTGGTCATCCAGTCCATCGCCTCGGGCATGGCACTGCTGGGGGTCGAGGACTCCGTCCAGTTCATGATCACCGGTGGGGTGCTGCTCGCCGCCGTCGCGGCGGACTCGCTCTCCCGGCGGGCGGAGACGCCGGGCGGCCGACCACGGGCGGGGTGACGTGCCACATCTTGATTTGCCCTATACCCCTATTGGCCTAATCTTGGTGAAATGTTCAGCAATGGGCGCAGTCATCTCGCCCGGGTGGCCGCGAGCGCGGCGGCCACCACCGGTCTGATCCTCTCCGGCTGCGGTGACGCGGACCCGCCGTCCGGCGGATCGAACGGGAGCATCAACGTGCTCGCCATGGACGCGCCCCAGGTGCAGAACCTCAAGAAGCTCACCAGGGAGCACTTCACCTCGAAGACCGGTATCACGGTCAACTACACCCTGCTGCCGGAGAACGCGGCGCGGGAGCGGATGAACCGTGAGTTCGCGACCCAGGCCGGGGACTACGACGTGGCGAGCGTCAGCGCGTACGAGGTGCCGATCTACTCGGACAACGGCTGGCTCGCCCCGCTGGACGCGTACGCGAAGGCGGACAAGGACTTCGACCAGGACGACGTCTTCCCCAACCTGGTCGCGTCGTTGACCGGGGACGACGGCAAGCTCTACGCCGAGCCGTTCTACGGCGAGGGTTCCTTCCTGATGTACCGCAAGGACCTCTTCCGCAAGGAGGGGCTGACCATGCCGGCGAACCCGACCTGGGAGCAGGTCGCCCAGCTCGCGGCCAGGGTCGACGGCAGCGACGGCGCGGACGGCATCTGTCTGCGCGGGCTGCCGGGATGGGGCCAGAACCTCGCCCCGCTCAACACGGTCGTGAACACCTTCGGTGGCGCCTGGTACGACATGTCGTGGAACGCCAAGCTCACCTCGCCGGAGTTCAGGAAGGCGGTGGAGTTCTACGTCGACCTGCTCCGCTCGCACGGTGAACCCGACGCCCACCGGATGGGCGTCCTGGAGATCCTCGACCTGTTCGTCCAGGGCAAGTGCGCCATGATGTACGACGCCACGTCGCTGGCCCAGTCCCTGGAGGCCGACGGCTCGTCGGTCAAGGGCAAGGTCGGGTACGCCCCGGCCCCGCACGACAGGACCGGGCGGTCCGGCTGGCTGTGGACCTGGGCCTGGGGCATCCAGGCGGCGAGCGAGAACAAGGACGCCGCCTGGGAGTTCATCTCCTGGGCCTCCTCCAAGGAGTACCAGGCCCAGGTCGGCGGGGAGCTCGGCTGGACCGCGGCGCCCGCCGGGAACCGCGAGTCGCTCTACGACAACCCCGAGTACCAGAAGGCGGCCCATGCCTGGTACCGGCAGGAGTACACGGCGGAGAGGGACTCCGCCGATCCGAAGAACCCGGGGGTCGCCCCGCGCCCCTACTCCGGTATCGGCTTCCTCGCGATCCCCGAGTTCGCCGTTCTCGGCACCGCGGTCTCCCAGCAGATCAGCTCCGCCGTCGCGGGTCAGCAGTCCGTCGACACGGCCCTGAAGAAGGCCCAGGATCTCGCCCAGGCGTCGGCGGCGAAGTATCGGGGCGAGTAGCGGTTTCGACGCGCGGGGTGCCGACCGTCGGCCTTACGAAGACTCCTTGAGCAGGCCGGACAACATGTGGCCCACCACCTGTGCCGCCTCCTTGCCCGCCTGCTCGTGGTCCTCGGCGAAGGCCAGTGCGGTGGCCGCCTCGCAGAGCGTTCCGAAGATCACGGTCGCGGTCATCTCGATCGGTACCGGCTGCAACTCGCCCCGCTCGGCCAACTGGTTCAGGAGTCCCAGCACCAGAGGCAGCGCCAGCTCGTTGTCCACCTCCCGGCAGCGCTGCACGCCGAGGACGCCGGCGGACTGGCGCAGCAGTGCCCTCCGGCGCGCGTCCACGACATAGCTGCCCAGGAAGCCCCGCACGGCGGCGCTCGCGACCGCCCCAGGCGACTGCTCTGAGTCGCCGAGCCCCTCGATGGCGACCGCGACCTGGTCGAGGACGCCCTGCTGGCTGACCTTGAAGACCTCGTCGAAGATGGCGCGCTTGTCCGCGAAGTGGTGGTAGACGGCGCCCTTGCTGACGCGGGCGGTGCCGGCGATGTCGTCGACGGAGGTGACGTCGAAGCCCTTCTCGGCGAAGAGTTCCGCGGCCGCCTCCAGCACCGCGGCGCGGGTCAGCGCCGCGTACTCCTCACGCCGTGACTTGACCGTCATGTTGCCTCCAAAGAATACTGACCGACTGTTGGTCGTTCACCGACTTCCAGTCGGTGAACGACTTGAAGTCCCCGAATTATCCAACCTGCCGCCCGACTTCTCCAACGTTGGGAGCCGTCGTATGCCGTCCACACGCACCGCCGAACCAAGGCGCCCCGGAGACCTCGCCCACCACGCTTCCCGGCTGATCAGAAGGTTCCGCCGACCGCTGCTCGGGCTGTGGCTGGCGGCCCTGGCGATCAGCGGCCTGGGCGCCTCGTCCATCGCCGACTCGCTCAGCGGTGGCGGCTGGTACGTACCGGGAGCCGACTCCACCAAGGCGGCACAGCAGCTGGAGCACGGCTTCAAGGGCAGGGGGCGGACCACGGTCACCCTCGTCATCCACGACAAGCGGTACGAGTCCGACGACCCGCGGTTCGAGCAGCGGGCCCGGGACATGGCACGGCAGGTGACGGCGGAACCGGCGCTGAAGGTCACCGACAGCCACGGCTGGACCGGCCTCACTCCTCAGAACCGGTCCGACTACGCCGGCGACGACCACCACACGGTCATCGACTCCCTTGCCCTGGATCTCGACGACGGCACGGCACGCCGCGAACTGCCCAAGGTGCAGGCGGATCTGGAAGACCGGTTCGGTCCGCGGGGCCTCGATGTCTCCCTGGTCAGCCCCTCCTCCTTCTGGGGGGAGGTCAACGCGCTCAGCCAGGAGGGACTGGCCAGGGCCGAGCTGATCACGATGCCGCTGATCATCGTGATCCTGCTGTGGCTGTTCCGCAGTGTCGCCGCCGCCCTGGCCTCGCTGGCCGTCGGCGTCTCCGCCATCGTCTTCACCCTGGGCGTGCTGGCCCCGGTGGCCCGGCACCACGAGTTGTCGGTCTTCGTGCAGAACGCCGCCACCATGCTCGGACTGGGTGTCGGTGTCGACTACTCACTGTTCATGATCACACGGTTCAAGGAACAGCTGGCCAGAGGACAGGACGTCGCATCGGCCGTGGCGGCGACCCTGCGCACGTCCGGGCACACCGTCGTCGCCTCCGGCGCCACCGTCGTCCTGGCGATGTGCACCCTCTTCCTCATCGACCTCACCGTCATCTTCTCCCTGGCGCTCGGGGCCGTCGTGGTCGTCGCCTTCTGCGTGCTGACCACCGTCCTCTTCCTTCCGGTCCTGCTGCACCTGCTGGGAGACCGCATCAACGCGGGCCGCGTCCGCGTCCCGAGGAGCCTGGGCGAGCGGTTCCGGCGGGCCGCCGGGAAAGCGGACGACCACCGCGCGGCTGACACGACGTCCGTGGCCGGAGAGGAGAACAGCCGCTGGTTCCGCCTGTCTCTGAAGGTCATGGCCAGACCGGTGCTGTTCCTCACCGCGACCAGCGTGGTCCTCGTCGCGCTCGCGGCTCCCGTCGCGCAGTTGCGCACCTTCTCCCCCGACGCCCGCATCCTGCCGGAGGACTCGGCCGCCCGGGTCGGCTACGACCACATGCAGGACGCGTTCGGGGTCGGCACCACCTCCCCGATCCAGGTGGTCGTCACCTCCCGTGCCCCGCTGGAGGAGTCGGAGCAGTCCGAGCACCTGACCCGCTTCAGCAGCCGTCTGGAGAAGCTGCCGCACGTCGACCGGGTCGACTCCGCCCTGCCCGTACTGGAGTCCGCCTCCCCGCAGGCGCCCCTCAAGGCCCTGGCCGCGCCCTTGCTGGACCGGCTTCCCGACGACGCCCGCGACACGGTGCGGCACTACGTCGCCGAGGGCAACCGCGCCCTCGTCCTGGAGGTCGTCCCGGACACCACGGCTTCCGACGACGCGGCGCGGGAGTTGCTCAGCCGCGTCCAGGACGAGGCGGACCAGCTTCCCACCTCCACACTCAGCTCTGTGATCGGCGGCGAGACGGCCGAGGGCATCGAAGCCAACCGCGTCATCCAGGACGGTCTGCCGCAGGTCGTCCTCGTCATGCTCGCGGCCGTCTACCTCGTCCTCCTGCTGACCTTCCGGTCGCTGCTGCTGCCGCTGAAGGCCATTGCGATGAACCTGCTGTCGATCGCCGCGACCTACGGCGTTCTCATCCTGGTCTTCCAGAAGGGCCTGGGCACCGGGCTCCTCGGCTTCGAGCAGACCGACTACCTGCAGAACTTCGTGCCGGTGCTGCTGCTGGCGCTGCTGTTCAGCCTCAGTACCGACTACGAGGTCTTCCTGCTCGACCGGGTCCGTGAGGAGTACCTGACGACCGGTGACAACACGGTGTCCGTGGCCCGCGGCCTCACCCGTACTGCGCCCCTGATCTCGGGAGCCGCCGTGCTCATGGTCGCGGTCTTCGGGGCGTTCGGGTTCGCCGGAATCGTTCCCATCCAGCAGCTGGGCTTCGGCATGGCGGTCGCCATACTCCTGGACGCCACGCTCGTACGGCTCCTGCTGGTGCCGGCGGCGATGCGGCTGATGGGCCGTTGGAACTGGTGGTTCCCCGGCCGCGGTGACGGGGCGCCCGTTCAACAGCCGGCCGCCGCAAGGACCGCAGCAACGAAAGGACGGACATGGACGCGCTGATCGCTACTTTCCTCCTGCTGGGCACGATGCTGGGCGCCGTCGCCCAACTACCGGTCCACGTCAGCCTGATCGGCGGCGCGGTCATCGGCGCCTGGCTGACCACCTTCCTGGTGCGCGAGCACCTCACCGGACGCTGAACGGAGTGTGACCCCATGCCACTGACCAAGCTGTCGAAGGAGCCGAGCGGGAGGGCTCGGAGCCGGACGGGGGCCGTCGGCGCCAGGGACACGGACGGCATGGCCGTGGCGTCCTTCATGTTCGGCCTCACGGGACTGCTGGTGGGCAACCTCGTCCTGGGCCCCACCGCCGTCGCACTCTCGACGCTCGCGCTGGGGCGCGGCACGCGGCGGCCGGGCCGCGCCTGGTTCGGCATGTTCCTCGGTTTCGCCGACATCGCCGTCTTCGCGACCCTGCTCACCGTCAACGACTCGGTCACCTGGCATCTGTAGCCGCGGCCCGCACAAATTCAGCCCCTCCGGCGTTTGAGGAGCGGGGTCCGGGGCGGAGCCC
>NZ_VJZC01000324.1 GCF_009377185.1 Streptomyces spongiae
CCCCGCCCCCGTACGCACCCGAGGCGAACCACCCACAACGGGGAAGCCGCGTACGCGCCGCACCGACACCTGTACGGACGCAGAGGCGCCCACGCCCAAGCCACCACCGCGGCCGGGCCGCAACGGCGGTTCCCCGCCATTGACCTCCACCCAGCGCACCCGCACCACCCGAGGGGCAGCGCCCCCGCATCGCGTACGCCCGACCGGAGACAGCGCTTTCCAGGTTCTCCGCGGCCGGCGGCACAGCGGCGGGTCCCGGCCACAGTGGCTGGGTGGGATGTACAGCTTCGGTGGCAGTGTCCGATCAGCTGTTCCTAAAGTGGGTCAATGCTCACTGGTGAGCCCCTGCCCGCCGTAGGGGACGTCCTGTCCGCTCTCGCGACCGGCCTGTGGCGCTCGGACCCCGACGCCGGGCTCGTCACCCTGGACGCCGAGGCCGCGCGCCTCGTCGGTCTGCCGCCGGAGCCGACAACGATCACGGAGGCCGGCATCCGTGCCCGCTTCCACCCCGAGGACTGGATCGAGGTCGACGGCGTCGTCCGCCTCGCCGTCACCGAGGGGACCATCGCCGAGGTCCGGATGCGGGTCATGGACGAGCGCGGGCGCGTGGTGCGCATCGTACGGAGCCGGACCAAGCCGATCGTCGACAGCCTCACCGGGGAGTACGAGCTGATCGGCACCCTCCAGGAGGTCTCCGAACCCCCGCCGGGCACCGCCGCCCGCACCGCCGTCACCGGCGACTGGCGCCGCTCCCGCGAGGCGTTCCTGCTGGACGCGGGCCGCGCGCTGGCCGAGGCACGCTCCACGGAGGAGGTGCTGCGGGTCGCGGCCGGACTGTCGATGCCGGGCTTCTCCCCGGACGGGCTCGCCGTCTTCGGCGTGGAGGTGGACCGGCTCACCGTCATCGGCCACCACGGGCAGAAACCGGGCGACGAGCGCCCGTTCACCCAGATATCGCTGGACATGGACTACCCGGCCGCCGATGTGGTGCGCACGGGCCGCGCCGTCTACCTCTCCTCCCCCGAGGACTACAAGTCCCGCTACCCCGCCTCCTGGCCCCTCGCCGAGCAGTTCGGCCGCCGCTCCTGGGCCTTCCTCCCGCTCACCGTCGCCGGGCAGACGATGGGCGCGTGGATGGCGGCCTTCACGTACCCCGTCTCCTTCACGCCCGACGAGCGCTCGGTCCTCACCACCGTGGCCCGCATGCTCGCCCAGGCCCTCTCCCGCGCGGGCACCGCCGAGACCGAGCGCGAGCTGACCGACGGGCTGCAGCGCTCGATGATGCCGACGCTGGGCCCCGAGATCCCCGGCATGAACGTCGCCGCCCGCTACGTACCGACCGGCGGCGGCCTCCAGGTCGGCGGCGACTGGTACGACCTGATCCCGCTGCCGGGCGGCAGCTTCGCCCTCGTCATCGGCGACGTCCAGGGCCACGACGTCCGCGCGGCCGGCCTCATGGGCCAGCTCCGCATCGCGCTGCGCGCGTACGCCTCCGAGGGGCACCGCCCGGACGCGGTCCTCTCCCGCGCGTCCCGCTTCCTGTACGGGGTCACGTACGACGACGAGAGCGTCGACCTGCGCTTCGCGACCTGCCTGTACGTCGAGGTCGATCCGGCGACCGGCGTGCTGGAGGTCGCCCGGGCCGGGCACCCCGACCCGGCGGTCCGGATGGCCGACGGCACGGTCCTGACGCGGCCCACGGCGGGCGGGCTCCCCCTCGGCATCGACCCGGACGCCGACTACCCGACGACCCGGATCGTCCTGGAGCCCGGCGAGACCATGCTGATCTGCACGGACGGCCTGATCGAGACCGGCGGCCACGACCTGGACACCGGCTGGCGCCGCATCCGCGGGATCCTCCAGGCGCACGAGGGCGACCTGGAGGCGCTGGCCGACGCCCTGGTCCAGGGCGTGCACGGCCCGTCCTCCCACCACACCCCCGGCCCGCTGGCCGACCGCCGCGAGGACGACATCGCGGTCCTGCTGCTGGGCCGAGAGGGCCAGGGCCCCGGCGACACCGCCCTCGTCCGGCCCACCGTGCGCCGTACGGCCCTGACCGTCGCCCAGGACGAGCCCGAGCGGGTCGCCGGCGCCCGCAAGCACGTGCGCGAGCTCCTGCACGACTGGTCCTGCGACGACCAGGTCGACTCGGCCGTCCTCCTGGTCTCCGAGGCGATCACCAACGTCCTGGTCCACACGGACACGGACGCCCTCCTGATCGCCGAGGTCACCGGCGGGCCGGACCAACGCAGGATGCGCGTCGAGGTCACGGACACCGGCGACGACCTCCCCCACAAGCGCCGCCCCGGCGAACTCGCCTCCTCCGGGCGCGGGCTACTGCTGATCGAACTGCTCGCGGACGCGTGGGGCGTGGACCCACGGGGCGAGGGCAAGAGCATCTGGTTCGAGCTGTACGAGGCGGCGACGACGGCCTGACCGTCTTGTCAGATTCGATCACTCCGTCCACTAACGGGTGAACATCCTTGCTATCCACGCGCGTTGCGTCTGCGCGTGTCTAGCGTCCGGGGCGGAGGTGATGCTCGATGAACGAGCAGAACAACAACACGCCGCCGGAGCAGCCGGTGGCACAGCGGCAGGACGCGATCGAGATCAGCGACTTCGTGTACGGGGCGACAGGCGCGCGAGTACGGAGACTGACCATGCCGGACGGGACGCACTGGTTCCCGGCCGTCGACGTGTGCAGGAACCTGGGGTACGCGCATGTCGGGTCCGCACTGCGCAACGTCGCTGACGCGATCAACTTCGCAAGTGCGGAGAGTGTGCTCCAGAGGCACCGTCTCGGCATTCCCGCAGGTCGAGAGTGGCGACGAGACATGAACCTCGTCAGTCTCCAAGGCCTGATCCGGTTGGTCAACGCCTGCACCAAGCCCGCATCCCAGCCCTTCAAGGCATGGGTATCGGAGGTCATCGCCACGATCCAGCGCGACGGCTCGTACTCCCTGGAACCGGCCTCCGTGCAGCCCGCCCCTACCTGCGGCACCGCCTACGTCATGCCCCCACAGATCGCCGACGCCATCGTCCGGCTCGAAGAGCGCAGCATCCGGATGGGCGAGCAGTTGGCCGACCACGAGAAGGAGCTACGGGAAATCAACCACAGCCAGAGCGTGATCGCCGAGGCGCTCCGGGACATCGCCGTGGCTCTCCGAGGCCCCAACGACGGCTCCCGCCCTGTCACGGCACCGGAGTTGACACCCCAGCAGCTCCTGGCCAACTGGAAGGCAAGGAACCTCGTCGTCACCGAGGACGTCCACATGGTGGCTGCCCAGCTGGCCCCGGCACTGCTGCACGGCGGTGCCGGTTACAGCGTGGAGGAGATCGCCGTTTCCACCGGGCTGTCACACGACCGTGTCCGCGCCTGCCTGGAGATGCTGTCCGAGCAAGGCTGCGTACGACAGGTGGGCCGCGCTCAGGACGGTGCGCCGTTCTACGTACTGCCCTAACCCCGTAGCGGAGCCCTCATAAGACAGGCCCGAAGCCGCAAAACGAAGTTGCGGCTTCGGGCCTCGTCGTACCGTACCGAATCTGCGCAGCCCTTACAGGCCACCCTCCGACATTCCATGCACGGCGGGCACCGTCCCCAGCCGCCCCTTCTGGAAGTCCTCGAACGCCTGCTGGAGCTCCTCACGGGTGTTCATCACGAACGGGCCGTAGTGGGCCATGGGCTCGCGGATGGGCTGTCCGCCCAGCAGCACGACCTCCAGGTCCGGCGTGTGCGAGTCCTGCTTCTCGTCCGCGCGGACGGTCAGCGAGGACCCGGCGCCGAAGACGGCGGTCTGGCCGAGGTGGATCGGCCGGCGCTCGGCACCGACCGACCCCTTGCCCGCCAGCACGTACGCGAGGCCGTTGAAGTCCTCGCGCCACGGCAGCGTGAGCTCCGCGCCCGGCGCCAGCGTCGCGTGCACCATCGTGATCGGCGTGTGCGTGACGCCGGGACCGTCGTGGCCGTCCAGCTCACCGGCGATGACGCGCAGCAGCGCGCCGCCGTCGGGGGTGGTGAGCAGTTGGACGTGACCGCCACGGATGTCCTGGTACTTCGGGGCCATCATCTTGTCCTTGGCGGGCAGGTTCACCCACAGCTGGAGGCCGTGGAAGAGACCGCCGGACATGACGAGCGCCTCCGGCGGGGCCTCGATGTGCAGCAGGCCGCTGCCCGCCGTCATCCACTGGGTGTCGCCGTTGGTGATGGTGCCGCCACCGCCGTGGCTGTCCTGGTGGTCGAAGACCCCGTCGATGATGTACGTGACGGTCTCGAAGCCACGGTGCGGGTGCCAGGGGGTCCCCTTCGGCTCCCCGGGCGCGTAGTCCACCTCGCCCATCTGGTCCATCATGATGAACGGGTCGAGGTGGCGGTAGTGGATCCCGGCGAACGCCCTGCGCACCGGGAAGCCCTCGCCCTCGAATCCGCTCGGCGCGGTCGTCACACCGATCACGGGGCGCGCCACGGCGTCGGCGGGCGCGGCCACGCGCGGCAGCGTCAGCGGGTTCTCGACGGTCACTGCGGGCATGTCGGTACCTCCTTGTGCGCTCAGGTTAGTTGATTATTGAACTTTCTGCCAGCCTCAACACAGAACGCCCGGAGGGCATTCCCTCCGGGCGTCAGCCAGCACGAAAGAGGCGCTATCCGTCTGCGCAGCAACGGCGTCTAGCCATACATACGCCGCATCGCGAACTCGACCATCTGCTCGACCGCCTTCGCGTCGAAGACCATGCGGTGCTCACCCTCCATGTCGAGCACGAAGCCGTAGCCGGTGGGCAGCAGGTCGATGACCTCGGCGCCGGTGATCACGAAGTACTTGGACTCCTTGCCCGCGTACCGGCGCAGCTCCTTGAGCGAGGTGAACATCGGGATCACGGGCTGCTGGGTGTTGTGCAGCGCGAGGAAGCCGGGGTTGTCACCGCGCGGGCAGTACACCTTGGACGTGGCGAAGGCCGCCTGGAAGTCCTCGGCGGCCATCTGCCCCGTGGTGAAGGCGCGCACCGCGTCCGCGAGCGACGGCGGGGACGGCTCGGGATACAGCGGCGGCTGCTGCCCGTACCCGCCGCCCATCGGCTGCTGCGGCGGCGGGGCGTACTGCTGCTGAGGTCCCGCGGTCTGGTCGTAGCCGTACATGCCCCAAAGAGTAACGAGTCACAGATGACCCGATCGGGGTTGCTTCTTATTACCGACGGGTAGCATCATCGGAGCTACTTGTTGGTACGTGAACTGGACGCGAGGGAGTCAGCGCCTCGCCCGTCTCTCTATCTCTCTACGGAGCCGTCGCCATGGGGCACTACAAGTCGAATCTCCGCGACATCGAGTTCAACCTCTTCGAGGTGCTCGGGCGCGACAAGCTGTACGGCACCGGCCCGTTCGCGGAGATGGACACGGACACCGCCAAGAGCATCCTCGAGGAGCTCACCCGCCTTTCGGAGAACGAGCTGGCCGAGTCCTTCGTGGACGCCGACCGCAACCCGCCGGTCTTCGACCCGGAGACCAACACCGCGCCCGTACCGGCGTCCTTCAAGAAGAGCTACAAGGCCTTCATGGACTCCGAGTACTGGCGCCTGGGCCTGCCCGAGGAGATCGGCGGCACGACGGCTCCCCCGTCCCTGATCTGGGCGTACGCGGAGCTGATCCTCGGCGCCAACCCGGCGGTCTGGATGTACTCCTCCGGCCCGGCCTTCGCCCGCATCCTCTTCGACGAGGGCACCGAGGAGCAGAAGAAGATCGCCGAGATCGCGGTCGAGAAGACCTGGGGTTCGACCATGGTCCTCACCGAGCCCGACGCGGGTTCCGACGTGGGCGCCGGTCGTACCAAGGCGATCCAGCAGGAGGACGGCTCCTGGCACATCGAGGGCGTCAAGCGCTTCATCACGTCCGGTGAGCACGACATGGAGGAGAACATCCTCCACTACGTTCTGGCGCGTCCGGAAGGTGCCGGGCCCGGCACCAAGGGGCTCTCCCTCTTCCTCGTGCCCAAGTACCTCTTCGACTTCGAGACCGGCGAGCTCGGCGAGCGCAACGGCGCCTACGCCACGAACGTCGAGCACAAGATGGGCCTGAAGGCCTCCAACACCTGCGAGATGACCTTCGGCGACCGCCACCCCGCCAAGGGCTGGCTGATCGGCGACAAGCACGACGGCATCCGCCAGATGTTCCGCATCATCGAGTTCGCGCGGATGATGGTCGGCACGAAGGCGATCTCCACGCTGTCGACGGGCTACCTGAACGCGCTGGAGTACGCCAAGGAGCGCGTCCAGGGCCCCGACCTGGCGAACTTCATGGACAAGACCGCCCCCAAGGTCACCATCACGCACCACCCGGACGTCCGCCGCTCGCTGATCACGCAGAAGGCGTACGCGGAGGGCATGCGCGCCCTCGTCCTCTACACCGCGTCGGTCCAGGACGAGATCACCGTCAAGGAGGCCGCCGGCGAGGACACCTCCGCGCTGGAGGCCATGAACGACCTGCTCCTGCCGATCGTCAAGGGCTACGGCTCCGAGAAGGGCTACGAGCAGCTCGCCCAGTCGCTGCAGACCTTCGGCGGCTCCGGCTTCCTCCAGGAGTACCCGATCGAGCAGTACATCCGCGACGCCAAGATCGACACCCTGTACGAGGGCACGACCGCGATCCAGGGCCAGGACTTCTTCTTCCGGAAGATCGTCCGCAACCAGGGCGCCGCGCTGAACCAGCTCGCCGAGGAGATCAAGAAGTTCCTGGCGCTGGGCGAGGGCGGCGAGGAGCTGGCCGGCGCCCGCGACCAGCTGGCCAAGGCGGCCGTCGAGCTGGAGGCCATCGTCGGCCTGATGCTCACCGACCTCGCGGCCACCGAGAAGGACGTCAAGAACATCTACAAGGTCGGCCTCAACACCACCCGCCTGCTGCTGGCCTCCGGCGACGTGGTCGTCGGCTACCTGCTCCTCAAGGGCGCTGCGGTCGCGGCCGAGAAGCTGCCGACGGCTCCGGCCAAGGACAGGGCCTTCTACACCGGCAAGATCGCGGCGGCGAAGTTCTTCGCGGCCAACGTCCTGCCGGGTGTGACCCTGGCCCGCAAGGTCTCCGAGGGCGTGGACCTGGACCTGATGGAGCTGGACGAGGCGGCGTTCTGAGCCGCTCCCCGGAGCCACTCGGGTCCCACGGGGCAGTTACTCCCAAGGACCTTCGGGTCCCCGCGGGGCAGTTGGTGCCCCTTCCGACCGGGTTGGGTGCTTGAACGGAACCTGTCCGTCCGTTCAGGCGCCCGACTCTCCACACCCCCCTTACGAGGGCCCGTTCCCCATCACCGGGAGCGGGCCCTCGTACGTCGTTAAGGTGAACCCCATGTGCAGCACAGGAGCCCGCTTCGACCGCGGCCACACCGACGACCTCATGACCTTCCTGGCGGCCTGCCCGTCGCCGTACCACGCGGTGGCGAACGCCGCCGAGCGGCTGGAGAAGGCCGGCTTCCGCCAGGTCGCGGAGACGGACGCCTGGGACGGGACCTCCGGCGGCCGGTACGTGCTGCGCGGTGGCGCGATCGTCGCCTGGTACGTCCCCGAGGGCGCCGAGCCGCACACCCCGTTCCGCGTCATCGGCGCGCACACCGACTCCCCCAACCTGAGAGTGAAGCCGCTGCCCGACAGCGGCGCGCACGGCTGGCGTCAGGTCGCCGTCGAGGTCTACGGCGGCCCGCTGCTCAACTCCTGGCTGGACCGCGACCTGGGCCTCGCCGGCCGCCTCACCCTGCGCGACGGCTCGACCCGCCTCGTGAACATCGACCGCCCGCTGCTCCGCGTGCCCCAGCTCGCCATCCACCTGGACCGCACGGTGTCGTCCGACGGGCTCAAGCTCGACAAGCAGCGCCATCTGCAGCCGATCTGGGGCCTCGGGAACGACGTCCGCGACGGCGACCTCATCGCCTTCCTGGAGCACGAGGCGGGCCTGCCCGCCGGTGAGGTCACCGGCTGGGACCTGATGACGCACTCCGTCGAGGCACCCGCCTACCTCGGCCGCGACAAGGAGCTCGTCGCGGGCCCGCGCATGGACAACCTGCTGTCCGTGCACGCGGGTACGGCCGCGCTCGTCGCGATCGCCACCGCCGACGCGGCCGGTGACGTGACCCTGCCCTCCATCCCCGTCCTCGCCGCCTTCGACCACGAGGAGAACGGCTCGCAGTCCGACACCGGCGCCGACGGCCCACTGCTCGGTTCGGTGCTGGAGCGCTCGGTGTTCGCCCGCGGCGGATCGTACGAGGACCGGGCGAGATCCTTCGCCGGAACCATCTGTCTGTCCTCCGACACGGGCCACGCCGTCCACCCCAACTACGCCGAGCGGCACGACCCCACGCACCACCCGCGCGCGGGCGGCGGGCCCATCCTCAAGGTGAACGTCAACAACCGCTACGCCACGGACGGTTCGGGCCGCGCGGTGTTCGCCGCCGCCTGCGAGAAAGCCGGTGTCCCCCTCCAGTCCTTCGTCTCCAACAACTCGATGCCCTGCGGCACCACCATCGGCCCCATCACCGCGGCCCGCCACGGCATCAAGACCGTCGACATCGGCGTCGCCATCCTCTCCATGCACAGCGCCCGCGAACTCTGCGGCGCCGACGACCCGTTCCTGCTGGCGAACGCACTCGTGGCCTTCGTGGAGGGCTAGTTCACCCTCGCCCCCCAGGGCACTCCCCGCATGGGTGATGCCTCCCCGGGTACCCGGAGCTGACCGGAACGACCGGAGGGTCCGGAAGGTACCGGACCGAACAGGGAGGCAGTGAACTCATGGGCCTGGGCGGATGCATCATCCTGATCGCCGTGGGGGCCATCCTCACCTTCGCCACCGACTGGGACATGCAGGGGGTCAACCTCGACCTGGTCGGCGTCATCTTCATGATCGTCGGACTGATCGGGGTCGCGACGTTCAGCAGCATCGCCAAGCGCAAGCGCGTGGTGGTGCCGCCGACGCCGCCGGTGATCGAGGAGGAACGGCGCCACCACTACTGAGGGTGAGACCACTGAGCGTGAGCCGGGTCAGGCGTCCTCATCCATCCCCGCCAGCACCAGCGGCAGCCGGTCCGCCCCGCCCTCGGTGACGCGGACCGGCACCCCCCAGTCCTGCTGGTGGACGTGGCACGCCGGGTACTCGTTCGACGGATCGTCGTCGCAGGACGCGGCCATCGCCGAGACGTGCAGCACGCCCTCCGGTATGGAGGGGTTGAGCTCGACCGTGCGGGAGAGGTCGGTGTCCGCGCCCTCGCCCTTCAGGAGCAGCTCGGGCGGGGTCGAGGAGACCAGGAGACGGGTCGACGGACCGTAGCGCGTGTCGAGCTTCTGTCCCTTTGGGGCCTGGAAGACGACGTCCAGCCGGAGCGTGCCGGGCGCCACGTCGGTGGCGGCGCGCTGGGTGCGGTGGGCGACCGACGCGACCCGCACGGCCTCCTCCGGCAGCCGCAGCCGGGTCAGCCGGTGCCGCGCGGACTCGACGACCACGATGTCGTCCCCCACCAGCACCGCGTCCGACGGCTCCCGCAGATCCGTGGCCAGGGTCGTCACCTCACCCGTCGCCGGGGCGTAGCGGCGCAGGGCGTGGTTGTACGTGTCGCTGACCGCGACCGAGCCGTCGGGCAGGGCCGTCACGCCCAACGGGTGCTGGAACAGGGCCTGTTCGCCGACGCCGTCACGGTGCCCGAAGTCGAAGAGCCCGGTGCCGACGGCGGTGTGGACGGCACCCTCGCGGTCCACCCAGCGCAGGGCGCTCGTCTCGGAGTCGGCCAGCCAGAGCCGCTCCCCGTCCGCCGCCACCGCCAGACCCGACGGCTGTGCGAACCATGCCTCCGGGCCCGGACCGTCGACCAGCCCCTCGTTGGTCGTGCCCGCCGCCACCGCGACCGTGCCCTGGGCCGGGTCGTACGTCCACAGCTGATGCACTCCCGCCATGGCGATCCACACGCGCCCCTCGAAGACCGCCACGTCCCACGGGGACGACAGGTCCACCTCGCGCGCCGGACCGGACGTCGGCGAGCCCTGCCACCACTGGCGGCCCGTGCCCGCGAGGGTGGTGACCTCACCGGTGGTCAGGTCCAGGCGCCGCAGCGCGTGGTTGACGGTGTCGGCGACCACCACCGAGCCGTCGCCCAGCAGCGCCAGACCCTGCGGTTCGCTGAAGCTCGCCGTCTCGCCCACGCCGTCCGCGAAACCCCGGGCGCCCGAGCCGACGCGCCGCACGACCGTCTCCCCGTCCGCCGCCAGCTCCACCAGCTGATGCCGGGTGGTGTCACTGACCAGGAAAGTGCCGGACGGCAGCAGCAGCGCCTTGCCGGGGAAGCGCAACACCGTGGGCTCGGGCTCCGGCGCCACGTACGGACCGTCTCCCCGCCGCAGCGTGCCCTTCGCCTCGTGCTCCGCCTCCAGCTCCTCGACCAGCCGTGCTATCGCGTGCGCGTGCCCCTCTCCGGCGTGCTGCGCGACCACGTACCCCTCGGGATCGACCACCACCAGCGTGGGCCAGGCCCGCACCGCGTACTGCTTCCAGGTGGCGAGCTCGGGGTCGTCGAGGACGGGGTGCTCCACGCCGTACCGCTCGACCGCGTCCACGACCGCCCCGTGGTCAGCCTCGTGCACGAACTTGGGCGAGT
Organism: Streptomyces spongiae; assembly: GCF_009377185.1. Lineage (GTDB taxonomy): Bacteria > Actinomycetota > Actinomycetes > Streptomycetales > Streptomycetaceae > Streptomyces > Streptomyces spongiae. Next base: position 10,608 of record NZ_VJZC01000324.1, read on the forward strand.
GGACGCCGATGACCACCACCGTGTCCCGGTGCTTCTCCTCCAGCTCGCGCAGCTCGTCCAGGACGTGCAGGCAGTTGATGCAGCAGAAGGTCCAAAAGTCGAGAACGACTATGCGCCCACGCAGGTCGGCCAGGGTGTACTGCTTGCCGCCCGTGTTCAGCCAGCCACCCTTGCCGGTGAGCTCGGGGGCGCGGACACGGACACGGCGTGGTGCGGAGCTGGTTGCGGACTGGGATGCGGAGTCGGTCATGGATCAAGCGTGCCACTTTCGCGAGGAACGCTCGCGAGCCTGTGGATAACTTTCGTCACCGAGTGTGAGAGATCCCCTACCGGATGCGTATGGGCGGTGTTGGAGGGATATTCGACGCAAGCAGGGGGGCCGACTGCGAGGAGCAGTTCCATGACGCACGACACCGGCACCCCCGGCACCCGCGACCGCGCCCCCCGCCAGGACGACGACGAGCGCGAGCGCGAGCCGAGGGACATGCCCGAGCTCCACGGCACCCGCGAGGAACCGCGCCGCTCCTACGACGACCGGGACGCCGACATAAGGGACGGGTACCGGTAGCCAGGGGACCGGACCGGCGTGGGGGCGCCCGGAGCACTCCGGGCG
>NZ_VJZC01000325.1 GCF_009377185.1 Streptomyces spongiae
CGTCAGGGGCCCGGTTGACAGAGCCCGCCGCAGCGACTGGGCTGGCAGAAACACCCCTGGTACCCGGAGGTACACGTGACGGCCCGCCCGCCCATCGTCCTCGACAGCGACCCGGGCATCGACGACGCCCTGGCCCTGCAGTACCTGCTGGGCACAGGCCGATGGGACCTGAAGGCCTACACCTCCGTGGGCGGCAACCTCCCGGCCGAGCAGACGTACCTGAACGCCCGCGCCCTCACCCGAGCCTTCGGCATCGACACCGACGTACCGGTCCACCGCGGCGCGGGCCGCCCCCTGACCCGCCTCCCGTACACGGCCGCGTCCGCCTTCCACGGCCCGGCGGGCCTCGGCAACGAGACGAACGAGACGCTGCCCGACTCCACGGCCGCCCACCTGCCGGAGTCCTCCGCGCGGGCCCTCCTGCGGCTCTCCCGGGAGTACGAGGGCGAGCTCACGGTGTGCGCCACGGGCCCGCTCACCAACGTGGCGATCGCGCTCCTGGAGGACCCGGGGTTCGCGCACCGCGTCAGGAAGTTCGTCTTCATGGGCGGCGCCGCGCAGGTGCCCGGGAACATCACGCCGGTCGCCGAGTTCAACATCTGGGCCGACCCCGACGCCGCCGAGGTGGTCCTCTCCTCCGGCATCCCGTTCACCATGGTCGACCTGGACGCCTCGCACCACTGGCTCCTCGGCCCCGCCGACCTGGCCACCCTGGATGCGGCGGGCCCGGGCACCGCGCTGGCCACCCGCCTGCTGCGGGCCTACATGGACGCCTACCGCCGCCATGGCGGGGGCGACGCCTGCCCGCTGCACGATCCGCTCGCCGTGGGCGCGTGCGCGGACGAGTCGTTCCTCACCGTCGCGGAGGGCGCCGTCATCGTCGAGTCCGCGAGCGAACTCACCCGCGGCAAGACCGTGTTCGTGCCCACGGCGGCCCAGCGCGGCTACTACACCGACTCCCCCGCCCTCACCGCCCGCATGATCCTCACGGGCCGCGTAGCCCTCGGTCCGGGCACCCGCGACTTCACGAAGGACTTCGTGGCCACCCTGCCGCGGTGGCCGGGGGTGGGCTGAACTCCTGGCGGGCACGGGCGGTGGAAATCCGCGGGCCGTTGTCGGTGCCCTCCGGCAGACTCCCCACCATGGACATCACGATCAGGCAGGCGAAGCCCGACGAGTTCGAGGTCGTCGGGGAGATCACCGTGCGGGCGTACCTGGACGACGGCGTGCTCGACTACGGGGAGTCCGACCCTTACCTCCCCGAACTGCGCGACGTGGCCAAGCGGGCCGCCGCGGCCGAGGTGCTCGTGGCCGTCGAGGACGGTCGCGTGCTCGGCGGAGTGACCTTCGTGCCGACCGGCGGGCCCATGGCCGACATCGCGCGGCCCGGCGAGGCGGAGATACGCACGCTCGCGGTGGCCGGCGAGGCCCGCGGGCGGGGTGTCGGGGAGGCACTCGCCCGCGCGTGCGTCGAGCGGGCGCGGGCCACACCGGGCTGCGTCCGCATCGTCCTGTCCTCCCAGCGCTCCATGCACGCGGCCCACCGGATCTACGAACGTCTCGGCTTCACCCGTACCCCCGGCCGTGACTGGAACCCGATTCCGCACCTCGACGACATCACGCTCCTCACCTATGAGTTGACGCTCTGACACTACCGCGACACAAGATGTGGGGGTGCTTCCGCGACCCGGCACAAGATGTATGCTCATGCTCGCTGTCGCCGCAGGGGAATCCGGTGCGAATCCGGAACTGTCCCGCAACGGTGTACTTGCGTGTGTACCTACCCATGTCCACACGCATGGCCAGTCCGAGGACCTGCCGACAGTGCGCCCGGCCGTCCGGTCCGGGTGCCTGACGTCCGGGCCTCGTGGAATGGGCCGGTGGACGCGACGCCGCGTGCGCTCGTGTGCTGCCCCCTGCCCTCCGCAAGGCCCCCGTGCCGAGCGAGGGAGAGCCCCACGTGACCATCGCGCCAGCCGACCCGGTTTCAGTGACCGAGGAAACCGCGGCGATCGAGGCGACCACGGCAGTCCAGGCGGCTGAAGCGGAGCCCGACGGTCCAGGAGCCGCGTTGCTGCGGACCCTGACCGAGCTGACCGCCGACCTTCCCGACGCCGACCCCGGCCGGGTCGCCGCCGCCGCGCTGCGCGGCCGGTCCGCGCGAGCCGACGAGGCGGAGTTGCGCGATCTGGCCACCGAGGCGGCGGCCGGTCTCATCTCGGAGGACCCGGCCTACTCGAAGCTGGCCGCCCGGCTGTTGACGATCGGCATCGCGGCCGAGGCCGCCTCGCAGGGCGTCACGTCGTTCTCCGAGTCCGTCGCCGTGGGCCACCGCGAAGGGCTCATCGCCGACCGCACCGCCGCGTTCGTGCAGCTGCACGCGGCCCGCCTCGACGCGCTCGTGGACACCGGCGCCGACGACCGCTTCGGCTACTTCGGGCTGCGTACGCTGCACAGCAGGTATCTGCTCCGGCACCCGATCACCCGCAAGGTCGTCGAGACGCCCCAGCACTTCATGCTGCGGGTGGCCTCCGGGCTCGCGGAGAGCGACACGGAACGGTCCGTGGACGAAGTTGCCGCGCTCTACGGGCTGATGAGCCGCCTCGACTACCTGCCCTCCTCCCCCACGCTCTTCAACTCCGGTACACGGCACGCCCAGATGTCGTCCTGCTACCTCCTCGACTCCCCGAAGGACGAGCTGGACTCCCTCTACGACCGCTACCACCAGGTGGCCCGGCTGTCGAAGCACGCGGGCGGCATCGGCATCGCGTACTCCCGCATCCGTTCCCGCGGTTCGCTGATCCGCGGCACGAACGGGCACTCCAACGGCATCGTCCCGTTCCTGAAAACCCTGGACGCCTCGGTCGCCGCCGTGAACCAGGGCGGCCGGCGCAAGGGCGCCGCCGCGGTCTACCTGGAGACCTGGCACTCCGACATCGAGGAGTTCCTGGAGCTGCGGGACAACACGGGTGAGGACGCCCGACGCACCCACAACCTCAACCTCGCGCACTGGATCCCGGACGAGTTCATGCGCCGGGTCGACGAGGACCGCGTCTGGTCCCTCTTCTCCCCCTCCGACGTGCCCGAGCTCGTCGACCTGTGGGGCGAGGAGTTCGACGCCGCCTATCGCAGGGCGGAGGATGCGGGGCTCGCCAGGAAGACCATCCCGGCCCGCGACCTGTACGGCCGCATGATGCGCACCCTCGCCCAGACCGGCAACGGCTGGATGACCTTCAAGGACGCGGCCAACCGCACCGCCAACCAGACGGCCGAGCCCGGCCATGTCGTCCACTCCTCGAACCTGTGCACCGAGATCCTGGAGGTCACGGACGACGGGGAGACGGCGGTCTGCAACCTGGGGTCCCTCAACCTCGGCGCGTTCGTGGACACGACGACGCGTGACATCGACTGGGAGCGGCTCGACGCCACCGTCCGCACCGCCGTCACCTTCCTCGACCGCGTCGTCGACATCAACTTCTACCCGACCGAGCAGGCGGGCCGCTCGAACGCGCGGTGGCGACCCGTCGGCCTGGGCGCGATGGGTCTCCAGGACGTCTTCTTCAAGCTGCGGCTCCCGTTCGACTCGCCCGCGGCCCGCGAGCTCTCCACCCGTATCGCCGAGCGGATCATGCTCGCCGCGTACGAGGCGTCGGCCGACCTCGCCGAGCGCGGCGGCCCGCTGCCCGCCTGGGAGAAGACCCGTACCGCCCGGGGTGTCCTGCACCCCGACCACTACGACGTGCGGCTGACCTGGCCGGAGCGCTGGTCGGCGCTGCGCGAGCGGATCGCGGCGACGGGTCTGCGCAACTCGCTCCTCCTCGCGATCGCCCCCACCGCCACCATCGCCTCGATCGCGGGCGTGTACGAGTGCATCGAGCCGCAGGTCTCCAACCTGTTCAAGCGCGAGACGCTGTCCGGCGAGTTCCTCCAGGTCAACTCGTACCTGGTGGACGAGCTGAAGCGGCTCGGTGTGTGGGACGCCCGCACCCGTGAGGCGCTGCGCGAGTCCAACGGCTCGGTGCAGGACTTCACCTGGGTCCCGGAGGACGTGCGCGCCCTGTACCGCACGGCCTGGGAGATCCCACAGCGCGGCCTGATCGACATGGCGGCCGCCCGCACCCCGTTCCTGGACCAGTCCCAGTCCCTGAACCTGTTCCTGGAGACGCCGACCATCGGCAAGCTCTCCTCGATGTACGCGTACGCCTGGAAGTCGGGCCTGAAGACGACGTACTACCTGCGCTCCCGCCCGGCGACCCGCATCGCCCGCGCGGCCCGAGCCACCGTTCCCGCACAGCAGGCGGCCCCCGAAGACGCCGTGGCCTGCTCCCTGGAAAACCCCGAGACCTGCGAGGCCTGCCAGTAATGACCACCGAAGCCAAGGCTGTGACATCCAAGAACCTGCTCGACCCGGGCTTCGAGCTGACCCTGCGCCCCATGCGCTACCCGGACTTCTACGAGCGCTACCGGGACGCCATCAAGAACACCTGGACCGTGGAGGAGGTGGACCTCCACTCGGACGTGACGGATCTCGCGAAGCTGTCAGAGGGCGAGCAGCACCTCATCGGCCGGCTGGTCGCGTTCTTCGCGACGGGCGACTCGATCGTCGCGAACAACCTGGTGCTGACGCTGTACAAGCACATCAACTCCCCCGAGGCGCGCCTGTACCTGAGCAGGCAGCTCTTCGAGGAGGCCGTGCACGTCCAGTTCTATCTGACGCTGCTGGACACCTACCTGCCCGACCCGGAGGACAGGGCGGCCGCGTTCGCGGCGGTCGAGAACATCCCCTCCATCCGTGAGAAGGCCGAGTTCTGCTTCAGGTGGATGGACTCGGTCGACAGTCTGGACCGCCTGGAGACCCGGGCCGACCGCCGCCGCTTCCTGCTCAACCTCATCTGCTTCGCCGCGTGCATCGAGGGCCTGTTCTTCTACGGCGCCTTCGCGTACGTCTACTGGTTCCGCAGCCGGGGTCTGCTGCACGGCCTGGCCACCGGCACCAACTGGGTGTTCCGCGACGAGACGATGCACATGAGCTTCGCCTTCGACGTCGTGGACACCGTCCGCAAGGAGGAGCCGGACCTCTTCGACGACGAGCTCCAGCAGCAGGTGACGGACATGCTGCGGGAGGCCGTCGAGGCCGAGCTGCAGTTCGCGCGCGACCTGTGCGGTGACGGCCTCCCGGGGATGAACACCGACTCGATGCGGCAGTACCTGGAGTGCGTGGCCGACCAGCGGCTTGCGCGCCTCGGCTTCGCTCCGGTGTACGGCTCCGAGAACCCCTTCTCCTTCATGGAGCTTCAGGGGGTTCAGGAGCTGACCAACTTCTTCGAGCGGCGGCCCTCGGCGTACCAGGTCGCAGTGGAGGGCTCGGTCGGCTTCGACGAGGACTTCTGAGCCTGCGCCGGCTCCGTACGCCGGTTCTCCTGCTCGGCCTCCCTGAGCTGACGGTCGATGCGCCGGTCGCGCACGATTCCGATCGCCGAGGGGAGGACGAGCAGGACGAACATGCCGAGGACGGTGAGCATTCCGGTGAGGGCTTCCATGCGTGTCGTATCCATGGACACCACTGTGGCGCCGAATGCTCCTTACCGTCAGTGGCAGGACTGCCGCGGGCCCTCGAATTCCTGCCACTTCCGAGGCACACTGGCACCATGTTGAACAACGTGGCCGCCGTCCTGCTCGACGGGGTGCATCCCTTCGAACTCGGAGTCGTGTGCGAGGTGTTCGGCCTCGACCGCAGTGACGAGGGGCTGCCGGTGTACGACTTCGGGGTGGCCTCGGCTGAGGGGCCGACGCTCAGCACCCACGCCGGGTTCACGGTCGGCACCTCGCACGGTCTGGAACGGCTGGAGGAGGCCGACCTGATCGCCGTACCGGCCGGGGACAAGTACGTGGAGCGGGAGTATCCGCCCGAGCTCCTCGACGCGCTGCGCCGGGCCACGGACCGCGGCACCCGGGTGCTGAGCGTGTGCTCCGGGGTCTTCCTGCTGGGCGCGGCGGGGCTGCTGGACGGGCGGCGCTGCGCGGTGCACTGGCGGCACGCTCAGGAGCTGGCCCGGCAGTATCCTCGGGCGATCGTCGAGCCCGATGTGCTGTACGTGGACGCGGACCCGGTCATCACCTCGGCCGGCACGGCCGCCGGGATCGACGCCTGCCTCCACCTGGTCCGCAAGGAGCAGGGTCCGGAGGTCGCCAACGCCATCGCGCGCCGCATGGTGGTGCCCCCGCACCGGGACGGCGGCCAGGCGCAGTACGTCGAGCGGCCCCTGCCGCGGTCGCGGTGCGACACGGTCGGCGAGGTGCTGGTGTGGATGGAGGAGCACCTCGACGAGGAGGTGACCGTGGAGCAGCTCGCCGCCCGCGCCCACATGTCGCCGCGCACCTTCGCCCGCCGCTTCCAGCAGGAGACCGGCACCACGCCGTACCGCTGGATCCTGCGCCAACGCGTGCTGCTGGCCCAGCGGTTGCTGGAGGCGACGGACGAGACGATGGACGCGATCGCGGGCCGCACCGGCTTCGGCACGGCGGCCGCGCTCCGTCATCAGTTCGTACGGTCACTGGGGACGACCCCGCAGGCCTACCGCCGCACGTTCAGGGGGCCGGAGGCCGCCTAGGGCCTATGGCGCTAGTCGTTCGGGACCACCGGGTACCGCGGCTCGTTCTCGGCCATCTGCCGCAGCGCGTCCTTGCGTTCGCGCTTGGAGAGCCGGTCGATGTACAGGTAGCCGTACAGGTGGTCCGTCTCGTGCTGGAGGCAGCGGGCGAAGTAGCCGGTGCCCCGCACCTTGATCGGGTTGCCCTTCTCGTCCTGCCCGGTGACCTCGGCGTAGTCGGGGCGGGCGAGCGGCGCGTACGCGGTCGGCACGGACAGGCAGCCCTCGTTGCTGTCGTCCAGCCGGCGCTTCTCGGCGGGCAGGTCGACGATCCGCGGGTTGCAGACCACGCCGACGTGCCGGGCGCCCTCGTCGTCCATGCAGTCGTACACGAAGACCTTCAGGTCGACGCCGATCTGGTTGGCGGCCAGGCCCACACCCTCGGCGGTGCGCTGGCTGGCGAACATGTCGTCCACCAGCCCCGCGAGCTCGTCGTCGAACTCGGTGACGTCCTTGCACTCCTTGTGCAGCACCGGGTTCCCTACGACGGTGATCGGACGCGAGGCGCCGCGCTCACGGTAGGCCTGCTCGCGCTCCTCGCTGTCCTCCGTGTCGATGACGAAGCCCTCGTCGTCCACGGGGAGCACGCCCGCGTGCTGCTGATCGGTGTCCTGCTGCGCCATGACCGACGTAAGCCTTCCTGGGTTCTCAAGAAAAGGTGCGGGTACAGCGTACGGGGGCCCGCGCCCCTTTAGGGGCGCGGGGAACTGCGCGAGCAACCACACACAACCCGCAGATGCCGACCGACAGAAGTCACAACGGCGCTCAGCAGACCTCTTCGAGATCCCGCCAGTCCCGAGAATCCGGACTGTCCGCAACCCACCCGTCCAAAAGCCCTCGCACGAGCGACGCCGGCGCAGCAATCCCACACTCCCGCTCCGGCGCCCACAGCTGCCCATCCGTACGGTGGCCCAGCGGGCCTGGATGCCCCGGCTCACTGTGATCGTGCGGATCGAGATGATCACCGTCACCCTCGTCCGCCGGCATCCGCGACTCCGAACACAGCCGGCACAGCAGCCGCACGGAGGACGACCAGTCCTCGGCAGCGAAACCGGCATCCGCGGCGAGCTGCTCCAGAGCGTCCCGGTCGGCCTCGGTCGCGGCCTCCAGGAGCACCACCCACGTGGGCACCGGCGAGGGCGCCCACAGCTCGATCTCGTCGAACACCGGGTACGCGTGCCCGGCGGCCGTGGTGCGCTCGCCGTGCGGCACGCCGTCGTGCAGGACGACCTCGCCCCAGCGGCGGCCGGAGGACGGCAGCGGGATGGAGAGCACCTCCATCCGGGCGGGGTCGAGGCGGCGCCCCCACACGACCTCGGCCTCGCCTTCCGGCGACAGCCGCACGGCCGCGCTGCCCAGGTCCATGCCGACGGGCTCCCCGGAGGCACCGGGGGCGCCGGGCACCCGCAGCCCGTACGCCTGCCAGGCCCGCCGGGCCAGAGGCCAGTCCTGCAAGGCGGTGGCCGCGATGCCCACGTTCCACCAGTCGGGCGCCCCGGTCTCCCGGTCGAGCAGCGCGACGGCCCTGAGGCCCGCGGCCCGCGCCTGCTCCCAGTCGTGCCGGAACTTGTGCAGCAGCGCGAGGTTGAACCAGGACTCGGACAACCAGGGCTCCAGGTCCGCGGCACGTGTCAACAGCGCGCCCGCGTCCTCGTACCGCCCGTCGCCGATCAGCGTGAACGCGCGGTCGGTGGCCTGCCGCCAGGAGGCGGAGGGCCGGTGCCGTCCCTTGCCGAAGATCCTCACGATTCCCGCCTGCCAGTTCCGTCCCGTTCGGTGGAGTGGGCTGGCCTTGTGCCCCCGGACACCCTCTCCCTCGCATCCAACCACGTACGGCTGGAAGGGCGCTCATTACCCATGGGTTACCCAGCCTTGGCCCGGGTCAGACCGCCTGTCCGTCTCTCCCCCACCCTTGCACGGAGCACGCCTCGTAAGGGGCACGGGGAACTGCGCCGCTCCGCTGGTTCAGCAGGACCCGGGCCAGTGACTCGACCACCTCGGGCTGGTAGTCGCGGGCGGTCCCCAGCCGCAGTTCCTCCAGCGCGCGCAGCGGCCCGCCCGGCCCGGCGTCGCGCGCCTTCTCCTCGTAGGCGTTCACGGCCCGTACGATCCGCGCGCTGACCGGCTGGTCCCGGTAGGGGTCGGCCTGGCGCTCGACGACCACCGCGACCTGGGCGTCCACCCCGGTCTGCCGGACGACGGCACCGCCGAGGAGGGCGATCCGCCGCTGTTCCTCGGCGGGCAGGGCGGCAGTGGCCCCGGCGGGCACCGGGTCGACCAGGGAGAGCTGCCCGATGTCGTGCATCAGGGCCGCGTACTCCAGCACGGTCAGCTCCGGCCCGGACAACCCCAGCTCACGCCCCACGGCCCGGCTGAGCTCGGCCACGCGCCGGGCGTGGCCCGCGGGGGTGTACCCGGCGATCTCGGTGGCCCGCGCGAGGGAGGCGATGGTCTGCCGGTACGTGGCGCGCACGGCCGCGTACCGGCGGAAGGAGAGCTGGGTGAGCAGCAGCGGCAGTGAGAACACGGGCAGCGCCCACAGGCCGACGACGGCCACCGCGAGGGACATCACCACACCGGTGGCGCACACGGCGGACCCGATGCCGAGCAGCGCCCGCAGCTCGTCCCGCAGCAGCGGGCAGAACGGCCAGCCGGTCCGCGAGCGGGCCAGCACCGCGGCGAGCACGGCGTCGCACAGCACGGCGAGGACCAGCAGTGCGACGAGGAGCAGCACGTACGCGGGCCCGTTCCACTCCCGCAACGCGCCCCGGTTGTAGAGGGGCTGGAAGCAGACGGCGGCGAAGGCGACGGTGAGGACGCGCCGGGCGAGGTGGTCGGCGGTGGACCCGTGCTCCCGGGCCACGTGCGGCACGCACCCGGCGAGCGCGGCCGCGACGACCACGGTGACGACCTGGGCCACTCCGTGCCGTGTGGGCTCCCCGCCGTTCGCCCCGAGCAGCGCGTACGCGAGCGCCCCGGCGGCCCCGAGCGGGGCCCGTTCCCGGCCTTCGGCGCCGCGCCAACGGGACAGCTCGCCCACGGCGACGAGCAGGCCGATGGCGAGCGCCGCCGCGGGTTCGGTGAGGCCGTGCCAGAGGGTGTGGGCGAGGCAGGTGGCGGCGACGAGGGCGGCGGATCCGTGGACGAGGGTGACGAACGGGTGGCTCACGAGCCGGCCTCCGCACGCTGGGGCGTGCTCTGTGGCGGGACGTTTCCGCGCTGCTCGTCGCCGTCGGCGGTGACGGCGGGATGCCAGCCGTGCCTGCCGAGGGCCCGGACCAACGCCTCGACCATCCGCGGATCGAAGTGCGCGCCCGCGCACCGCTCCAGCTCCTCCAGCGCGACCGCGACCGGGCGGGCCCGCCGGTAGCACCGGGTCGACGTCATCGCGTCGAAGGCGTCGGCGACCGCCACCACCCGTGCGCACTCGGGGATCTGAGTCCCCGTCAGTCCGTACGGGTAGCCGCTGCCGTCCAGCCGCTCGTGGTGGTGCAGGATCGCCGAGCGGGCCTCGCCGAGGAACCCGATCCCGCGCACCATCTCGTGCCCGTACTCGGGATGCAGCTCGATGACCCGCCGCTCCTCGGGGGTCAGCGGCCCGTTCTTGCGCAACAGCCGGGTGGGGACGCCGAGTTTGCCCACGTCGTGCAGGATCCCGGCGAAACGGAGCACCTCGACCCGCTCGTCGTCCATGCCCAGTTCACGGGCGATCATCATGGATGCCTGGCCGACCCGCTCGCTGTGGCCGCGCGTGTACCCGTCCTTGATGTCGACGGCCTGCACCAGGGCGCGGATGGTGGCCTGGTGGGCGGCCCGTTCCCGGTGGTACTGGGTGAACACCCAGCCGGACACGTACATCGGCAGCAGGACGAGCAGCGCGGCGACCGGCCCGTAGTGGCTGCGCCACAGCACCGCCATCATCAGTCCGGCGAGGCCGTGCACGGCGGCGGGAGCGAGGGTCCGCGGGAAGAGCCCGCGCCAGGCGTTCCTGACCGGCACCCGCTCGGCCAGCGCCAGGATCCCGCCGTCGAGGGCGGTCAGGACCGCGCCGAACGCGAGGACGGCGGCGACCGCCGGCACCAGCGCGTCCGGGAAGTCGGGCTCGGCGACGGCGTCCGGGCCGCCCAGCGCCCAGTGCACCCGGGAAGCCGCCCACACGGCGAGGCCGAGCCGGGCCGCCCGCCACACGCGCCGCAGCCGTCGCGGCCGCTGCTCGACCCGGGTGAGGAGCGCACCCGGGACCGCCACGAGCGCGGCGGCCTGGGGCGGCAGCAGGAAGGCCCCGGCCAGGAGGACGGGGAAGAACGTGCCCATGACCCTGGGCGCGTTGCGCCCGAGCAGACGGCACCGGGTGGCCTGCTCGCACCCGGCGTACAGCGTCGCGAGCAGCGCCACCGCCCACCACGGGACGTGGACGTCCGGCGCGGGGGCGAGGCAGACCAGGGCACCTGCGACGGCACAGGCGACGTACACACGTGCCCATACCGGAACAGACGCCATCGTGCTCCTCCCTTTTCCGGCTCCGGAGCCTAGGGCGGGGCGGGGC
>NZ_VJZC01000326.1 GCF_009377185.1 Streptomyces spongiae
CCTCTGCGGAGAGGGGCGCCGCCGTCGTGTGCGACGTGTTCTCATCTCGCCCGGGCGTTGCTACCGTGCCGGAACTGACGGAGTATCAGTTCGTGTTCGCCGGGAGGCCCGCATGCGTGCTCTCGTCGCCGCCGCGACCGGTCTCGCCCTCGCGCTCGCCCTGGTGTTCACGATCACGGCGATGGGCTCACCGACGGGCGAGACGTCACCGAAGCCCCTGCTGACGACGGTGCCCGCACACCCGTAACTCCCCGGGAGGGAGGCCGAGATGCGCCGCAAGGCCGGCCTGGTCCTGCTCGCCCTCGCCGTGTTCTTCGCGGCGCTGTCCCCGCTGATCCGCTGGTACGCCTTCCCGCGCCTGGCCAAGATCCCCGCCAACCAGTACCAGGACATGGTCCTGGAGGCGAAGGACGCGACCCTCCTCGACTACGGCACCATGCGGGCGAAGAAGGTCCCCGAGGTCACCATCGTGCAGACCCTCAAGGGCAACGTGGAGGCCTCCGAGAAGATCGAGGAGACGGCCGGCCGGGACGTCGTCGTCTGGGACGGGCTCTCCTACGTCCAGGGCCCCGACGGAGAGCTGGTCTCCAAGATCCCCGAGCGCTACATCTTCGACGCCCACACCCAGGAACCGGTGCACGCCGCGGGCGAGATGGTCGACGGCGACCCGGTCAAGCGCGAGGGCCTGGAATTCAAGTGGCCGTTCCTCACGGAGAAACGGGACTACGAGTACTTCGACGCCCAGGCCCGCATCACCGCACCCATCCACTACAAGGGCACCCAGGACTTCCGCGGCATCGAGGTCTACTACTTCGAGCAGACCATCCCCTGGACCAAGGTGCCCTTCCCCAAGACCATGCCCGTCCAGGGCATCACCCCCGAGTCGGTCGCCAAGACGGGCACGACCCGCTGGTACACCACCGTCCGCAAGTTCTGGGTCGAGCCCCTGACCGGCGCCCCCGTGTACGGCGAGGAGATCCACAAGGAGGAACTCCGCGGCGGCACGCTCCTCGGGGGCCGCGAGAAGGTGACGGCCTTCGCCGGTCACGTGAAGATGCGCGAGGACTACATCAGGTCGACCGTGGACCTCGTCCAGTCCAACCGCACGCTCGTCCTCCTGATGACCTCGTACCTGCCGTGGGGCTTCCTCGCCCTCGGGCTCCTGCTGCTGTCGCTCTCCCTCTACCTGGAGGCCCGCGGCCGCGGGCCCGGAGAACCACAGCCCACGGAATCCGCGGCACCGCAGCCGGTCAGCGCCTGAGCCGCGCGTTCGTGTGCCGGGTCGGCTCGGCGGTCGCCGGGTCCTCGGGCCACGGATGCTTCGGGTACCGGCCACGCAGTTCCGCCCGTACGGCCCGGTAGCCGTCCTTCCAGAAGGACGCGAGATCGGCGGTGACGGCGGCGGGCCGTCCGGCGGGGGAGAGGAGATGCACGAGGACCGGGACGCCGGCGAGCGCGGGCGACTCGTGGAGCCCGAACATCTCCTGCACCTTCACGGCCAGCACGGGCCGCTCGGGATCGGTGTAGTCGATCCGGATCCTGGACCCGCTCGGCACCTCGATCCGCTCGGGCGCGAGCTCGTCGAGCCGCGCGGCCTCTCCGGAGGCCCACGGCAGCAACCGGCCCAGCGCCTCCCCGGCGTCGATCCGCGCCAGATCGCCCCGCCGCCGGGCACGGCTCAGCTCCGGCTCCAGCCACTCCTCCACGCGCGCGTGGAGGGCGTCGTCGGAGACCTCGGGCCATGGCTCGCCCAGGTGCAGCCGCAGAAACGCGAGCCGCTGCCGCAACAGCCGGGCGTCCGGCGACCAGCGCAACAGCCCGAGCCCCTCCTCCCGCAGCCCGTCCAGCAGCGCCTCCCGTACGAGCCCGGGGTCGGCGTCCCTGAGAGGGCGCACCGTCAGCTCCACGGCCCCGAGCCGCTCGACCCGCCGTGCGACGACGTCCCCGTCGGCCCAGTGGACCTCCTCGCCCACGGCACGCAGTGGCGCCGCCGCGCGCCGGGCCACGTCCTCGTCCACCGCGGCGGCGAGACGCACGCGCGCGTGCCCCGCGCCCACGGGCCGGTCCGCGACGGCGACGGCGAGCCACGGGACACCGCGCAGGGACGAGCCGTCCCCGATGTCCGCCCGCGTCCCGGACACCATCACGTACGACCCGCCCCGCGCCCTCGCCACCCGCTCGGGAAAGGCGAACGCGGCCACGAGCCCGACCGCGGCGTCGTCGGACGGTTCGGGGGAACCGGGCGCGGGCCCCTCGGCCGTGTCAGCGGCCGAGGACCTCAGGCGCCGGGCCTCGGCACGCCAGCGCCCCGCGTACGCGTCACCCCCGCGCCGGGCCGTCCGCAGTGCCGCGGCCAGGTCGTCGCCGTACTCGCGCGGCGCCTCCTCGCTGAGCAGGGCGACCACCTCGGCCGCCCGTTCCGCGCCGACCTCGGGTGCCGCGTCCAGCAGCGCCCGCGCCAGCCGCGGGTGCAGCCCGAGCCGGGACATCCGCACACCACGCTCCGTGACCCGACCGGCCGGATCCACGGCCCCGATCGCCGACAGGACGTCCCGCGCCGCCGCCATCGCCCCGCCCGGCGGCGGGTCGAGCAGCGCCAGCCCGGCAGCCCCCGGGTCGCCCCAGCAGGCCGCCTGGAGGGCGAACGCGGTGAGGTCGGCCAGTTTGATCTCGGGCGCCGGGAACCGCGGCAGACGGGTGTTCTCGGCCTCCGCCCAGCAGCGGTACGCGGCGCCCGGAGCCTCACGCCCGGCACGCCCCGCCCGCTGCTGCCCGGCCGCCTGCGAGGCCCGTACGGTCGTCAGGGCGCTGAGCCCGCGCGCGTGGTCCACCCGCGGCTCCCGCGCCAGCCCGGCGTCCACCACCACCCGCACCCCAGGAACCGTCAGCGACGACTCCGCGACCGCCGTGGCCAGCACCACCCTGCGGCGCGCCCCGGGGGACAGCACGGCATCCTGCACGGCAGCGGGCGCACGCCCGTGCACCTGGAGCACGTCGACGTCCCCCTGGCCGCCCAACTGCCCGGCCACGCGCGCGATCTCCCCGACCCCGGGCAGGAAGCACAGGACGTCGCCCTCCCGCTCCGCCAGCGCCCGCCGCACCACCGACGCCACGTGCGCCAACAGCGCCGGGTCCACGCGCATGCCGTGCGGCGGCCGCACGGGACGTACCGGCGGCGCCCACACGACCTCCACCGGGTGCGAGACGCCCTCCGCCTCGACCACCGGCGCGTCGTCCAGCAGCCGGGCCCAGCCCTGCGCGTCGGTCGTGGCGGACGCGGCCACCAGACGCAGCTCCGGGCGGAGCGCGGCTCTCACGTCCAGCAGGAAGGCCGCGACCGTGTCCGCGTCCAGATGCCGCTCGTGACACTCGTCGAGCACCACGACGTCCACGCCCGCGAGTTCCTGGTCCCGCTGCAACCGCTGCAGCAGCAGACCCGTCGTGACGACCTCCACGCGCGCGTGCCGCCCCACCACCCGCTCGCCGCGCACGCTGTACCCGACGCTCCCGCCGACCTTCTCCCCGAGCAGCCACGCCATCCGGCGGGCCGCGGCCCGGGCGGCGATCCGGCGCGGTTCGGCGACGACCACACGCCGCGCGGGCCCGTCACCCACCAGCCCGGCCAGCACCAGCGGAACCAGCGTCGTCTTTCCGGTGCCGGGCGGCGCCACCAGAACGGCGGTGCCGTGCCCGTCCAGAGCGTCGTTCAGGGCGGGCAGGGCACTGCGGACGGGCAGCGCGTCCAGGGCGTCGTAACGGATCACGCCTTCAGTGTCGTACGGCCGTCAAAGACACCCGGGGTCGTACGGCCGCCAAAGCCACCCGGGGATGTTCTAGTCGCGCTCGCACACGAAGACGGCCGTCCCCGGGATCAGGTTCCCGCGCAGCGGGGACCAGCCGCCCCACTCGGAGGTGTTCCAGGCGGGCCACTCCGGCTCGACCAGGTCGACCAGGCGGAAACCGGCGGCGGCGACGTCCCGCACCCGGTCGCCGAGGGTGCGGTGGTGCTCGACGTACACCGCACGCCCCTCGTCGTCCTGCTCGACGTACGGCGTGCGGTCGAAGTACGAGGCGGAGACGCTCAGTCCCTCCGGTCCCGGCTCGTCCGGGAAGGCCCAGCGGATCGGGTGAGTGACCGAGAAGACGAAGCGGCCGCCCGGGCGCAGCACCCGGCGGACCTCCCGCAGCACCAGCACGGGGTCGGCGACGAAGGGCAGCGCGCCGTACGCCGAGCACGCCAGGTCGAAGGACGCGTTCGCGAACGGCAGGGCGCCCGCGTCGGCCTGTACCAGGGGAAAGGTTCCGCCGATGCGCAGCGCGTGCTGGAGCTGGCGGTGGGAGAGGTCCAGGGCCACCGGCCGGGCGCCCTGCGCGGCCAGCCAGCGCGAGCACTGGGCCGCGCCGGCGCCGATCTCCAGGACGTCCTTGCCCTTCAGGTCCTCCGGCGGCCCCAGGAGCTCCGCCTCCACCTCGTCGAGGCCCTCGGGACCCCACACGAAACGGTCGTCCCCGAGGAACGTGCCGTGCTCGACCTGGTACTCGTCCGCGTTCCGGTCCCACCAGCCCCGGTTGGCGCGGGAACTCTCCGCCACTCCTGCCGCACGCCGGGTCGCTTCGGGGTCGAACGCATCGGGCTCTTGGATGATCGGCTCCCTCGTCGTACTCTTCCGTACCTACCGGTAGCCGGTGGTGTCACAGAAGGGGCGTACCGGGCCTGCGCGGCTCGGAACACCGTCCGGTGCACGGCATGCGGTTGCCGCCGCGTGTGTTCTTGTGCCGGGATTGGGGCGATCCGCCCTGGGTGTGCGTCTTCGTACGTTGACCGTGCCCGGCTGCCCCCGTATGCTACAAGTTGCGCTGCGGGCCTGCGCGCCTCAGACGGAGCAGGCTGCGCTCGCATCTGTTGTATGTCCCCTCGGTTGTCGAGGCGCCACCGGTATTTCCGGTGTGGCGCTTCCTTGGCTGTCCGGCTTCTGCAGAGCGAAACGGGCTCCCGGCGTAAGCAGTGCCTACGACTTCAATGTCCGTACCGGAGCCCTTTCCCACATGACGAGCAGCACCGAGACCACCGCCACCACCCCGCAGGTTGCGGTCAACGACATCGGTAACGAGGAAGCCTTCCTCGCCGCGATCGACGAGACGATCAAGTACTTCAACGACGGCGACATCGTCGACGGCGTCATCGTGAAGGTCGACCGGGACGAGGTCCTGCTCGACATCGGTTACAAGACCGAAGGTGTCATCCCGAGCCGAGAGCTCTCGATCAAGCACGACGTCGACCCGAACGAGGTCGTCGCCGTCGGTGACGAGATCGAGGCCCTTGTTCTCCAGAAGGAGGACAAGGAAGGCCGCCTGATCCTCTCGAAGAAGCGCGCCCAGTACGAGCGTGCCTGGGGCACCATCGAGAAGATCAAGGAAGAGGACGGCATCGTCACCGGTACCGTCATCGAGGTCGTCAAGGGTGGTCTCATCCTCGACATCGGCCTCCGTGGCTTCCTCCCGGCCTCCCTGGTCGAGATGCGCCGCGTTCGCGACCTCCAGCCCTACGTGGGCAAGGAGCTCGAGGCCAAGATCATCGAGCTGGACAAGAACCGCAACAACGTGGTCCTGTCCCGCCGCGCCTGGCTGGAGCAGACCCAGTCCGAGGTCCGCCAGACGTTCCTCACGACCCTCCAGAAGGGTCAGGTCCGTTCCGGCGTCGTCTCCTCGATCGTCAACTTCGGTGCCTTCGTGGACCTGGGTGGCGTCGACGGTCTGGTCCACGTCTCCGAGCTGTCCTGGAAGCACATCGACCACCCCTCCGAGGTCGTCGAGGTCGGCCAGGAGGTCACGGTCGAGGTCCTCGACGTCGACATGGACCGCGAGCGCGTCTCCCTGTCGCTGAAGGCGACCCAGGAAGACCCGTGGCAGCAGTTCGCCCGGACCCACCAGATCGGCCAGGTCGTGCCCGGCAAGGTCACGAAGCTGGTTCCGTTCGGTGCGTTCGTCCGCGTGGACGAGGGCATCGAGGGTCTGGTCCACATCTCCGAGCTGGCCGAGCGCCACGTGGAGATCCCGGAGCAGGTCGTCCAGGTCAACGACGAGATCTTCGTCAAGGTCATCGACATCGACCTCGAGCGTCGCCGGATCTCGCTGTCCCTCAAGCAGGCCAACGAGTCCTTCGGTGCCGACCCGGCCTCGGTCGAGTTCGACCCGACCCTGTACGGCATGGCCGCGTCCTACGACGACCAGGGCAACTACATCTACCCCGAGGGCTTCGACCCCGAGACCAACGACTGGCTCGAGGGCTACGAGACCCAGCGCGAGGCGTGGGAGGGCCAGTACGCCGAGGCCCAGGCTCGCTTCGAGCAGCACCAGGCGCAGGTCATCAAGTCCCGCGAGGCGGACGAGAAGGCCGCTGCCGAGGGTGGCGAGGCTGCCGCTCCGGCCGCGTCCGGCGGCGGTTCGTACTCCTCGGAGGGCCCGGACAACTCCGGCGCCCTCGCGTCGGACGAGGCCCTGGCCGCGCTCCGCGAGAAGCTCGCCGGCGGCCAGAGCTGACGGCTCACCGCTAGTCAGTAACCGCTGACGTAGGGCCCGCACCAGTGAGGTGCGGGCCCTACGTCTGTTGTGCCGGGTTCGCGCGGGATCACTCGCACGGATGAAAAGCCCCTGAGACAAGGCCATTAGGGGGTGCGGTCGGGAATGCCCGCGCTCCGGGTGACGTTGTGCAGTACGAACACGAGGAGGAGCGGTCACAGTGCTTGATCCGCAGGGTTTGTACGCATGGGAGCCGAAGGGCCTGGCAGTCGTCGACATGGCGCTCGCCCAGGAGACGGCCGGTCTTGTCATGCTCTACCACTTCGACGGATACATCGACGCGGGCGAGACCGGCGACCAGATCGTCGACCGGCTCCTCGGCTCGCTGCCCCACCAGGTCGTCGCCCGCTTCGATCACGACCGGCTTGTGGACTACCGCGCCCGCCGCCCGCTGCTGACGTTCAAGCGCGACCGCTGGGCCGGCTACGAGGAGCCCACGCTGGACGTGCGGCTCGTACAGGACGCCACCGGAGCGCCCTTCCTGCTGCTGTCCGGACCCGAGCCCGACGTCGAGTGGGAGCGCTTCGCCGCCGCCGTCCAGCAGATCGTGGAGCGGCTCGGCGTCCGTCTCTCGGTGAACTTCCACGGCATCCCCATGGGCGTCCCGCACACCCGCCCCGTGGGCCTCACGCCGCACGGCAACCGCGTCGAGCTGGTCCCGGGCCACCGCAGCCCCTTCGAGGAGGCACAGGTCCCGGGCAGTGCCGAGTCCCTGGTCGAGTACCGCCTCATGGAGGCCGGGCACGACGTTCTCGGCGTCGCCGCGCACGTCCCGCACTACATCGCACGCTCCCCGTACCCGGACGCCGCGCTGACCGTCCTGGAGGCCGTCACCGGAGCGACCGGCCTGGTGCTGCCCGGCGTCGCGCACGCCCTGCGCACGGAGGCCTACCGCACGCAGACCGAGATCGACCGGCAGATCCGCGAGGGCGACGAGGAACTCGTCTCCCTGGTCCAGGGCCTCGAGCACCAGTACGACGCCGCCGCGGGTGCCGAGACACGCGGCAACATGCTGGCCGAGCCCGCCGACATCCCGTCCGCGGACGAGATCGGGCTCGAGTTCGAGAAGTTCCTGGCGGAGCGGGAGGGCGAAGGCTGACCCCGGCGAGGGCTGACACCCGGGCCGGGACGATGTCGGCTCGGGGCCGCAGGGCCTAAGCTTCCGGTCATGCTGAAGGTGGGGTTGACCGGGGGTATCGGCGCCGGCAAGAGCGAGGTGTCACGGCGGCTCGTCGAGCACGGCGCCGTGCTGATCGACGCGGACCGCATCGCGCGCGAGGTCGTCGCACCCGGAACTCCCGGGCTGGCGGCGGTCGTCGACGCGTTCGGCGAGGACGTGCTCGCCCCGGACGGCAGCCTGGACCGCCCCGGGCTCGGCTCCGTCGTCTTCGCGGACGCGGACAAGCTCGCCGTCCTGAACGCGATCGTGCACCCCCTGGTGGGCGCACGCTCCCGCGAACTCGAAGAGGCCGCCCCCGAGGACGCGGTCGTGATCCACGACGTCCCCCTCCTCACCGAGAACGCACTCGCCCCGCTGTACGACCTCGTGGTCGTCGTCGACGCGAGCCCCGAGACCCAGCTCGACCGGCTGGTACGGCTGCGCGGCATGACCGAGCAGGACGCCCACGCGCGGATGGCCGCCCAGGCGACCCGGGAGAAGCGCCTGGAGATCGCGGACATCGTGATCGACAACGACGTGCCCCTGGAGGAACTGGAGCGGCGCGTGCGGGACGTATGGGCCGAGCTCGCCCGCAGGGCACGGGAGCCACAGCGGCGGTCCCAGGAATAGCGCCCCTTCAGACGGGCGTTGAACCGTGGCAGCAAGGGAAGGGATCAGCCGTGCCCGAGAACAGCGGTTCCAGCGGACGTACCCCGGAGACGCACGTCATCGACTACCGCGCCGCCGAGCAACTGCTCGCGGCCGGCGACCCGCGGGGCGCGGTGAAGCTGCTCGACAGCGTCATCGCCGTACACCCCGAGAACACGGCGGCCCGGCTGCTGCGCGCGCGTGCCTTCTTCGCGGCCGCGCAACTGCGTCCCGCCGAGCTGGAGTTCACGATCGTCCTGGAGCGCGAGCCGGACAACGCGTTCGCGCACTTCGCACTCGCCCGCACCTACCAGCGCCAGAGCCGGCCCGACCCCGCCAAGCGCCACTTCCGCCTCGCGGCGGCACTCGACCCGAACCCCCAGTACCTGGAAGCGGCACGCTTCGACGCGTGACGCCCGCGTGACCTGTGTCTGACGCCCGGCTGAAGCCGGTCGCTAGCGCTGATCGTGGTCCACGGGCCGGTACGGCGGCACGTCACGGCCGGGCTGGTAGTGCGGGCCCTGGCGGATGTGCCGCAGGATCATGGCCAGGTCGACGGTGACGACCAGCCAGAGCACACCGCAGGCGATCGCCCAGCCGGGCCGTCCGGCGAGTGCGAAAGCGGTGGTCCCCCCGATCGCCCAGACCAGCCCCCACACACTCAGCCAGAGCCGCAGCCGCAGGGCACTGCGCGCTGTCGTCGGTTCACTGCCCGTACGCATCAGGATCACTGCTCCTCTTCGGAAACGTACTCTTCGTCCGGCACGTTCTCCAGGAGACGACGACCCGGGCGGACAGGGAGGCGATGGTGCTGCTGGACGCGCTGCGCACGGACGAGAAACTGGCCGAATGGCTCAAGGAACGGGAGTCCGACGACGTCCCCGGCGTGGAGGCGCGGCTCCCGTCGGCCGACGACCTCCCTGACGTCCTGCTGGACCTGGCGGTGCCGTACGAGGACGTCAACGAGGTCGTCGCGCTGCGCGCGACGCTGCTCGACGACGAGGAGGCGACGAGACTCCTCGAACGGTGCGTCGGCGCCCTGACACGGGACATGGGGGAGCCCGACAGGGGGCCGCACTTCCTCTCCTTCCCACCGGGGTCGGGCCCGCTCGGCCGCTACTTCTACGTGTACGTCCTCGTCGCCGCCCTGCCCCACGTGCGCGCGTACCACCGTGAGCGCGGCATCCCGGACGACGTCTCCCGGCGGACTCTGGCCGATCTCGGCCGCGCCATGGTCCTGCACCGCAGACGGCACGGCATCGGCGGGGTGCTCGTGCCGGAGTGGCTGGCGCTGCACTTTCACGGGGAGCTGTACCAGCTGGGACGACTCCAGTTCCAGCGCTCGCGGCTGGGGCAGCGGGATGCGGCGGGTCTCGCCGGTGTGGGCCTGGAGCTGCCGGTGGGGGAGCCGTATCTGAGCCTGCACATCCCCGACTACCGGGGGCCGCTGTCGCCGGACGCCTGCGACCGGTCGGTGGCGCTGGCACGGGAGTTCTTCGCACGGCACTACCCGGACGAGCACTACGCGTCCGCCCTCTGCCACTCCTGGTTGCTGGATCCTCAGCTGAAGCGCCATCTGCCCGAGGGCTCCAACATCGTGCGATTCCAGGAGCGGTTCGAAACCGTGTTCCTGGATTCCGAACCGGAGGACGGCCTCCCCGTCCGATTCGTCTTCGGCGACCCGGACCTTCCGCTGGAGACGCTGCCGCGCCGCACGGGTATCGAGCGGGCGGTGGTGGATCACCTGCGGGCCGGCGGGCACTGGCACGTGGGGCACGGCTGGTTCGCACTCTGAGTGTCCGCACTTTGAGGGTCCGCATCGAACGGATTCACCCTATCGGGTGACTTTGGTGGGGAACGGGCAGATGGGGACGGTCCGTTGGACAGGCATGAGCATTCAGATGCGTGAGGGATATGCGGGGACCGGACCCGGGGCGATCACACCGGACGGTTGTGCGGTCGAGCTCTATTCGCGGCTGCCGTTACGCGGCGAGCCGGACGTGATCGCCGGCGTGGCGCCCGCGGGGGCGCGCATTCTCGAACTGGGCAGCGGGGTGGGCCGGATGACCCACCCGCTGCTGGAGCGGGGGTTCACCGTCACGGCCGTGGACGAGTCGGCGGAGATGCTGGAGCGGGTGCGTGGGGCCCGCACCATATGCAGCCCGGTCGAGAAGCTCGGCCTGGGCGAGAAGTTCGACGTGGTGCTGCTCGCGTCGTTCCTCGTGCACAGCGGGGACGACGAGGTGCGGCGGGGCATGCTCAGGACCTGTCTGCGTCATGTCGCGGACGGCGGCTTCGTCCTGATCCAGCGCGAGGGGGAGGACTACCACACGAACGTGCCCCGCGAGCACGTCGACCCCAGCGGCTTGACCGTGCGCATCGTCTCGTCCGAGCCGGTGGGCGACGGGGTGAACTCGGTGCACGTGGAGTACGACTTCCCGGACGCCGCCTGGACCCAGACGTTCCGGGCCCGACCGCTGACGAGGGAACAGTTCGAGGAGGCGCTGGAGGAAGAGGGGCTGCGGGTGGACCGGTATGTGACGGAGGACGGGATCTGGGTGAAGGTGGTGCCGATGGAATAGCGCTGGAGCAGCACCGGGGGAAGGCTTGGGCTCCATGAGGGGCTCGGGGGTGGCCCTCCCCGGATCAGCGAGGGCCGGGGGAACTGCCCGGTCCGCCGAGTCCGCCCGGTCCGCCGAACCCGCCCGGTCCGCCCAGGCTTCGGAGGCGTTCGATCTCGCGGCGGTCGCGCTTGGTGGGGCGGCCCGTGCCCCGGTCGCGGAT
>NZ_VJZC01000327.1 GCF_009377185.1 Streptomyces spongiae
GATACGGGGGTCTGGGGGCGGAGCCCCCAGGGAGAGCGCCCCCACTCCGGGCACAGAACCACACACGTACGCACCCAGAATCCCGCGCCGCGCCGCAGGCAATTGGCACTCCGCTTGACCGAGTGCTAATCGCGGTCATAGTCTCAGGTCTGGCACTCCCCCCTGGAGAGTGCCAACAACGCGACGGGCAGGTCCGGCACCCGCGACGACGGATCGACCTGGTCGCCACCTCAGACAGTTAACCCCGTGAGATCTCCGAAGGGGGAGGTCGGATCGTGACGACCGCCAGCTCCAAGGTTGCCATCAAGCCGCTCGAGGACCGCATCGTGGTCCAGCCGCTGGACGCCGAGCAGACCACGGCCTCTGGCCTGGTCATCCCGGACACCGCGAAGGAGAAGCCCCAGGAGGGCGTCGTCCTCGCTGTGGGCCCGGGCCGCTTCGAGGACGGCAACCGCCTTCCGCTCGACGTCAGCGTCGGCGACGTGGTGCTCTACAGCAAGTACGGCGGCACCGAGGTGAAGTACAACGGCGAGGAGTACCTCGTCCTCTCGGCCCGCGACGTGCTCGCGATCATCGAGAAGTAGTTCACCCGGTACCCACCGGTTCTGCTTGACAGCTGCGCCCCCGGCCCCCGCCGTTTGATCAGCCGGGCGCCGGGGGCGCGGCTCTTTAACCCGTTAGAACACCTCTAGCTTTCCGAGAGGGCCAACGCTCCCATGGCGAAGATCCTGAAGTTCGACGAGGACGCCCGTCGCGCCCTCGAGCGCGGCGTCAACAAGCTCGCCGACACGGTCAAGGTGACGATCGGCCCCAAGGGCCGCAACGTCGTCATCGACAAGAAGTTCGGCGCCCCCACCATCACCAACGACGGTGTGACCATCGCCCGCGAGGTCGAGGTCGAGGACCCGTACGAGAACCTCGGCGCCCAGCTGGTGAAGGAGGTGGCGACCAAGACCAACGACATCGCGGGTGACGGCACCACCACCGCCACCGTGCTCGCCCAGGCGCTCGTACGCGAGGGCCTGAGGAACGTCGCCGCCGGTGCCTCCCCGGCCGCCCTGAAGAAGGGCATCGACGCCGCCGTCGCCGCGATCTCCGAGGACCTGCTGGCCTCGGCCCGCCCGATCGACGAGAAGTCCGACATCGCCGCCGTGGCCGGGCTGTCCGCCCAGGACCAGCAGGTCGGCGAGCTCATCGCCGAGGCGATGGACAAGGTCGGCAAGGACGGTGTCATCACCGTCGAGGAGTCCAACACCTTCGGCCTGGAGCTGGACTTCACCGAGGGCATGGCCTTCGACAAGGGCTACCTGTCGCCGTACTTCGTGACGGACCAGGAGCGCATGGAGGCCGTCCTGGAGGACCCGTACATCCTCATCCACCAGGGCAAGATCTCCGCGATCGCCGACATGCTGCCGCTGCTGGAGAAGGTCATCCAGGCGGGCGCCTCGAAGCCGCTGCTGATCATCGCCGAGGACGTCGACGGCGAGGCCCTGTCGACCCTCGTGGTCAACAAGATCCGCGGCACGTTCAACGCGGTGGCCGTCAAGGCCCCCGGCTTCGGTGACCGCCGCAAGGCCATGCTCGGCGACATCGCCACCCTCACCGGCGCCGAAGTGGTCGCCGAGGAGGTCGGCCTCAAGCTCGACCAGGTCGGCCTTGAGGTGCTGGGCACCGCCCGCCGCGTCACGGTCACCAAGGACGACACCACCATCGTCGACGGCGGTGGCAAGTCCGAGGACGTCACCGGCCGCGTCGGCCAGATCAAGGCCGAGATCGAGGCCACGGACTCCGACTGGGACCGCGAGAAGCTCCAGGAGCGCCTCGCGAAGCTGGCCGGCGGCGTGTGCGTGATCAAGGTCGGCGCCGCCACCGAGGTGGAGCTGAAGGAGAAGAAGCACCGTCTGGAGGACGCCATCTCCGCGACCCGCGCCGCGGTCGAGGAGGGCATCGTCTCCGGTGGTGGTTCCGCGCTCGTCCACGCCGCGAAGGTCCTGGAGGGCTCCCTCGGCAAGGAGGGCGACGAGGCCACCGGTGTCGCCGTCGTCCGCCGCGCCGTCGTCGAGCCGCTGCGCTGGATCGCGGAGAACGCCGGCCTGGAAGGCTACGTCATCACCGCCAAGGTCGCCGAGCTCGACAAGGGCCAGGGCTTCAACGCCGCCACCGGCGAGTACGGCGACCTGGTCAAGGCCGGCGTCATCGACCCGGTCAAGGTCACCCGCTCCGCCCTGGAGAACGCCGCCTCCATCGCCTCCCTCCTCCTCACGACCGAGACCCTGGTCGTCGAGAAGAAGGAAGAAGAGGAGCCGGCCGCCGCGGGCCACGGCCACGGCCACGCCCACTGACGTACCCGGCACGTCGTCGTGAGGCCCGGCGCCCCTTCGGGGGTGCCGGGCCCTCGCGTTGTGCTACTTCTCCAGCGCGTCGAGCGCTCCGAGCTGAGCCATCAGCCCCAGC
Organism: Streptomyces spongiae; assembly: GCF_009377185.1. Lineage (GTDB taxonomy): Bacteria > Actinomycetota > Actinomycetes > Streptomycetales > Streptomycetaceae > Streptomyces > Streptomyces spongiae. Next base: position 2,455 of record NZ_VJZC01000327.1, read on the forward strand.
CGGTCGTAGTTCCACCAGCCCTCGACGATCTTTCCGTCGTCCTGGCAGCGGAAGACCGTGGTACCGGTCATGCGGACCTTTCTGCCCGTGGGTGCGATTCCGACGAACTCACCCTTGTGGGTCGCGTTCCAGGTCCACCGCGTACTCACCCTGTCGCCCTGGGAGATCTGGTCGTCGATGGTGAACTCGAAGTCGAAGCCGTCCCGCCACATCCGTATGTCTCTGCGTATGGCGTCCAGCCCGATGGTGTCCTGCTCGTTGGCCGGGTCGTGGTCGTGGTAATTCTCCGCGAACACGTCGTTGAGCGGAGGCAGATCGCCCTTGGCGGCCGCCAGTTCGAAGAGCCTGCGGACGTTCGCCGCGTTCAGCTGTTCGTCCCGCACCACGTCCAGGTCGGTGAAGGTGGGCGGCTCGTCGCAGAGCGCGATCATGTCCCGGAAGATCCGGTCGGTCTCCGGAAGCTTCGAGTTCCGCATCGCTTCGTCGTACGAGGGGAACTCCACGATCTCGATCAGGTGTGACGCGTCGGACCGGTCCTTGCCGATGATGTTGTGCGTGGCGGTCCGCTTGCCTTTGGTCTGCTCGACCCATGTGTCCATCAGCTGGTTCATCTCGTCGAACCGGCTTGTCTTGCAGTCAATGAGCTGCACGAACGTCATGACACCGCCTCCCAGCCCCCCTGGGTCCGGCTGACATCCCCATTTTCCCACCGGGGACGCGATGTCACCTCCGCTTCAGCTTGGGCTTCGACCTACTGCGGCCCGTACTTGCGCCCCGTCTTCGAGCTGATCCCCCCGAGCAGGCCCCGCGGCAGCACCTTCACCACGCCCATCAGCGCCTTGTACCGCGGGTCCGGGATGGACAGCGACTTGCCGCGGGCCAGGTCGGCCAGTGCCGCCGTCACCAGCTTGTCGGCGTCCAGCCACATCCAGTCCGGGATGTTGTCCGTGCCCATGCCGGCCCGCTCGTGGAACTCGGTGCGCACGAAACCCGGGGCCAGCGCCATCAGCCGCACCCCGCTGCCCGCCAGATCCCGCGCCGCGCCCTGCGTGAACTGCACGACCCACGCCTTGGACGCGCCGTACGTGCCCCGCGGCAGGAACGCCGCCACCGACGCCACGTTGACGACCCCGCCCCGGCCCCGCTCCCGCATTCCCTCGGCCGCCGCGGAGGTCAGCCGGAGCACCGCCTCGCAGTGCACCTTGAGCATCGTCAGCTCGTCGGCCATCGACACGTCGAGGTAGCGGCCCTTGTTGCCGAACCCAGCGTTGTTGATCAGCAGGTCCACCGGGTTCTTCCGGTCGGCCAGCCGTCGCTCGACCACCTCGATGCCTTTGTCCGTCGCCAGGTCGGCCGTCAGCACCTCCGCCTCGATGCCGTGCCGGTCGTGCAACTCGGTCGCCTGCTCGCGCAGCCGCTTGGTGTCGCGCGCCACCAGGACGAGGTTGTGACCGTCAGCCGCCAGCCGCCGAGCGAAGGCGGCACCGATCCCCGCGGTCGATCCCGTAATCAGAGCCGTTGTCATGGCGCAAGGTTAGTGACCCGGACTGTGCGAATCCGCCCCTCGTACCGGCCTTCACCTGTCCTTTCCATGCTCAGTACCGATCACGATCGGTACTGAGCACAGGGGCGCCCCTCGTCGCCCGGCAGCCGCCTACGCGTCCCCGCCGTGCTGCGCCACGTACTCCTCCGCCTTCTTCCGTGCCTCCGGGTGCAGCGCGTCCCGCGCCGGCAGCAGCAGGGGCAGGAGCTCCCGCTCCGTCGTGACCGCCCGGAACTCCAGGGCCGCCGTCACCTCGTGGTCAGGGCGGTGGACGATCTCGATGGGATCGCCGGCCCGGATCTCGCCCGGCTCGATGACCCGCAGGTAGGCACCGGTCCGGCCCTTCTGTGTGAAACGCCTGACCCAGCCCTTCTCACCGAGGTGCACCTGGAAGTTGAGGCAGGGGATACGACCCGAGGTGACCTCCAGGACCACGTCGGCGCCGATCCGCCAGCGCTCACCGATCAGCGCGCCGGACACGTCGAGGCCCTCGGTGGTGAGGTTCTCGCCGAACGTGCCGTCCGGCAGGGTGCGGCCCAGCTCGCGTTCCCAGTCGTCGAGTTCCTCGCGGGCCACCGCGTACACGGCCTGGTCGTCGCCGCCGTGATGCTCGATGTTGCAGACCGCGTCCCCGGCCACCCCGCTCGCGCCCACTCCCTTGGGCCCGGGCGCGAAGATCCGCACCGGCCCCTGAACCGGCTGCTTGTCGATACCGGTCACGTGCCCCTGCAGATCCGGGTGGTCCACGGTCCTGGGGCGCCCCACGTTCAGCGACAGAAGCTTCATGCGGGCACGCTAGGCGATGGTGCCCAAAGCGTCGACGCAATATTCCGCTCCCTGTCCAAGACTCACTTATGCTCAACAATGTGATCGAGGCCCGCCATCTCCGTGTCCTGCGCGCTGTCGCCACCACCGGCTCCTTCTCGGCGGCGGGGCGCGAACTCGGCTGCACCCAGCCCGCCGTCAGCCAGCAGATGAAGGCCCTGGAGGCATCCGTGGGCACTCCGCTGATCGTCCGGAGCGGGCGCGAGATGAGGCTGACACAGGCGGGGGAGTCGCTGGTCCGGCACGCCGCCGGGATCCTCGCGGGACTCACGGCCGCCGAGGAGGAGGTCGCCGCCATCGCCGGCCTCAGGGCCGGACGCGTCCGCCTGGTGTCCTTCCCCAGCGGCAGCTCCACCCTCGTGCCCACGGCGCTCGCCGCGCTGCGCGCCGCACACCCCGGGACCCGTGTCTTCCTGGAGGAGGCCGAGCCGCCGGCGTCCGTCGAGCTGCTGCGCCAGGGTGACTGCGATGTCGCGCTCGCCTTCCGGTACGAGGGCGCGGCCGGTGCCGAGGAGTGGGGCGACCTGGTGGTACGTCCGCTTCTCAGCGACCGGCTCGTCGGGCTCGTACCGGAGGGGCACCGGCTGGCCCGTGCGGGGTCCGTCGCCATCGGGGCGCTCGCCGGGGAGTCGTGGATCGCCGGCTGCCCTCGCTGTCGCGGGCATCTGGTCGAGGTCTGCGAGGGGGCGGGTTTCACGCCGCGGATCGACTTCGCGACCGACGACTATCCGGCGGTGGTGGGCCTGGTCGGGGCGGGGCTCGGTGTCGCGGTGCTGCCGGAGCTGGCCATCGAATCGGTACGGCCCAAGGGGGTGCGGACGGTCGCGGTGGAACCCGCGGTGCGCCGGGAGATCGTGGCGCTCACCCTGCCGGACCTGGCCCAGGTGCCCGCGGTCGCGGCGACGCTGGAACAGCTGGAGAAGGCTGCCGTCCGGTAGTGCCCGGTGCGCCGCGGTGCGGAGACGCGGGATCAGACATCGGGCAAAGACGTCGGGCGGCGGTGTCGAGTGTTGCAGAAACGTTCCTTCAGTTGTTCGAGTTGGCGTCGCTCCCCGTCGCCGACGCCGACACCAGTCGATGGCGTGCCCGGCCCATGAGTTCTTCGCGCTCGTCCTCGGTCAGTCCGCCCCACACGCCGTAGGGCTCGCGCACTCTCAGTGCGTGCGCCGCGCACTCCGCGCGGACCGGACATCTCATGCAGACCTCTTTGGCCGAGTTCTCGCGTGCGCTCCGTGCCGCACCGCGCTCTCCCTCCGGGTGGAAGAAGAGCGAGCTGTCGACTCCGCGGCACGCCGCGAGGAGCTGCCAGTCCCACAGATCCGCGTTGGGCCCGGGAAGGCGGGAGAAATCTGCCATTGCGTTGTCCCCTTGTTGCCGTTCTGGGCTGAGATGTGACTCGACCGTACATCCGCGATCTAAGGAGATGAAAATATGACCCATTGCGAATCTAGCCTCAGACACTGCAAAAAGGGAAGAAATGGGGCCAAATGGGGCGCGGTTGTGGTGAAACGTTGAGGGTCCGTCGTTCATGTCTGCACTGTGTCCGCCCCCTCACGTAGAGTGCCGAAGGTGGCTCAGTGCCCCGTAACTCTTTCGAGTGACCGTCGTTGAGAGTGCGGAGGCGGTTGAAGGAACAAGCGCTCGGGCAGGCGTCTGAAAGTCCGCTCGCGAGTGTCGACCGCACAGGTGACGATTCGTACCAGCCTGGAGGCTCAAGGTGACGCGCATCAGCTGCGGAGGGCGGCCATGACATCCGTCCTCGTCTGCGACGACTCCCCGCTTGCCCGAGAGGCGCTCCGCCGCGCGGTCGCGACCGTGCCCGGCGTCGAGCGCGTGACGACGGCGGCCAACGGCGAGGAAGTCCTCCGCCGCTGGGGTGCCGACCGCTCGGACCTGATTCTGATGGACGTACGCATGCCCGGTCTGGGCGGCGTCGAGACCGTACGGCGGCTGCTGTCCGCCGACCCCGGTGCACGCATCATCATGCTCACCGTCGCCGAGGACCTCGACGGTGTGGCACTCGCGGTCGCCGCCGGGGCGCGCGGGTACCTGCACAAGGACGCCTCGCGCGCGGAGCTGCGTGCCACGGTGACGCAGGCGCTCGCCGACCCGACCTGGCGGCTCGCCCCGCGCCGGCTGCGCTCGGCCGAGATGGGGGCCGCCCCCACGCTCACCGCGCGTGAGATCCAGGTCCTGGAGGGCATGAGCCACGGCCGGTCGAACGCGGAGATCGGCCGGGAGCTCTTCCTCTCCGAGGACACCGTCAAGACGCACGCGCGGCGGCTGTTCAAGAAGCTCGGTGCCTCCGACCGGGCGCACGCCGTGGCGCTCGGCTTCCGGTGGGGCCTGGTTCGTTAGTGGACCGTAGCGGGGGTTCGGAAATCCCCGCCTGCCGCAGGGCGGGCGGGGCCGCTTTCCGAAAGACGGGCGGCAGCGCTTTCCCGCAGGTGAGCGGGGCTGTATATCGCGAGGCGGGTGGGCTCGGCAACGAGGCCCGCCGGATGCCTGCTGCTCGTTTCGCCGCGGATGCCGCATCCTTGAGGTGTGGAGTTCCTCGGGGACGAGTCGGACGAGCGGAAGGGGAGGGCGCAGGAGATGAGTTCCGGCGCACCTGCTCATAACGCTTCGGTGCACAACATGGGGCACGGTGCCACGGGGCGGCCGGCCTCAGGGCACCATGGATCGATGCGCGACGACGAGACGACGGTCATCGGTGCGCTCGTTCATCGCGCTGTCGACGGAGACGAGCAGGCCACGCACGATCTGCTCGCCCATGTCCATCCACTGGCGCTGCGCTACTGCCGCACGCGGCTCTCCCGGCTTCCGGGTGACGCTCGCCACTTCGTGGAGGACCTGGCGCAGGAGGTCTGCGTCGCCGTGCTCCTGGCGCTGCCGCGCTACAAGGACACAGGAAGGCCCTTCGAGGCGTTCGTCTTCGCCATCGCCGCCCACAAGGTCGCCGATCTGCAGCGGGCCGCGATGCGCCACCCGGGCTCGACGGCGGTTCCCTCGGACGAGATGCCCGAGCGGCCGGACGACTCGCTGGGCCCGGAGGAGCGCGCGCTGCTGAGCAGCGACGCCGAGTGGGCCAAGAAGCTCCTGGCCAACCTCCCGGAGAACCAGCGGGAGCTGCTCCTGCTGCGCATCGCGGTGGGGCTCACGGCCGAGGAGACGGGCCAGATGCTGGGGATGTCCCCGGGAGCCGTACGGGTGGCACAGCACCGGGCCCTGAGCCGGCTGCGGGCGCTGGCGGAGCAGTAGGCGGGCTCTCGCGGCGGCACTCCCCGGCCTCCCGGAGGCGTTTTTCCGGACGGGTACGGTGCGCTTGTGAACGGGGGCGATGCCCGGACCGTACGAACATACGAAGCCAAAGGGTGCTCTCCGTCATGGAATGAGACACCGGAATGAGACGCCCTCGCTTCCCGTTAGCATGGACATCCGCACCGATCAAGGCCATTTGGGGAAGGTGTCATGACTGCAAACGTCGACGGAGTGCCCGAGAAATTCGCGACACTCGGGCTGACCTACGACGACGTGCTGCTGCTGCCGGGCGCATCCGAGGTGCTCCCCAACGCGGTCGACACCTCGTCCCGCATCTCCCGCAACGTCCGTGTGAACATCCCGCTGCTCTCGGCGGCGATGGACAAGGTGACCGAGTCCCGCATGGCGATCGCCATGGCCCGCCAGGGCGGTGTCGGCGTGCTGCACCGCAACCTCTCCGTCGAGGACCAGGTCAACCAGGTCGACCTGGTGAAGCGCTCCGAGTCCGGCATGGTCACCGACCCGATCACGGTGAACCCGGACGCGACGCTGGCCGAGGCCGACGCCCTGTGCGCCAAGTTCCGCATCAGCGGTGTCCCGGTCACCGACGGAAACGGCAAGCTGCTCGGCATCGTCACCAACCGTGACATGGCCTTCGAGACGGACCGCTCGCGCCAGGTCCGCGAGGTCATGACGCCGATGCCGCTGGTCACCGGCAAGGTCGGCATCTCCGGCACTGACGCCATGGACCTGCTGCGCCGCCACAAGATCGAGAAGCTTCCCCTGGTCGACGACGCGGGCGTCCTGAAGGGCCTCATCACGGTCAAGGACTTCGTGAAGGCCGAGCAGTACCCGAACGCCGCGAAGGACTCCGAGGGCCGCCTGCTGGTGGGTGCCGCCGTCGGCGCCAGCCCCGAGGCACTGGAGCGGGCCCAGGCACTGGCCGAGGCCGGTGTGGACTTCCTGGTCGTCGACACCTCGCACGGCCACAACAGCAACGCGCTCAGCTGGATGTCGAAGATCAAGTCGAGCGTGGGCGTGGACGTGATCGGCGGCAACGTCGCCACGCGTGACGGAGCCCAGGCGCTGATCGACGCCGGTGTGGACGGCATCAAGGTGGGCGTCGGCCCCGGTTCGATCTGCACCACCCGGGTGGTCGCCGGTATCGGCGTCCCGCAGGTCACGGCCATCTACGAGGCCGGCCTCGCGGCCCGCGCCGCCGGTGTCCCCGTCATCGGTGACGGTGGCCTGCAGTACTCCGGCGACATCGGCAAGGCGCTGGCCGCCGGCGCCGACACGGTGATGCTCGGCAGCCTCCTCGCGGGCTGCGAGGAGTCGCCCGGAGAGCTGCTCTTCATCAACGGCAAGCAGTTCAAGTCGTACCGCGGCATGGGCTCCCTCGGTGCCATGCAGTCCCGCGGCCAGGGTACGTCGTACTCGAAGGACCGCTACTTCCAGGCCGAGGTGGCCTCCGACGACAAGCTGGTGCCCGAGGGCATCGAGGGCCAGGTGCCCTACCGCGGCCCGCTGGCCAACGTCCTGCACCAGCTCGTGGGCGGCCTGCGCCAGACCATGGGCTACGTGGGCGCCGCCACCATCGACGAGATGGAGTCCAAGGGCCGCTTCGTGCGGATCACCTCGGCGGGCCTCAAGGAGAGCCACCCGCACGACATCCAGATGACGGTCGAGGCGCCGAACTACAGCCGCAAGTAGACGCACACCGTCGTGATCGGCATTCACGCGCGCGCGTGAGACATGCCCCAGGGCGGTCCCGGAGCCTCCGGGACCGCCCTTGTCATGGGCGTCGGTGATACTGGAAGCGCTGAAACGCAAAGGGAAAGGCCACTCACGTGACTGAGATCGAGATCGGGCGCGGCAAGCGCGGCCGCCGGGCGTACGCCTTCGACGACATCGCCGTCGTCCCCAGCCGCCGTACGCGGGACCCGAAGGAGGTCTCGATCGCCTGGCAGATCGACGCCTACCGCTTCGAGCTGCCCTTCCTGGCCGCCCCCATGGACTCGGTCGTCTCCCCGGCCACCGCCATCCGCATCGGCGAGCTGGGCGGCCTCGGCGTCCTGAACCTCGAAGGCCTCTGGACGCGGTACGAGGACCCGCAGCCGCTGCTCGACGAGATCGCCGAGCTCGACCCGGACGCCGCGACCCGCCGCCTCCAGGAGATCTACACGGCTCCGATCAAGGAGGAGCTGATCGGGCAGCGTCTGAAGGAGGTGCGCGACTCGGGTGTGGTCACCGCCGCCGCGCTCTCCCCGCAGCGCACGGCCCAGTTCTCCAAGGCCGTCGTGGACGCGGGCGTCGACATCTTCGTCATCCGCGGTACGACGGTGTCGGCGGAGCACGTCTCCGGTGCCGCCGAGCCGCTGAACCTGAAGCAGTTCATCTACGAGCTGGACGTCCCGGTGATCGTGGGCGGCTGCGCCACGTACACCGCGGCCCTGCACCTGATGCGCACGGGCGCGGCCGGCGTCCTCGTCGGTTTCGGCGGCGGCGCCGCGCACACCACGCGCAACGTCCTGGGCATCCAGGTGCCCATGGCGACCGCGGTGGCGGATGTGGCCGCCGCCCGCCGGGACTACATGGACGAGTCCGGCGGCCGGTATGTGCACGTCATCGCCGACGGTGGCGTGGGCTGGTCCGGCGACCTGCCCAAGGCGATCGCCTGTGGTGCGGACGCGGTGATGATGGGCTCCCCGCTGGCCCGTGCCACGGACGCGCCGGGCAAGGGCAACCACTGGGGCATGGAGGCCGTCAACGACGAGCTGCCGCGCGGCAAGAAGGTCGACCTCGGCACGGTCGGCACGATCGAGGAGGTCCTCACCGGTCCCTCGCACACCCCGGACGGCTCGATGAACCTCTTCGGTGCGCTGCGGCGGGCGATGGCCACGACCGGGTACAGCGAGCTGAAGGAGTTCCAGCGGGTCGAGGTGACGGTGGCGGACTCGCAGCACAAGCGGTAGGCCGTGCGGCGCTGCGGCTTGCGGCGTTGAGCCCTATGGCGTGAGGGGCCCGGACCTTTGTGGTCCGGGCCTCTTTGTGTGTCCAAGTGGGGCTGGTGGGGCGCGTTTTGGG
>NZ_VJZC01000328.1 GCF_009377185.1 Streptomyces spongiae
CGTGGTGGCGCAGGGCGTCGAGGCGGGCACGGTCGTGGCGGCGTCGGCGCCAGGCGGCGAGGGCGGGCGTGAGCGAACGGGCGGTGTCCCCGTCGAGGCCGAGCTGCGCGGCTAGGGCAGTGGTGTCCTCGCGTTCGACGGCGGACCAGAACGCGGCCTCGGCCGGATCGGCGGCGGACGCCGGTGCGCCGGTCCCGGGTTCGGGCCAGTAGCGCTGCCGCTGGAAGGCGTAGGTGGGCAGGTCGACGTGGTGGTCGGGGACGCCGACGGCGGCGAGGAAGGCCGCCCAGTCCACGGTCATGCCGTGCACGTGGGCGCCGGCGACGGCGGTGGTGAGCTGCGGGACCTCGTCGCGGTCACGGCGCAGCAGCGGTACGACGGCGGCGGACTCGCCCAGGGAGGGGTCGTCGTCGAGGACGGCCCGGGTCATGCCGCTGAGGACGGCGTCGGGACCGATCTCCAGGAACGTCCGGACGCCCCGCGCGGTGAGGGTCGTCACGGCGTCGGCGAACCGCACGGTGTCGCGGAGGTGCCGCACCCAGTGGTCGGGGGTGGCCGGTTCGTCGCCGGTGACGACGTTGCCGGTGCGCGTGGAGACGAGCGGGATGTCGGCCGGTGCCGGGCGGATGGCGGCGGCGGCCTCGGCGAACGCGTCCCGTACGGCGTCCATGCGGGGCGAGTGGAAGGCGTGGCTGACGCGCAGTCGCCGGGTGCGGTGGCCGCGTGCGGCGAGTGTGGCGGCGACGGCCTCGACGGCGTCCTCGTCGCCGGACAGTACCAGCGAGGAGGGGCCGTTGACGGCGGCGACGGACACCCGCTCGTCGAGCAGTCCGGTCACCTCGTCCTCGGTCGCCGTCACGGACACCATCGCGCCGCCCTCGGGCAGTTGCGCCATGAGGCGGGCGCGGGCGGCCACCAGGGCGCAGGCGTCCGCCAGGTCGAGTACGCCGGACGCGTGGGCGGCGGCGATCTCGCCGACGGAGTGCCCGGCCACATAGTCGGGGGTCAGTCCCCAGGACTCGACGAGGCGGTACAGGGCGACCTCGAAGGCGAACAGGGCGGGCTGGGTGTAGCCGGTGTGGTCCAGCAACGCGGCCTCGGGGGTGCCGTCGGGCGCGAACATGACGTCCCTCAGCGGCACGTCGAGCCCCGTGTCGAGGTGGGCGAGGGCGGCGTCGAGCGCGTCGGCGAACACCGGGTGACGGTCGTAGAGTGCACGGCCCATGCCCAGGCGCTGGCCGCCCTGGCCGGTGAAGAGGAAAGCGACCCGGCCACGTCCGGCGCCGGGCGTGGCCGGGCGGACCACGGCGGAGTCGGGCTGCCCGTCGCGCAGGGCGCGCAGGCCGCGCACCAGGTCGTCCCGGTCGTGCGCGACCACGGCGGCGCGGCGCTCGAACGCCGAGCGGTGCAGGGCGAGGGCGGCGGCCAGGCGGTCGACCGGCAGGTCGGGCCGCTCCTCTGCGAGAGCGAGCAGTCGGGCGGCCTGGGCGCGCAACGCGTCGTCACCGCGGGCGGAGACCAGCACCGGCAGCGGGCCGACGGGCTCCACGACCTCGGGCGTGCCGGGCTGAGCCTCCCCGCGCGTGCCGGGCTGCCGGGCCGGCTCCGGGGCCTGTTCGAGAACGGTGTGGACGTTGGTGCCGCTGATGCCGAAGGAGGACACGGCTGCGCGCCGGGGGCGCCCCGTATCGGGCCAGTCGGTGGCCCCGGTGAGCAGGCGCACTTCTCCCGCTGACCAGTCGACGTGCGAGGAGGGCGTGTCGGCGTGGAGGGTCGGCGGCAGAACGCCGTGCCGCAGCGCCGTGACCATTTTGATGACACCGGCGACGCCGGACGCGGCCTGCGTGTGACCGATGTTGGACTTCACCGAGCCGAGCAGCAGCGGGAGTTCGCGGTCCTGGCCGTAGGTGGCGAGCAGGGCCTGCGCCTCGATCGGGTCGCCGAGGGCGGTGCCGGTGCCGTGGCCCTCCACGGCGTCCACATCGGTCGGCTCCAGGTGGGCACCGGCGAGGGCGGCGCGGATGACCCGCTGCTGGGCGGGGCCGTTGGGCGCGGTCAGGCCGTTGGAGGCGCCGTCCTGGTTGACGGCGGAGCCGCGGACGACGGCGAGCACGGGGTGCCCGTTGCGGACGGCGTCGGAGAGCCGTTCGACGAGGACCATGCCGACGCCCTCGGCGAGCGCCATGCCGTCGGCGCCTTCCCCGTAAGCCTTGCAGCGGCCGTCGGGGGCGAGGGCCCGCTGGCTGCTGAAGCCGAGGAAGGTGTTCGGGGTGCCCATGAGGCTGACACCGCCGGCGAGGGCGAGGTCGCTCTCGCCGCCCCGCAGCGACTGGCAGGCCAGGTGCAGGGCCGTGAGGGAGGAGGAACAGGCGGTGTCGAGGGTGACGGCCGGGCCCTCCAAGCCGAGCAGGTAGGCGACGCGGCCGGACAGGACGCTGGTGAGCGAGCCTGTCACGGCGTGCCCGTCGGCACCGTTGCCGTGGGCGGCCGGATAGTCGTGGTAGCTGGCGCCGATGAACGCGCCGGTGCGGCTGCCGCGGATCCGCTCGGGCACGATCCCGGCCCGCTCGAAGGCCTCCCAGGACGTCTCCAGCAGCAGTCGCTGCTGCGGGTCCATGGTGAGTGCCTCACGGGGCGAGATGCCGAAGAACACCGGGTCGAAGCCGGCGGCGTCGCGCAGGAATCCGCCCTGTACGGCGTAGGTGCGGCCGGGGGTGTCCGGGTCGGGGTCGTACAGCTCGTCGACGGGCCAGCCGCGGTCGGCGGGGAAGCCGCTGATGGCGTCGGTGCCGGACATGACGAGGTCCCACAGCGCCTCCGGCGAGTCGACACCGCCTGGATAGCGGCAGCTCATGCCGATGATCGCGATCGGTTCGTCGGCGGTGACCGCGACGGGCGCGGCGGGCACGGCCGGCCCGGTGCCGGTGTCGTCGAACCGGGTGCGCAGGAACGCCGCCAGCGCGGCGGGCGTCGGGCGGTCGAACACGAGAGTGGCGGGCAGGGTGAGCCCGGTGGCCGAGGCGAGCCGGTTGCGCAGGTCGACGGCGGTGAGCGAGTCGAAGCCGGCGTCGCGGAAGGCGCGCCGCTCGGACAGGTCGTCGGGTCCGGCGAGGCCGAGGACGGCGGCGGCCTGCCCACGCACGGTGTCCACGAGCAGCTGGTCGCGTTCGGTGGCCGGCAGCGCGGCCAGCCGGGCGGCGAACTCGCCGTCCGCGGACGCCTGCTGCCGCTCGGTGGTCTCGGCGGTCCGCCGAGTCTCGGGCACCTCGTCGAACAGCCGGGTCTCGCGGACGGAACTGAAGACGGGGTAGTAGCGGTCCCAGTCGACGTCGGCGACGGCGAGGACCGTCTCGTCGTCGTCGAGGGCGCGGCGCATCCCGGCGAGCGCGAGGTCGGCGTTCATGAACACCAGGCCGGTGCGGCGCACGTCGTCGGGGGCGACGCGGCCGACGCCGAGTTCGTTGGCCCAGATGCCCCAGTGGACGGAGGTCGCCTTCAGGCCGCGGGCACGGCGCTCTGCGGCGAGCGCCCCGAGGTGGGCGTTGCCGGCGACGTACGCGGCATGCTGACCGCTGCCCCACAGTCCGGCGACGGAGGAGAACAGCACGAACGCGTCGAGGTCGTCGTCGCCGAGGAGGGCGTCGAGATTGCGGGCTCCGTCGACCTTGGCGTGCAGGACCCGGGAGACGGCGGCGAGGTCGGTGGCGGCGAGGGTGTGCAGTTCGATGACGGCGGCCGCGTGGATCACCGTGCGCAGGGTGTGCCCGTCGGCGCGCAGCCGTTCCAGAAGGGTGGCGAGGGCGCCGCGGTCGGTGATGTCGCAGGCGGTGACGGTGGCCTCGGTGCCCGACTCTGCCAGTTCGGCGACGAGTTCGGCGGCGCCGGGCGCCTCGGGACCGCGCCGGCTGACCAGCACGATCCGCTCGGCGCCCTGGGCGGACAGCCAGCGGGCCACGTGGGGGCCGAGGGTGCCGGTGCCGCCGGTGACGAGGGCGGTGCCACGCGGGGTCCAGTCGCCGCCAGCCGGGCGGTCGTCGGTACGGTCGCGGACGACGCGGCGGGCGAAGGCGCCGGAGGAGCGCAGGGCGAGCTGGTCCTCGGCGGTGTGCGCGCCGCCCGCGAGGAGGGCGGCGAGCCTGCGCGCGGTCCGCTCGTCAAGGGTTTCGGGCAGGTCGACGGTGCCGCCCCAGAAGCGTGGGTGCTCCAGTGCCGCGGTCCAGCCGATGCCGGCCGACTGCGCCTGCACGGGCCGGGTGACCCGGTCGGCGCGGCCGGTGGCGGTGGCGCCCCGGGTCAGCAACCACAGCGGGCAGTCCGTATCGAGGTCGCCGAGGGCCTGTACGAGGACGACGTTGAGCGCGGTGCCGAGGGCGGCGCCGGGATGGCCCGGGCAGTCCTGCTCGGCGTCGGCCAGCAGCGAGACGATGCCGGCGACGGGGGTCGTACAGCCGTCGGAGTCCACGTCGGCCGCCAGTCCCGCCTCCCGCAGCAGTGCGGCGACCGCCTCACGGTCGAGGTGGGTGCCGTCGAGCACGATGCGCACGGGTTCGGCTCCGTGCGCGGCGAGCGCCTGCGCGACATCCGTGCCGTCGCCACCGGCGGCGGTGACGACGAGCCACCGCCCCGTGGCCGCGCCGGGCGGTACGGACAGCGGCACCCAGCGGACCTTGTACCGCCAGTCGTCCAGCGTGGACTGCTCGCCGCGGCGCCTGCGCCAGGCGGCGAGACCGGGAAGTACGGCGGCCAGCGCGTCCTGGGCGACGTCGAGATCGCGGGCCAGCCGCGGCAGGTCGGACTCCTCCACGGCGTTCCAGAAGGCGGCGTCCTCCGTGCCGGAAGCCCCCGGGCCCGCGCCGGGTGTCACGGGTGGTACCCAGAGCCGCTGGTGCTGGAAGCGGTAGGTGGGCAGATCGACCCGGCGCCGGGCGCCGCCGCCGTACGCGGCGGTCCAGTCGACGTGCACGCCGCGTACGAACGCCTCCGCGAGGGAGGCCAGTACGCGTCGCGCGTCGTCCTCACCGCGGCGCAGCGTGCCGCCGACGTACGCCGCGACGCCCGCTTCGTCGACGGCGCCCTGGATGCCCAGGGTGAGCACCGGGTGGGCGCTGACCTCGATGAACGCCCGGTGCTGGGAGGCCAGGAGCCGTTCCACGGCGGGACCGAACCGGACGGTCTGCCGCAGGTTGCGGTACCAGTACGCGGCGTCCGTGCCACCGTCCTCGCCCGGGTCACCGAGCCACTCCCCCGTCACCGTGGACAGCATCGGAACGTGCGGCTCGCGCGGGGTGACGGGGGCGAGCACGTCGAGGAGTTCGTCGTGCAGGTCCGTCACGTGCGGGGAGTGCGAGGCATAGTCGACGGGGATCTTGCGGGCCCGTACACCGTCGGCGGTGAGCCGGCCGTGCAGGGCGTCCAGGGCCTCGGGGTCGCCGCAGACGACGACCGCGCCGGGCCCGTTGACGGCGGCGACGGACAGCCGGCCCTCCCACGGCTGAAGGTGGGCGGTGGCCTCGGCGACGGGGAGCGGCACCGACATCATGCCCCCGCGTCCGGCGAGGGTTCGGCCGATGGCCTGGCTGCGCAACGCCACGACGCGGGCGCCGTCCTCGAGGGACAGCGCACCCGCGACGACGGCCGCGGCGATCTCGCCCTGGGAGTGGCCGACGACGGCGTCTGCCCGGACGCCGCACTCCTCCCACACGGCGGCCAGGGACACCATCACGGCCCAGGTGACGGGCTGGACGACGTCCACCCGGTCGAGTCCCGGCGCGCCGGGTTCCTGGCGGAGCACCGCGGTCAGCGACCAGTCGACGAACGGGTCGAGGGCGAGGGCGCAGTCGGCGATGCGCTCCGCGAACACTGGCGACAGGTCCAGCAGACGCGCGCCCATGCCCTCCCACTGGGTGCCCTGGCCGGGGAAGACGAACACCGTGCGGCCATCGATGTCGGCCTCGCCGTGCACGACGGGCGCGGTGGGCTCCTGCCCGGCGAACGCGTCGAGCGCGGCGGTGAGTTCGGCGGCGGAGGTGCCGACGGCGACCGCACGGTGGTCGAGCAGCGAGCGGGTGGTGACGAGCGTGTGGCCGGTGTCGGCCGGGTCGTCGGCGGGCCGCGCCGTGACGTGCGCGGCGAGTGCGGCGGCCTGGTCCCGCAGGGCGGCGCGGGCGCGGGCGGACAGCACCCAGGGCAGGGCGCCGGTCACGGGGGGCGCGGTCTCCAGCGCGACGGGCGCGGTGTCCGGCTCGGCGGGCACCGGCTCCTGCGGCGGCGCCTCTTCCAGGACGGCATGCGCGTTGGTGCCGCTGATGCCGAAGGAGGACACGGCGGCCCGGCGCGGGCGCCCGGCCGCCGGCCACGGCCGCTCCTCGTCGAGCAGCCGGAGCACCCCGGAGGACCAGTCGATGTGCCGGGACGGCGTCTCGACGTGCAGGGTGGGCGGCAGAACGCCGTGCCGCAGCGCCAGCACCATCTTGATGAGGCCGGCGACTCCGGCGGCGGACTGGGCGTGCCCGATGTTGGACTTCACCGAGCCGAGCCACACCGGCCGCTCCGGATCCCGGTCCCTCCCATACGTCGCGACCAGTGCCTGCGCCTCGATGGGGTCGCCGAGCGCGGTGCCGGTGCCGTGCGCCTCGACGGTGTCGATGTCGTGCGGGGTGACACGGGCGTTGGCGAGGGCCTGCCGGATGACGCGCTGCTGGGAGGGCCCGTTGGGGGCGGTCAGGCCGTTGGAGGCGCCGTCCTGGTTGATGGCGGAGCCTCGGATCACGGCGAGGACGGGGTGGCCGTTGCGGCGGGCGTCGGAGAGCCGTTCGACGAGGAGGAGGCCGACGCCCTCGCCGAGGGTCATACCGTCGGCGTCGTCGCCGAAGGCCTTGCAGCGGCCGTCGGCGGCGAGCGCCCGCTGCCTGCTGAACGCCACGAACGAGTCCGGCGTCGTCATGACGGTCGCACCGCCGGCCAGCGCGAGGGTGCTCTCGCCGCCCCGCAGCGACTGGCAGGCCAGATGCAGGGCGACCAGGGAGGACGAGCAGGCGGTGTCGACGGTGACCGCGGGGCCCTCGAGCCCGAGCACGTACGACAGCCGGCCCGACAGCACGCTCGGGCTGGACCCGGTGACCATGTGGCCTTCGGTGCCCTCACCGGCGCCGCGCCCGTACTCCTGGTAACTGGAGCCGATGAACGCGCCGGTGCGGCTGGCGCGCAGCGTGGCCGGGTCGATGCCGGCGCGTTCGACGGCCTCCCACGCGGTCTCCAGCAGCAGCCGCTGCTGCGGGTCCATGACGAGCGCCTCGCGCGGCGAGATCCCGAAGAATGCGGGGTCGAACTCGTCCGCCCCGCCCAGGAAACCGCCCTGCGTCGAGTACGTCGTGCCGCTCCTGTCGGCGTCCGGGTCGTACAGGCCCGAGACGTCCCAGCCGCGGTCGGCGGGGAACTCGCCGATGGTGTCGGTGCCGGAGGCGATCAGCTCCCAGAAGGCCTCCGGGGAGTCGACGCCGCCGGGGAAGCGGCAGCCCATGCCGATGATCGCGATCGGCTCGTCGGACACGTCGGCGGCGGTGGCCACCGCGTCGGCGGAGTCGCCCCCGGCGAGGACTTCCCCGAGCAGGTGCCGGGCCAGGACGAGCGGCGTGGGGTGGTCGAAGACCATGGTGGCAGGCAGCGGCAGGCCGACGGCCGCGGTGAGCCGCTTGCGCAGTTCGACCGCCATGAGGGAGTCGAACCCGTGCTCCTGGAAGGCCCGGTCGGGCTTGACGGCGTCCGGGCCGGGATGCCCGAGCACCGCCGCGGCGTGGGTGCGGACCACATCCAGGACGAGCGGCAGCCGGTCGTCCTCGCGGGCCGCGAGCAGCCGGGTGCGCAACTCGGCTGCGGCACCGGCGCGTTCCTGCCGGGCCTGCTGGGCGGCGGCCGCGATCTGCCGGGCGCCGGGCAGTGAGGTGAGGGACGCGGTGTGCCGCAGCGCGAACATGCCGTCCAGCAGCTCGGCATCGGAGAGATCGGCGACGACCGTGTCCGGCGCGCTCTCGGCGACCAGTTCGGCCATGGCCGCGAGCGCCAGACCCGGCTCCAGGGCGCTTGTGGAGGCGTGCCGGCCGAGCCGCCCCTCGGCGGCCATGCCGGCCCCGCTCCACGCACCCCAGGCGAGGGAGGTCGCGGGCAGCCCAGCTGCGGCGCGACGACGGGCCAGGGCATCCAACGCGGCGTTCGCGGCGGCGTAGTTGGCCTGGCCGGGGTTGCCGACGGCACCGGCGAGGGACGAGAACAGCACGAAGGCGTCCAGTTCCCGGTCCCGGGTCAGCTCGTCCAGGGCTTCGGCGGCAGCCACCTTGGCCCGGAACACCGCGTCGTACCGGTCCGGCGTCAGGCTGTGCAGCATCCCGTCGTCCAGGACACCGGCCGTGTGGACGACGGCCGTCAGCGGCGCCTCGTCCGGGATCGCGGCCAGCAGTCCGGCGAGCCCCGCGCGGTCGGTGATGTCGCAGGCTGCGACCGTGACGTCGACACCGACCGCCGACAGCTCCTCCTCCAGAGACGCCGCACCGGGCGCCTCCGGTCCACGCCGGCTCACCAACAGCAGCCGCTCGGCACCGTTCCCGGCGAGCCACCGCGCGACATGTGCACCGAGCGCCCCCGTGCCACCGGTCACGAGCACGGTTCCGGACGGCCGCCACCCGGCGGGGCGCACACCGGGGTCTTCGCCGGGGGGCTGCTCACCGGCGGGCGCGGCAACGACCCGCCGCCCGTACGTACCCGACTCCCGTACGGCGATCTGGTCCTCGCCGTCGGTACGCGCCAGCGCGCCCAGGAACCGGCGAAGCACCTGCTCGCCCGGCTCCTCCGGCAGGTCGACGAGCCCTCCCCAGCGCTCCGGATGCTCCAGTGCGACGACCCGGCCGAGCCCCCACACGGCGGCGGCCCGCGGTTCGGGCAGTCCGCGCGCGGCGTCGCCCGCGACCGGCACACTCACCGCACCGCACGTCACCGCCCACACACGGGCGTCGAGCCCGGTCTCCTCCAGGGCCTGCATCAGGGTGGCCGTGCCGGTCACGGCCACGGGCACACCGGAGTCCCGTACGTCGCTCGAGTCGGCGAGCAATGACACCACACCGGCGAGCACTTCACCGTCGTCGAGCCTCGCCAGGGCGTCCCGCACCTGCCGTGTGACACCGTCCCGGTCGTCGTCCGCCTCGACGTCCAGAATCAGGGTCTGCTCCCCGAGCGCTGCCACGACGGACCGCACCCAGGGTTCCTCACCCCGCCCCGACGGAACGACGGCCAGCCACGGCCCGGTGTCGCGCGCCCCGACGGCCACGGCGTCCCCGAGCGCCTGCCACGCCTCACGGAACCGAAGCGCGTCCACAGCCGACCGCGTCCGCCGCCGACCGCGCCATGCCGACAGCGCGGGCACGACGTCGTTCAACGCCTCGGCGTCGACGTGGAGCTGAGCGGCGAGACCGTCGACATCGACGTCGTCCACGGCCGCCCAGAACTCGGCCTCCGCGGGATCGGCGACAGCGCCGCCGGGTGCCGACAGGGCGACTGCCTCGGAGGACTCGGGCCAGTAGTTCTGGTGTTGGAAGGGGTAGGTGGGGACGTCGGTGAGGCGGGCGCCCGTACCGGTGAGGAGTGCCGGCCAGTCGACGGGCACGCCGTGGGTGAAGAGGCGAGCGAGGGCGGTGAGCGCGGCTGTCTCTTCGGGCCGGTCCTTGCGCAGTACGGGCACGGCGACGGCGTCCTCAGGCGCCATCTGCCCGATGAGGGCGGTGAGGGTGCCGTCGGGGCCCAACTCCAGGAAGCGCGTGACGCCCTGCGCGGCCAGTGTGCGGATGCCGTCGGCGAAACGGACGGTCTCACGGACGTGCCGGACCCAGTAGCCGGGGTCGCCCAGTTCGTCGGGGGTGGCCAGGGCGCCGGTCAGGTTGGACACGACCGGGATGCGGGGCGGCTGGAAGTCGATGTCGGAGATCGCCGCACGGAAGTCGTCGAGCATGGGGTCCATCAGCGGCGAGTGGAAGGCGTGCGAGACCCGCAGCCGCGTGGTACGCCGGCCCGGCAGAGCAGCGGCGACCGCGAGAACATCCTCCTCGGTGCCGGAGAGGACGATCGAGGTGGGGCCGTTGACCGCCGCGAGGGACACACCGCCGGTGAGGTGCGGGGTGACGTCGTCCTCGTCGGCGTCCACGGCGAGCATCAGCCCGCCCTCCGGGAGTGCCTGCATCAACCGTGCACGGGCCGACACCAGCACACACGCATCCGCCAGCGACAGCACACCCGCCACATGAGCAGCCGCGATCTCACCCACGGAATGACCCGCGAGGTACTTCGGACTGACCCCCAGCGACGTCACCAGCCGGAACAGCGCCACCTCAACAGCGAACAGCGCCGGCTGGGCGTGTTCGGTGCGGTTCAGGGCCTCCTCGTCCTCACCCCAGATCACGTCCCGCAGGACGGGGTCGAGCTCGGCCAGAACCTCATCCAGAGCGCGGGCGAACACCGGGAAACGGGCATACAACTGGCGGCCCATCCCGATGCGCTGAGCACCCTGACCGGAGAACACCAACGCCAGCGACCCGCCGACAGCCACTCCCCTCGCGGCCTCGGCGACGCCCTCATCGGAGGCCAGCAGCACCGCCCGATGCGGGAACCGGGCACGCCCCGCCGCCAGCGTGTAAGCGACATCCACCGACGGCTCGCCCACCCGCAACCGCTCGACCTGCACATCCAGCGCCTGCTCCGACCGCGCCGACACCACCAACGGCACCACCGGCGGCACCACCGGCGGCACCACCGGCGGCTGCTCCACAGTGATCCGCTCGGACACATCCTCAGGCAGTTCAAGGATGACGTGAGCGTTGGTACCGCTCAGGCCGAAGGAAGACACAGCGGCGCGGCGCGGGCGGTCACCGTCCGGCCACGCCACCGGCTCCCGCACCAACTCCACCGCACCCGCCGACCAGTCCACATGCGACGACGGAACATCCACATGCAACGTCGGGGCAACGATGCCGTGCCGCATCGCCAGCACACTCTTGATCACACCAGCCACACCCGCAGCAGCCTGCGTATGCCCCAGATTCGACTTCACCGACCCCAACAACAACGGCCGCTCACGACCCTGCCCATACGTCGCCAGCA
>NZ_VJZC01000329.1 GCF_009377185.1 Streptomyces spongiae
CTCCCCACCCCCGGCGAGCCCATCGTCTCTCTCGTCTTCAGCTCCGACAACGCCACGCTCTTCGCCGCCGGCAGCCACGTCCCCCTCCACCGCTACACCCTCGACCCCACCCGCATCATCGGGCACGTCTGCGTCCGAGCCGGGAACGAGGACCTGACGAGGGCGGAGTGGGCCACGTACGTACCGGACGCGCCGTACCGAAGGGTGTGCGACTGAGGGTGGGTGACGAGCGGTCGCCGAGACACGGG
Source organism: Streptomyces spongiae (assembly GCF_009377185.1). Lineage (GTDB taxonomy): Bacteria > Actinomycetota > Actinomycetes > Streptomycetales > Streptomycetaceae > Streptomyces > Streptomyces spongiae. Next base: position 249 of record NZ_VJZC01000329.1, read on the forward strand.
GCCCGCGGCTGTTCGGCTGGTGCCCGCGGCGTCAGGTCCTGCCTCGCGGACCGTCTCAGGGATCGCGACCAGCTTATTTGACACCCCGCCAGAATCAGGCCGACCTATGTCAGACGCCATCCGTCAGGACTCGAGCCCGCTACTTGACGACTGTCAGAATCTCGTTGATCTGACATATGTCAGACGGTGCCCTCCGGCACCGGAGAAGCAACTCCGCGCACTGGCCGGCGTACCGCATGCCGCTGATCAGCCAACTCAACCGCCAGGCCCGGTACCGGCAGACCTGCTCCCCCGCCTCGGCACAGGAAGCACGCCGCCGGGCGACGGATGGCCCCGGACCGGAATCCAGGGCAGCCGTCCTTCGCTGTCGAGCAGATGATGGTGGCCCGAGCCCTCGGTTACCACGTGACCGTCCCGATCGTCACGGTGCCCTTGCCCGCGACCGTCCCGCGGTCGTTGACCAGGCGTACCTCCGGTGGCGCCCCTCCGGTACGGCCGCCGTGGCCGTGACGTGTGCGGACACGGTCGTCGCGGCGCCCGTACCCCGAACTTCACCGGCCCCGAGTTCGTCCGGCGTGACCGAGCCGAGCGCGCTGGAGAAGACCACGCCGCGGTAGTCGAAGGCGGTCGAACCGGACGGCACTAGCCCAGCACCTCGATCGTGTACGTACCGGCGGCCGGGTCGGCCACGGAGACCGATTCCTCGGCATCGGCGTCCGCGTCCACGCCGACCAGGCCACCCTTGGCGTCGTACACCATGAGATCCAGGTCGGCGGCATTGTCCTCGGGCGAGCCGATGGCGACGACCAGTGATGTGGCGCCCTCGGGGACCTCGACCGTAGTGGTCTGTGTGGCGCCGTCGGCGATGGTCGGGCGCGCGGTCTTCGAGGAACCGGGCGTGCCGCCCTTGAGAGTGCCGTCCACCGCCGCGTCCCCGTTCGTCGCGGTCCGGGAGACGGCGGCCGGGGTGCCTGCCTTGCCCTCCGGCACGGTCACGGGATCCGGGGCGAAGGATGCCCCGTAGACGGCGACGTCAAGGGCGTACCGATTGTCGAGCGGCTGAGTGGCGTAGTACGACTCGACCACGATCTCCCAGACGCCGGCCTGCGGGTTCGGGTACGTGGCGACGTCCGGCGTCGTGGGGTCGTCGTCATCGGCCGGGAGGCCGGACGGCTGGAGCGCGCCGGCCGTCGTCCAGCTGCCGTCCTCCAGGCCGCCGAGCCTGACCTCCAGTGTCTTGGCGCCTTCGGGGACGGTCACGAAGTAGGTGTTCGCGCTGTTGCGCTGCACCGAGCCCGAGACGACGTAGGTGTGTTCGGCCGGGGCGGAGACCACGACCGTCGTCAGGATCTGCCTGTCGACGCCCTCGGTGGTCGGGGCGTCCACTTCCAGGCGGGCGCTCTTGACGCCCGCGGAGGCGGACCCGGCCTGGATCCTGACGGCCACCGGCTTGTTCAGCGGCAGCTCGACGGTCCGGGAGCCGAGGATCGCGAAGGTGTCGGCCTTGTTGTTCTTCAGCCGCAGTTCGTGGAGGACCGGGCCGTCCGGGCCGGAGGTACGGGTGACGGTGACCTCGTGCGTCTTCTTCTGGCCGTCCTTCAGCCCGCCCTCACGGTCGTAGACGCCCGTACCGAAGCCCAGCGTCTTCAGCTGCTGGTCCAGCACGGTGTCCACCGGGGCCTTGACGGTGTAGTCGTGGGCACTCGTGCCCTTCTCGACCGCCTTCCACGCGGCGGGGATGTCGATGAGGCCCGCGCCTTCTTCGTCCCCCTGAACTCCCTTGATGTGAGCGGCGGTCGAGGTGAGTGCGGTACGCAGCTTCACCGGGGTGAGGTCAGTGCCCTGCCGCTTCGCGGCGGACAGCAGCAGCACGCTCGCGCCCACGGCCTGGGGGGACGCCATCGACGTGCCCTGGTACATGGCGTAGCCGGCAGGCAGGTTCCAGCCCGTGTAATCCTCGTAGAACTGGCTGCCGGGCATCCACGACGGGATGGCGGAGACCGCCGGCGCTGTCGACACGAAGGCATGACCCACGTAGTCCTCGACGGCACCCTCATCGAGAGCGACCGCCTCGCCGGCATCCGCGAGAACGGCAACAATTTGTGGTTCAGGCAGAAACACAAGGCGTTCGGCGGCAACGTGCAGTTCCTGTCCGCACCAGACGGCACGCCGTTGTGGGGCTCCGATGTCGAGCCCGGCTCCACTCCCGACATCACCGCCGCCCGCCTCCACGCCCTGCCCGCCCTGTACAAGGCTGCGTCCGACGGCCTGCCGACCCTCGCCGACAAGGGACACATCGGCGCGGGGACCGGCATTCTCATCCAGGTCCGCCGCTCCAAGGGCCAGTCCGAGCAGGCACTTTGCGCGGACATCCGCACCTTCGACGCACTCGTGCGGAGCATCCGGGACCTGGGCGAGCGCACCGCCGCCGAACTCAAGCAGCGATGGCGCACACTGCAGCACATCACGCTCAGCCCCAGCCGGATCGGCGACATCGCCCGAGCCGCCCTCACCCTCAACCGAATCTGGAAACGATCACCGACGAGAGAACGTCAGTTGTCACCCAGTTGGTCACTCAACGAATGGCTACCGGCGAGTCTGGTGAGCAATTCCCGGCCGATCGAGGCTTTCTGACGGTTACACGTGTCGTTATGATCGTAAATTTGTCCACCTGTCATATCCAAGCCCCTGTCAGCCTTGCTAGATTGACGCCAGTCCTCCAAGACGAAGTCGGGCAGATCCCGCCGCTGACGGAGGCTGCATTCCCCCCCACCTTCACCAAGGCTTTTTTCGGATGCCTGGAACTGCTGCGGCTGAGTTTCGCTGCTTCCCGCCACGTCTCACGCCAATGCTTTTCGGCATCCAACCACCCCCCCCAAACACTGGAAAGCGCACATAAGTGATGAGATCCCTCCAGCGTCTCGCCCCCGGGCTGGCCATTTCTGCCATGGCGATCGTGCTGAGCACGCCCCAACTGGCCGCCGCCGACGAGGCGAGCAACGGCAAGGACACCACGTACTACGTCTCGCTCGGTGACTCCCTGACCACCGGTTACCAGCCGGACGTGGACAAGGACACCGACGTCGCCTACACCGACCAGCTCTACGCGCAGCTCAAACTGCGCACTCCCGGACTGAAGCACATACGCCTCGGCTGCACCGCTGAGACCACCGAGTCTCTGATCAAGGGCGGCAAGTGCGACTACCCGAACGCCAAGTCCCAACTGGACGCCGCCCTGCAGGCCTTGGCCAAGCACCGCGGCAAGGTCGCCTACGTGACCCTCAGCGTGGGTGCAAACGACATTCTCCTCAACTGCGTCAGCCCGGCCGGCACCCTCGACGGGGCGTGCCTGAACAGCCGGAGCCAGACCATGGCGACCAACCTCGCCCAGATCGCGGGCGCGCTCCGCAAGGCGGGCGCGAAGGACACCCAGTTCGTGGGCTCGACGTACCACAACCCGTTCCTGGGGGCCTGGCTGCAGGGCGCCGCGGGGCAGCAGACCGCCAAGGAGTCGGCACCTCTGATCAAGGCCGCCAACACGGAAATCACCCAGGTGTACAAGTCCGCCGACTTCAAGGTGGCGGACGTGGCCGGGGCCTTCTCCTCGGACGACTTCACCACCCAGGTGAACGTGCCCGGCGCGGGCGAGGTGCCGGTGAACGTGGCCAAGATCTGCCAGCTGACCTGGGCGTGCACGAAGAAGGACCCTCACCCCAACGCCGACGGACACAAGGTGATCGCAGGCGCCTTCGCGGCGGTGCTCGCTGCGAACGACGCGCCCGGTGCGGGCCAGCCCCCGACCCCCAGCGAGTCGGCCACGCCCGGGCCCGGCACGGACACGGGGGCGAACCACCCGACCACCAACGGAGATCTTGCCGAGACCGGCGCGTCGAGCAGTGCTCCCGTCTTCGCGGGTGCGGGTCTCGCGGTCGTGGCGGTCGGCACCGCCGGGGTCTACTTCGCGCGCGGGCGCCGTACGGGGGAAGAGAGCTGACGGACAGTCAGTAGATCGAACTCAAGCAGCAGTCCGCTCGCGGTGTCGCGGGCGGACTGCTCGGGCTCGGCTGGGGACGGTCCGGGAGCAGACCCCAGCCACCCCGGGGACCGTGCCCCGCGAGCTCACCGACGTGGAGCGTCAGCGGGACCCCTCAGGCGGGGATCCGCGCTGCCGATCCAGCGCAACAGGGGAATGAATGATGGCCGCGCTCCGAGAATCGGTAAGTGCGGCACGGACGAGAGAAGAGAGAGACAGACCATGTCCGAAGTTGTGCCCAAGCGCAGCCGTCGCGTTCGGTGGGCCGTGCCCGCCGCGGCGGCCGTCCTGGTGGGCCTCCAGATCGCGGGGGCCGGTTCCGCGTTCGCCGGGAAGGGGGACGAAGCCTATGTGTGGCAGAACCGCACTGGGGTGAGGACGGCACTGGAACGTCAGTGCCACGCCGATGGCGGTTCGCAGCTTGTCTTTACCGGCCGCGGCGCTTACGACTGCCTGCGTTGACCCAGTACCAGCCCGCCTGACGCTGGAACCCCCTCTCTCCTCGGTCAAGTCGCGCTCCTCGGCCAGCACGGCCGCGGGGGTCTGTGGGTCGCGGAAGCCGACCGCGCGGACTGCCAGCGGGCCACGCCACTGACGTGGCGGCCGCCGATCGCATCGTGCTCGTGGTAGGGAGGGGCGACCAATCGCGTCCCGACATCCCCACCAACCCGTAGCGCAGGCCCGCTGTCCTGCCACGTCCACCGACAGGGCCGCAACGCCGATCGATGCGCGTCCGGTTCGCCTCTGCTTCTTCGTCGCCGCGTCGGACCGAGCCGGTCGGTCGGCCGCGCTCACGCCGGGCCATGCTCCGCAGCGCCGGGACGCGACGCCCCACCCCGCGTGGCGGGCGGCCTCGCAAATCGCGAGTTCTGGACAGCTGGAGTTGACCGGTCCGGCGGCAGCTCGGAGATTGCGCCGACCCCAGCCCTCGGCTCGCGTGAGCGGCCGCCGGTCAGAACACTCTCGCCGGGGAACCGTCTGCAAGACGGTTCCCCGGCGAGCCACATGGCAGGCCCCCCAGGTCATTGACCCGGGGGGGCATGTGCTGGTCGTTGACGACGTCGGACACAGCTACGGTCGGGCGGCCGGCTTTACCGAGCTGAGGGCCCGGCCAAGGAAAGGCCGGCCGAGGCACCCCGAACCAGTAACGGTTCACCGGGGTGCAGCCCGGTCGGCGGTCCAGCGTCTGGAGGGGTCGACCACCTGCCCCGTGAGCGAGCGGGTGGGGGCCGACCCCAAGGGTCAGGCGGGGTTGCGGCCGATGAAGAACTCGCGGAAGGGGTCCATGCTCGGCTCGAGCCCGGCGTCGATGAGTCCCTTGCGCAGGGCGGTCATCTGGGCGTCGTGGATGCGCTGGGTGGGCTGGCGGAGCGGGCCGCCGTTGTAGCCCTGGAGCCACCCCTGGAACTTCCAGGCCTGACGGTTGATGAAGTTGCCGCCGTGCAGGGCCGGCCCCAGATTGGACTTGGTCTTGCGCGCCGGGTGGAGCTGCCAGTAGATGTCGGCGGCCTCGTCGTACTTGCCGTCGCGCAGCAGGTTGAACGTGCGGGGGATCATGGGGCCGTAGTACTCGTGGTCGCTGGTGGCCGAGAACTGGAGGGGCATGATCTGGGACAGTGGGATCAGTTCGCCTTCGATCGGCATGGAGATGACCACCTCGTCACCGAAGTGGCGATGGCATTCGATGACGCTCTGGATGCTGGGGAATCCGCCCTCCGCCTTGATCGCGCCGATGTTGGGGCAGTCGTCGATCAGACGGCGGATCAGGCGTACGGGGATGTCGGACGGGTGGATCCGGGAACTGAAGCCCCAGAGATACATGGGGAAGAGCATGACCGCGAGGTTCGTCGCGTCGCAGACGGCCTTGGTGTAGTCGTAGATCTCCTGCTCGGACTCGGGGTAGAAGTTCGGGGGGTAGGACAGCAGGACCAGTTCGGCGCCGGCCTCCTCGGCGCCCCGCACGGCCTCGATGTTCTGTTCGAGGGTGCTGAAGCTGGCGTGGTGGACGAGGATCAGCCGGTCGCGCGCCTCGTCCTTGACGACGCGCAGGAAGTCCAGGTACTCGGGCAGGGTGATGGCGACCTCGGACACGCCGAGCGTGCCGGCGAAGCCGTGCTCGATGGCGAGCCGGGTGTCGTGCCGGATCGCTTCCTCGTTCAGGAACTGGAGGTCGCCGGTGAAGGAAGGGATCGTGCAGTTGACGATCCCGACCAGGTTCTCGCGCGCCCAGGCGCGGGCCTCGCTGCGGTGGTATCGAGCCATGGTGGTCATTCCTCGGGTGGTTGTCGGTGAGATCAGCTGGTTCCTGCGCCTTCCCAGGCGAGGTATTTGGTTTCCAGGTATTCGGCGATGCCGTAGATCGATCCCTCGCGGCCGAGGCCGGACTGTTTGACGCCGCCGAACGGCGCGACCTCGTTGGAGATCAGGCCGGTGTTGATGCCGACCATGCCCGCCTCCAGGGCCGCGCCGACCCGCCAGACGCGTTCGGCGTCCCGGGTGAACAGATAGGCGGCCAGGCCGTACTCGGTGTCGTTGGCCAGACGGACGGCCTCGGCCTCGTCGGTGAACCGTTGCAGCGGTGTGACCGGTCCGAAGGTCTCTTCCCGCGTCACCGCCATCTCCGCGGTGACGCCGGCCAGCACCGTCGGCCGGTAGAAGAGCCCGCCCCGTGGGTGGCGTTCCCCTCCGCACAGGACGGTGGCTCCCTTGGCGTGTGCGTCGGTCACGTGGTGCTCGACCTTGGCCACCGCGTCGTCGTCGATCAGCGGGCCCTGCTGGACTCCCTCGTCGAAGCCGTCGCCGACGACGAGACGACAGACCCGCTCGGTGAGGCGTGCGGCGAAGGCGTCGTAGACGCCGTCCTGGACGTAGACGCGGTTGGCGCTGATGCACGCCTGCCCTGTGTTGCGGTACTTGGTGGCGATCAGACCCTCCACCGCGACGTCCACGTCGGCGTCGTCGAACACCAGGAACGGGGCGTTGCCGCCCAGCTCCATCGAGGTCTTCTTCACCGTGGCGGCCGACTGGGCCAGCAGCAGGCGGCCGACCTCGGTGGAACCGGTGAAGGTGACTTTGCGGACGAGTGGGTTGCCGGTCAGCTCGGGGCCGATCTCACGCGGGTCTCCGGTGACCACGTTGAACACCCCGGCCGGAACGCCCGCCCGCTCAGCCAGTTCGGCCAGCGCGAGGGCGGTCAGCGGGGTCTGCTCGGCCGGCTTCAGGACCATCGTGCAGCCGGCCGCCAGGGCCGGTCCCGCCTTGCGGGTGATCATCGCCGCGGGGAAGTTCCACGGCGTGATCGCCGCGCACACCCCCACGGGCTCCTGCAGGACGACGATCCTCCGGGAGCGCTCCGGGGATGCCATGACGTCGCCCCTGACACGTTTGGCCTCCTCGGCGAACCACTCCAGGAACGAGGCCGCATAGGCGACTTCGGCCACCGCCTCGGCGAAGGGCTTGCCCTCCTCGAGGACGATGAGCCGGGCCAGGTCCTCGGAGTGCTCCGTCACCAGGTCGAACCAGCGGCGCAGAATCCCCGCGCGCTCCTTGCCCGACCGTGCCCGCCAGCCGGGCAGTGCCCGGTGCGCCGCCCCGATGGCCGAGGCGGTCTGGGCGCGGCTCAGCTTCGGCAGCTTGGCGAGTTCCTCGCCGGTCGAGGGATCGCGCACGGTGAAGGCGCCGCTGTCGCCCGTACCGGCCCATACACCGTCGACGTACGCTGCGGTCCTCAGCAGCGCCGTGTCGTTCAGTTCTCCGCGCATGAGGATCTCCTGGTCATCCCTTGGCCACCGGACGGATGGTGACCGGCAGCGGAGTGCCGACCTGTGATTCAGCGGCCCGGCGGACGCACATGACGGCTACGGCGAGGTCCTGAAGGGCGGTGCCGACCGACTTGTAGAGCACGACCGCGTCCGGGGACGGCCGTGCGGGTACCCGGCCTGCCACCACGTCGCCGAGCGGGACGAGCCGGTCCGCGAAGACCACGCCCGCCTCCTTGGCGGCGATCATGTCGCCGGTGTCGTGGGCGACCTCGTCGACGTGGTCGGCGACGATCAGATCCGCGCGGGCGATCGCGTCGGCGTCCAGTTCGCGCTGCTCGGGCAGGGTGGAGCCGATGGAGACCACCGTCATCCCCGGTTCGAGCCAGGCGCCGAGCAGCGTGGGCCGCTCGCCGCGTGCCCGGGCCGCGCAGACCACCAGGTCCACCCCGGCGACCGCCTCCGGAGCGCTGTCCACCGCCACCGGCGGAACATCCAGGTCGGCGAGGCGTTCGGCGAACCGGGCGCGGCTGGCCGGGTTGGGGCTGAACACCCTGACCTCGGCCAGTTCGCGTATCGCCGCCAGCGCGCGCACATGATGCTGCGCCTCGAACCCCGATCCGATCACCCCGACGCGCAACGAGCCGGGCGGGGCGAGCAGGTCGGCCGCGAGTGCCGAGGTCGCCGCCGTACGGAAGCCGGTGACCGCGTTGCCGTCGAGCAGCGCCAGCAGCTCGGTGGTCCGCTGATCGAACAAGGGGATCAGGTACGAAGCGCCTCGGCTGTGCATCGAGGCGGCGATCATCTTGCCGCCCATCACCCCGGCTCCGGGCAGAACACCGGTCAGTGTCCGCAGCCAGACGCCTTCGCCGCGTGCCATGGTGCGCGGCGGGAGGCCCGCTTCGTCGGCGGCTGCCGCGTACGCGGCACGCAGTGCGGTGACCGCCTCCGGCCAGTCGAAGACCGCCCTGACGTCGTCATCGGTGAGGAACGTCGTCACGCGTGCTCCTTCGGCCCGGAGGTGTTCCCGGTCAGGTCGTCGAAGATGACGACCTCCCGGCTGAGCAGGAAGAAGGACCGCGACGGCTGGTGGAACGGGCCGCGCTTCTCCGCGTGGGCGGTCAGCGCCGTGTGATAGGCGCGGAAGGCGGGGAGGGCCTCCGCCTCGTCGAACCACAGGGCGGCGTAGGCCTCGTACGAAGGCTGCCCCGAGCTGCCGAAGTGCTCGCCCCGGGCGTCACCGGCAACAGCCGTGTTCCACTGGTAGCCGCGCAGGGTCCCGGCCGGTCCGGACGCGTCGGCGAGTACGTCGTCGTGCGCCTGCCGCCAACGGCCGCGGAACTCCTGGGGCGTCACCCCCTCGGCGGCCTCCATGAACAGGAGCACCTTCACCGCGCCCGGCCCTGGGTTCGGCACCTCCGGGCGGTGCTCCTCGACGAGGAGGCTGACCGCCGAGGGCATGTCGCTGAAGTTGGCCCCGTCTGCGGCCACCACCGCGCTGTGGGGGTCCTCGAAGCCCCGCATCATGGACTCGACGTCGTCGTAGTAGAGCTCGGTGACGGAGTCGCGGGGCCAGGTCACCTGATACTCGATGTCGCCGGTGGCGCCGTAGGCGCTGTCGAAGACATGGTTCTGGACGTACTTGCGCAACGTGAGCTTCTTGGCGAGAGCGAGCCCGCCGTGCACGTCCCGGATGTAGTCGGCGTACTCGCTGTGGGTCATGTCGGGGCGGCGACGAATCGCGGCTACAAGTTTGATCATCGGATGTTCCTCAAGGGTGTTGACGGCCTGTTCGTCACTGCGGTGGGCGGGGGCGACGGTCACACCGGCGGGGCGACGAAGGCGGGGTCGGGCAGGTCCAGGGGCGTCCTGGCCAGCAGGTCCTCGACCGAGTTGGCCGTGCCCCACTGGTCCTGCACCATCGGATCGGTGAAGTCGTGCAGGCCCGGGTGCCAGGTGTCCTCGTCGAGCAGCGTCAACTCGGTGGTGTACTCCATGACGTTGGCGCTGGGGTCGATGAAGTAGCTGAAGGTGTTGTCACCGGCCATGTGGCGTCCCGGCCCCCACAGGAGGTCCGCGCCCGCCCGCCGGAGCCGGCCCGTCCCACGCAGGTACTCGTCGATACCGCGCATCTCGAAGGAGAGGTGGTGCAGCGAGGCGTGCGGTCCCTTGGCCACGGCGAAGCTGTGGTGCTGGGGGTTGCAGCGCATGAAGTACATCGCGGCGCCGATCTTCGGGTGGGTGAGCGTGTCGGAGAGGGAGAAGTCCAGATGCCTCTCGTAGAACGCGACCAGAGGTTCGGGGTCGGGCGAGTTGATGACCACGTGCGACAGCCGCACCGGTACCGATTCCCTGGCCTCCACCTTGCGGTGGGTACGGACCGCCACGTCCGCGGAGACTTCGACGACCCGGCCGTCCGGGTCGAAGAACCGGAACCCGTAGCCGCCGCCAGGGGTCTTGAGCTTGTCCGGCTCGGTGATCAGTTTCACCTCCGCCAGCGTCAGGCGGGCGGCGAGCGCGTCGACGTCGCGCGCCGTGGCGGCGCCGAACGCGATCAGGTCGATGCGCTTCTGTCCGGCTTCGCGGAGCCGGACGACGTACTGCTCGGGTGAGCCCACGGCGGCCAGGAACGCGATGCCGGTGTCCTCGGCGACCTTCTCCAGGCCCCACAGGTCCTGGTAGAAGGCCAGTTGCTTGGCAAAGTCCGGTACGGCCAGGTCGACGTGGCGCAGATGGGTGATGAGACGGTCGGGCATCAGGGGGCTCCTTTTCGCGGATCGGGGTCAGGCGGGCTGGGAGAGCAGCGGGAAGAGGCTGTGCATGAGGGAGTCGGCGCCGGCCCTGCGCTCGGGATCCCGCACGGCGTCGCACAGTTCGACCGAGGTCTCGACGACGCTGCGCGCCCGGGCGAGGCGGCGTGCCGTGAAGGTGTCGAAGAGGTCCTGGTCCAACCGGTCGCGGGTGACGAGCAGTTCGGCGAGGACGAGCGCGTCCTCCAGGCCCATGGCAGCGCCCTGGGCGAGGGTGGGCG
>NZ_VJZC01000330.1 GCF_009377185.1 Streptomyces spongiae
CCCCAGGCACCCCCTACCCCTCGGCCAACCCCCGGAGGGACGTGTCAGCGGATCTGGATCGTGATCGTCGACCCCTTGGGCGCCGTCTTCCCGCCCTTGACCGACTGCTTCTTGACCTTGTCGCCGAAGAGCCCGAGGAGCCCCCGGTCCTCGTCGACCTGGAAACCGGCGGCCTGGAGCTTCTGTTTGGCCTCGTCCACGCTGTCGCCCACGACGTCCGGGACCTCGACCATCTCGGGGCCCTTGGAGATCGTCAGCGTGATCGTGTCGCCCTCGGCGGCTTCCTCGCCCGGGCCCGGCGACTGCTGGGCGATCTGGCCCCTGGCGAACTCCGAGTTGACCCGCTCCTTGGCGATCTCCACCTTCAGACCGGCGTCCTCCAGCTCCGCCCTGGCGTCCTGGACCGACGCGCCCGTGACCTCCGGCACCTCCACCGGCGCGCCCTTGCTGACGGTGAGCGCGACGGCCGAGCCGGAGCGGCGCTCGGTGCCCGCAGCCGGGGCCGTGCTGACCACGGAGCCGCTCTGGACCTCCTCGCTGAACACCTGCGTGACCTGGCCCGGTTCGAGGCCCTGCTCCTTCAGCCGCGACCTCGCCGCGTCCAGGCGCAGACCCTTCATGTCGGGCACCTTCACCATCTCGGGGCCCCTGGAGACGGTCAGCGTCACCGTGTCGTTGTCACGGATGCGGGCGCTCGGCTTCGGGTCGGTGCTGATGACCAGCCCACGCTTGATGGTGTCGTTGAACGCGTACTTGGTGTTCACCTCCAGCCCGGCGGCCTCGATCCGCTGCGTCGCCTGCGCCTCGGACTGCGTCAGCACGGCCGGGACCTTGGTGAACTGGCCCGAGTTGATGTACCAGATGCCCGAGCCGACACCGAGCACGAGCAGGACGGCCACGACGATCGCCAGCGGCCCGCGCCGGACAGCCGGGGCGGTGCGCCGCCGGGGCGCGACCGGAGGGCTCTCGAACCGGCTCGTCCGGTTCACCCCCTCGTCCTCGTTGACCGGCAACGGCCGCTGCATCGACAGCGAGCGCGGGATCACACTCGTCCGGTGCTCGGCACCCGAGTGCTCCGCGGCGATCGCCTGCGGCGGCACCGCGTCCAGTTGCTCGTCACTCAGCGCGGCCCGCACGTCCCGGGCCTGCGAGAACAGTGCCACCGCGTCGTACGGACGCAGATCGGGATTGCGGGCGGTCGCGGAGGCCACCAACTCGTCCAGCTCGTACGGCAGGCCGGGCACCGCTGCCGACGGCGGCGGCACGTCCGCGTTCAGCGCCTGGTAGAGCACCTGCGCGGGGGAGTCACCTGAGTGCGGCTTGCCGCCGGTCAGCATCTCGTAGAGGACGACCCCGCACGCGTACACGTCGACACGGGTGTCGGCCGTGCCGTGCTCCAACTGCTCCGGGGCGAGGTAGGAGACGGTACCGAGGACCTGGCCCGTGGTGTTCGTCACCGTGTCCACGGCCCGCACGAGCCCGAAGTCCGCCACCTTGACCCGGCCGTCGTCCCCTATCAGGACGTTCTCCGGCTTCATGTCGCGGTGCACGAACCCGGCCCGGTGCGCGGCACCCAGCGCGGCGAGCACCGGCTCCAGGATGTCGAGCGAGGCCCGCGGCTGCAGTGCCCCGCGATCGCGCAGCACGTCACGCAGGGTGCACCCGGCGACGTACTCCATCGCGAGGTAGACGTACGAACCGTCCGTCCCCTGGTCGTAGACCCCCACCACGTTCGGGTGGGAGAGCCGCGCCACCGACTTGGCCTCGCGGATGAAACGCTCGACGAACGAGCCGTCGACGGCCAGGGTCGGATGCATCACCTTGAGCGCGAGCACGCGGTCGAGGCGGGTGTCCACGGCTCGGTAGACCGTGGCCATCCCGCCGACGGCGATCCGCGCGTCGATGCGGTACCGGCCGTCGAGCACCTGGCCGACAAGCGGGTCCTGAAGGGTCGTGTCCACGGAGGCGAGTGTAGGGGCCGCCACTGTCAGCGCCGTCCCCCACGTGGCGCGGGAGACGGAATGCAGCAGACCTGTGACTGTTGTGCGACGTCAGCGCGGGCGCGCGGGCTCAGAACGCGGGGCGCTCGGGGTCGAGCCGTGCACGCCCCTCCTGCGGCGACGACGCCTCCGCGAAATGGCGCCGCGGAATGCGTCCGGCCCGGTACGCGAGCCGGCCCGCCTCCACCGCGTGCCGCATCCCCTCGGCCATGAGGACGGGTTCCTGCGCCCGGGTCACCGCTGAGGCGAGCATCACACCGGCGCACCCCAGCTCCATGGCGAGCGCGGCGTCGGACGCCGTGCCCGCTCCCGCGTCCAGGATCACCGGCACACGTGCGTGCTCCACGATCAGCTGGAAGTTGTGCGGGTTGCGGATGCCGAGCCCGGAGCCGATCGGGGAGCCCAGCGGCATGATCGCGGCACAGCCCACGTCCTGAAGCTTCCGCGCCAGCACGGGGTCGTCGTTGGTGTACGGCAGCACGGTGAAACCGTCGTCGACCAGGGTCTCGGCGGCGTCCAGCGTCTCGATCGGGTCGGGCAGCAGGGTGCGCTCGTCGGCGATGACCTCCAGCTTCACCAGGTCGGTGCCGAGCGCCTCGCGGGCGAGGCGGGCGGTCAGCACGGCCTCGCCCGCGGTGAAACAGCCCGCGGTGTTGGGCAGCACACGGATGCCCAGCTTGCGCAGCACCGACAGCACCGAGCCGTGCGCCTCGGGGCTCACGCGGCGCATCGCGACCGTCGTCAGCTCCGTGCCGGACGCCACGAGGGCCCGCTCCAGGACGTCGAGGCTGGGCGCGCCGCCCGTGCCCATGATGAGACGGGACGAGTACGTCGTACCGCCGAGGACGAAGGGGTCGTCGGCCATGGGTCAGCCTCCTTGGACGGCGGTGAGGACTTCGACGCGGTCTCCCTCGGAGAGGGGAGTGGACGGCCACTGCGCGCGCGGGACGACGGTTTCGTTGAGCGCGGCCGCGACGCCCGACGGGGCCGCGGTGAGGGTTCTCACGAGCGTGTCGAGAGCGGTGCCCGCGGCGACCTGCCGCCGCTCCCCGTTGACGAGGACGTGTACGTCGTTCATGCGGGCTGCTCCGTGAGAGAGGCGAGAGAGGCGGCGGAGGAGAAACGCCTGGGTGTGAAGTCGCGCGCCACCTCCGGGAGTTCACCCGTGGTGAGCACATGCGCCATGACGTCACCGGTGACGGGCGTGAGGAGCACGCCGTTGCGGTAGTGGCCGGTGGCGAGGAGGAGCCCGTCGCACTCGGTCGGGCCGAGCAGGGGAGCGTTGTCGGGGGATCCGGGGCGCAGTCCCGCGCGCGTCTCGGTGAGCGGCAGTTCGGTGATCCCGGGGACCAGCTCATGGGCGTCGCGGAGCAGTTCGTACACCCCGCCCGCGGTGACCGTGGTGTCCCAGCCGAGTTCCTCGCTGGTCGCGCCGACGACCAGTTCGCCGTTCTCGCGGGGCACCAGGTAGACGTGGCTGCCGCGGACCACGGCGCGCACGGTCCGGTACAGGAAGGGCGCGTACCGCTTCGGCACGGTCAGCCGGAGCACCTGCCCCTTCACGGGCCGTACGGGCGGCAGGACGTCGTCCGGGACACCCGCGAGCCGCCCGCTCAGGCTGCCCGCGGCGAGGACGACCCGCTCCGCGGCGAGGTCGGTGCCGTCGGCGGCCCTGATCCCCACGGCCCGCTCCCGGACGACGGAGAGCCTCTCGGCCCACGTCCGGTGGAAGACCACCCCGGCGCGCTCGCAGGCCGCGACGAGAGCCCTGGCCAGCCGCCTCGGGTCGATCTGGTGGTCGCCGTCGACACGCAGTCCGCCGCGCACGCCCGGCGCGAGCATCGGCTCCAGACGGCGGCAGTCCCGTCCGTTCAGCCACTCGGACTCCAGCCCCGACTGCTGTTGCAGCGCGTGCAGTTCACGCAGGTGGGCGCGGTCGTCGGCGTCGAGCGCGACCGCGAGCGTGCCGCACTGGCGGTAGCCGAGGTCCAGGCCCGTGACCTCGGTCAGTTCGGCCGCGAAGTCCGGGTAGCGGCGCGCGGACGCCAGGTTGAGGCCCAGCAGTGTCTGCTCCCCGTAGTGCAGCTCGGTCACCGCGGCGAGCATCCCGGCCGCCACTCGCGCGGCCCCACCGCCCGGCTCCGGGTCCACCACGGCCGTGGCGAACCCGCGCTGCGCGGCCCGCCACGCGGTCACGAGCCCGATGATGCCGCCCCCCACGACGAGGACGTCTGATGTACATGTCTCTGACGTACGTGTACGCGACATGGGCGTCCAGCCCCTCCCTTCGCCGGCATGACCCGGATCAGGTTCGTACGGTCGGAGGCCGCCAGCCTCCCTCTCAGCCCGGTGCGTCCGGGCTCCCGCGAGTGCTCTACGTTGGCCAGCCTAGCCCGTGCCGTTCACCTCAGTAAGGGAGCCTCCGCCCATGGCCCGCCCGTCCTACAGATCTCTCGACGGTCTCGTCCTCGCCCCTGTCGCGGACCAGGCTCCAGGTCAGGTGGGTACCCGCACCCGGTTCACGTACCACGAGAAGGACGGCGAGATCTGGGCCGAGTACGCGGGCGGAGATGTCGTACGCGGCCATCTCGTGGGTACGCGTGAGGGTGACCTGCTGGACTTCCGGTACGTGCAGCTGAAGCGGGACGGCACGACGTCGTCCGGGCACTGTGTGTCCCTCGTGGCCGAGCTCCCCGACGGGCGCGTACGCCTGGAGGAGACCTGGGAGTGGGAGTCGCAACCGGGCAGCGGAACGAGTGTTGTGGAACAGGTCACGGACTCCGCCCGCTGACTGACAATCTGTCAGTTGTCTATGGTGATCAGGTGAGCGAGCAGACGGAGGAACGAGGGACACGGCGACGGGTCGTCGTCGTGGGCGCGGGCATGGCCGGGGTGCAGACCGCGGTCGTTCTGCGGGAGCAGGGCTTCGCCGGCCCCGTCACGCTGATCGGCGCGGAGCCGCACCAGCCGTACGACCGGCCGCCGTTGTCCAAGGCCGTCCTGCTCGGCAAGGCCGAGGGATCCGCCTTCGACGTCGACTTCGAGGCACTGGACATCGAGCTCCGGCTCGGCCGCGAGGTGCTCGGCGTGCGCCCTGAGGACCACGAACTCGACACGGCGACGGGCCCGGTCCCGTACGACGTCCTCGTCCTCGCGACCGGCGCGGAACCCGTCCGGCTGCCGGGCGCCGAGGGCGTGCCCGGCGTGCACCTCCTGCGCACCCTGGACGACGCGGAGCGGCTGCGGCCGGTCCTGGCCCGGCAGCACGACATCGTGGTCGTGGGCGCCGGCTGGATCGGGGCGGAGTTCGCCACGGCCGCGCGCGAGGCGGGCTGTGCGGTGACGGTCGTCGAGGCCGCCGACCGCCCGCTCGCGGGAGCCCTCCCCGCCGAGGTGGCCGCGCCCATGGCCGCCTGGTACGCGGACAGCGGGGCCACCTTGCGCACCCACGCGCGCGTGGAGCGCGTCGAGGACGGGACGGTGATCCTGGACGACGGCTCGCGGGTACGGGCGGGCGCGGTGGTCGTGGGCATCGGGGCCCGCCCGGCGACGGTCTGGCTGACCGGCTCGGGCATCGAGCTCGGCGCGTACGGCGAGGTGGTGGCCGACGACCACCTGCGCACCTCCGCGCCGGACGTGTACGCCGTCGGCGACTGCGCGTCCTTCCCTTCGGGAAGGTACGGCGAACGTCTCCTGGTCCACCACTGGGACAACGCCCTCCAGGGCCCCCGCACGGTGGCCGCCAACATCATCGGCGAGTCCCCGGCGCCGTACGACCCGGTTCCGTACTTCTGGTCGGAACAGTTCGGCCGTTTCGTCCAGTACGTCGGCCACCACGCCTCGGCCGACACGACCGTGTGGCGGGGCGACCCCACGGGCGCCGCCTGGTCGGTGTGCTGGCTGCGCGAGGGGCGCCTGGCCGCCCTCCTCGCGGTGGGCCGCCCCCGGGACCTGGCGCAGGGGCGCCGGCTGATCGAGGCGGGCACGCCCATGGACCCGGAACGGCTGGCCGACCCGTCGCGCCCGCTGAAGGCCGCGACGGCTTAGCCCGCCACGGCGTAGCCCACCCCCCGGTCGGCCCACTCACGACCTGCGCCGGAGGCGGCTCGGGTACCGACTGTCAGTCCGGGATGGCAGTCTTGATGTCGTGACCGAGATTGACGCAAAGACCGATGCTCTCGTCCCCGCGTGGCTGAACCTCCCCGAGATCTCCGAGATGCTCGGCGTCGAGGTGACCCGTGTGCGGCAGCTGGTCAAGGAGGGCCAGCTCATCGCCGTACGCCGGGGCGAGAACCGCGCGCTGTACGTCCCCGCCGCCTTCATCGACGGGGACAAGGTCGTCAAGGGCCTGTCCGGCACCCTGACGCTGCTGAGGGACGACGGCTTCACGGATGAAGAGATGCTGGAGTGGCTCTTCACCCCCGACCCGAGCCTGCCGGGCACCCCGGCCCAGGCCCTGAGCGAGAACCGGGGCACGGAGGTCAAGCGCCGCGCCCAGGCGCTCGCCGTCTGACGCTCGCCGTTCGACACTCGTCGTCCGAACCCACAACCGACGTTCGCCGTCCGGCGTACGGGCCACCGCCACGGGCCCCGGCCCCGCCCGTGGCCCGTACGCCACCGAAGCGTGGCCGTACGTCGTACGCCATCGACAACGGGAGAGCCTGACCATGCCCGACACCGCCCGCCGACAGCTCGCCGACGCCCGCGTCTACCTCTGCACGGACGCCCGCAAGCGCCAGGGCGACCTGCCGGAGTTCCTGGACGCGGTCCTGGCCGGCGGCGTCGACATCGTACAGCTGAGGGACAAGGGCATGGAGGCCGCGGAGGAGCTGGAGCACCTCCAGGTGTTCGCCGACGCCTGCCGGCGTCACGGCACGCTCCTCGCCGTGAACGACCGGGCGGACGTCGCCCACGCCGTCCGCTCCGACGTGCTGCACCTGGGCCAGGGGGACCTCCCGGTCCCGGCGGCCCGCGCGATCCTCGGCGACGACGTCCTCATCGGCCGCTCCACGCACGCCGAGGCGGAGGCCGCCGCGGCCGCCGTCCAGGACGGCGTGGACTACTTCTGCACCGGCCCCTGCTGGCCCACCCCCACCAAGCCGGGCCGTCCGGCCCCCGGCCTCGACCTGGTCCGGTACACGGCGGCCCTCGCCACCGACCGCCCCTGGTTCGCCATCGGCGGCATCGACCTCGGCAACCTCGACGAAGTCCTCGACGCGGGCGCCCGCCGGGCCGTGGTCGTCCGCGCGATCACCGAGGCCGACGACCCCGGAGCGGCGGCGGCGGAGTTCGCGAAGCGACTGCGCGCGGCTGCCTAGCCGGCGGCAGACCGGTCCAGGGCGCCGCCCGTCGAGCGGAGATGAGCGAGGCTGTCCGAGGACTGGACAGCAGGGCGGCAAAACGGGCAAAAACCCGTCCTCTGGTTGGGGGACGAGCCCAGCGTGGCTAACCTGCCCGTATGGCCCTAGGAACCGCTTCCACCAGGACTGATCGCGCGACTACCGTGCGTGACATGCTCGTCGACGGCAAGACCACGTACTCGTTCGAGTTCTGGGCTCCCAAGACCGAGAAGGGCGAGCGCAACCTGTGGAACGCGCTCCGCAGGGTCGAGGCCGTCGCCCCCAGTTTCGTCTCCGTGACGTACGGGGCGGGCGGCTCCACACGCTCCGGCACCGTGAAGGCGACCGAGCAGATCGCCTCCGACACCACGCTCACCCCGGTCGCCCACCTCACCGCCGTCAACCACTCCATAGCGGAACTGCGCAACATCATCGGCCAGTACGCCGATGCCGGGATCCGCAACATGCTCGCGGTCCGCGGCGACCCGCCCGGCGACCCCATGGGCGAGTGGGTGCCGCACCCGCGGGGACTGACGTACGCGGCGGAACTCGTCCAGCTCATCAAGGAGTCGGGCGACTTCTGTGTGGGCGTCGCGGCCTTCCCCGAGATGCACCCGCGCTCCGCCGACTGGGACGCCGACGTGCGCCACTTCGTCGACAAGTGCCGGGCCGGTGCCGACTACGCGATCACGCAGATGTTCTTCCACGCCGAGTCGTATCTGCGGTTGCGTGACCGCGTCGCGGTGGCCGGCTGTACGACTCCGGTGATCCCCGAGGTCATGCCGGTAACGAGTGTGAAGATGCTGGAACGGTTGCCCCAGCTCAGTAACGCTTCGTTCCCGCCCGCCCTGAAAGAGCGGATCCTCACAGCCAAAGACGATCCGGCCGCTGTACGCTCCATTGGCATTGAGTTCGCTACGGAGTTCTGCGCGAGGCTGCTGGACGAGGGAGTCCCCGGACTTCACTTCATCACGCTCAACAACTCGACCGCGACGCTGGAAATCTACGAGAATCTGGGTCTGCACCACCCACCGCAGGTCTAAGGCCTGAGCCGCGTACGACTTAAGGGCACAGCGGCCACGGCCGCAGGGAGAGGGGCGTACATGGGCTGGACGGTCCTCTACATCGCGTTCGGCATCGTCGCGCTGTGGCTGCTCGGCGAGGTGCTGCTGCAGTACAAGGCGCGGCTGCGCTGGCGGCTGCTCGCCTTCGCGGGCTTCCTCTGCGTCGTCCTCGGCGTCCTGATGCCCAATGTGATCGTCATCGGCCTCGGCGCCGCCACCTTCGCGGTCGGGCAGACCTACGTCACGCTGTCCTTCCGGCGCGGATTCGCCGCAGGCTGGGCGGTCAAGCGCCCCGACGAGGGCCGCGGCGGCAGCAAGCGCCGCCGCGGTGAGCCGGAGCGCCAGGAGCCCAGCCTGGAGGTCTCCGACCTCCAGGCGACCGCTGACGGAACGTACCGCCAGGACGACGGCTTCGACGGTTTCGACGGCGACGACAACGTCTTCGCCCGTCCCCCGCGACCCGGTGAGTCCCCGGCCGAGACCACCACCGTCTACTCGCCGCAGCCCCTGCCCGACGAGACCGGCACCTACGGCGTCTACAGCGAAGCCGCCTACGCCGCCGCCACCGACCCGTCCTACGCGACCGCCGCCCACTCCCAGGACCAGGCCTTCGGGTACGACGGCTACTCCGGTTACGACCAGCAGCAGTACGGCTACGACCCGGCGCAGCAGCAGTACGCCGCCTACTCCGACCCGTACGCCGGCCAGCAGTCGTACGGCGGCGCGTCGTACGACAGCACCTATGGCGGCCAGCAGGGGTACGACCAGCAGGGCTACGGCCAGGACCAGTACGCCACGGGCGGCTACGGCGATACCCCGCCGGGCGGCGTCTGGGTCCCGCAACAGCGCACCACCGACGACCCGCTCAGCGGCGAACTCCCCCCGGAGCAGTCGTATCCGTACCAGGGCAACGGCCATGGGAACGGAAGCGGGAACGGCTACGACGAGCAGCAGTACCGTTTCTGAGGCCACTTCTGGGGCCACTTCTGAGGCGACCTGGGACCTGCGCCGGAGTCACTGAGATCCCGGTCGCTGAGATCCCGGGTCACTGAGATCCCGGTCACTGAGACCCCCGGAAGTCCTGTCCCTCCACGATCAGGCCCGCGACCAGGGCGCCCGACATGCCGGCGTGCGGCAGACCGCCGCCGGGGTGCGCCCAGCCGCCGACCAGGTACAGCCCGGGGAAGCGGGTCGTGTTGGCCGGGTGCAGGAAGCGGCCGTCGGCCGCGGCGAGTGCGGGCGGCGGGACGGCACCGCCCTCGGCGCCGGTCTCCCGCGCGCTGTGGCCCGGTGTGCGCACCTCGCGCCACAGGAGACGCTCCCGCAGCCCGGGAACGGCGGCTTCGGCGGCGCTGACGAGAAGATCCGCGAACCGGTCGTCGGCCGTGTCACCCGCAGCCCATCCGGCCGCCCCCGCCGGTGCCACCGGTGCCGCCGCCGACAGGACCACGGACTCGTGCTCGTCGTCCGGGCGCAGAGCCGGGTCGTCCGGCCGCAGCACGGTCACCGTGGGACGCGCCGGCTCTTCGCTGCCGGCGGGACGGCAGAGGTGGTCCAACTCGGCCGTGCGGTCCGGCGCGTGCACGACCGTGCGGTGCGCGGCACCGCTCTCGCGCCGCCCGCGCAGGGCCAGCAGCACGGTGAACCGCCCGGAGGACGGCGACATCCGCTCGGGGCGTGCGTCCCCGTCCTCCCGCAGCACGTGCTCGGTCAGACCACTCAGCCGCACGGGATCCACGCCCGCGACCACGTGGTCCGCCTCGGTGACCGTCTTGTCGGCGAGCTCCAGTCCGGCCGCCCGCCCGTCCTTCTCGACGATCCCGGTGACCTCGGTGCCGAAGACGAACTCCACCCGGCGCGCGAGGCACCGCTCGTACACCGCGCGCGCCAACTCCCGTATGCCGCCGCGTACGTACCAGGTGCCGAAGGCGTGCTCCATGTACGGCAGTACGGCCGCGCTCGCCGGGGTGGTCCGGGGGTCCAGGCCGTACGCGAGCGCGTGGGCGTCCAGGAGGGCGGTGAGCCGGGGGTCGCGCAGCTCCCAGGCGGCGATCTCGTCCAGGGTGCTGGCCCGGCGGGTGCGCAGCAGGCGTTTGTGGGGCACCGCGGGGTAGGGCTCGCGCTCGCCGAGCACCCGCCAGTCCTTCCACAGGGGTTCCTCCAGGAGCGGTCGGCGCGTCCGGTCCCAGGCCTCGCGTGCCCGCACCAGGAAGTCACCCCAGTGGTCGCCCGCGCCCGAGCCGAGCGCCGTGTTGAGTGCGTCGACCGTGCCGGCGCGGGAGGCGTTGGGCAGCAGGACGTCGGTGCCGTCCGGGAACACGTGCCGCGACGCCGGGTCCACCTGGACCAGCTCCACGGCTTCCTCCAGGGGCTGCTTGCCCGTCTTGAGGAACAGGTCGCGGTAGACGGCGGGGAGTGGCAGCAGGCCGGGGCCGGTGTCGAAGGCGAAGCCGTCCCGCTCGAACCGGGTGACTGCGCCGCCGTACGTTTCCGCCCGCTCGTACACCGTCACCCGGTGTCCTGCGACGGCGAGCCGGGCGGCGGCCGCCATCGCACCCATGCCGGCGCCGATCACCAAGATCCGTCCCATACCGGCGACTTTATCGCCCCCACCGCCCCTACCCGTCC